>CALKHM010000335.1 GCA_937988695.1 uncultured Microbacterium sp. | reverse complement strand
GCAGCTGCAGGACGCGAGCGGCCCCGACATCGCGTCGGCCAACAACGGCTGGTCGTCGCTGGGCACACTGGCCAAGGGCAACCTGGTGCTGAATCTGGACGCGTATGCCAAGCTATACGGCTGGAACGACAAGGTCCCCTCCACCATCGCCCGGCAGAACCAGTTCACGACCGACTTCCGCACGATCGGCGAGGGCTCATGGTTCGCGACGCCCCTCGCCCGCGCGTCGCTGATCGGCATCTATTACAACGTCGACAAGCTCAAGGCGCTTGGCGTTCAGCCGCCCAAGACGCTCGACGAGCTCGAGAAGGATGCCGCCAAGGCGAAGGACGCTGGCCAGATCCCGTTCAGCTACAGCGGTGTCGACGGCAATACCGCGGCTCTGCTGGGTCTGCAGGCCGTCTATGGGTCGGAGAAGGACATCAACGATTTCGTCTACGGCAGCAAGGATGTCACGGCAGGCAAGACGGGCATGACCGAAGCCGCCACGACGCTGAAGCAGTGGGCGAAGAACGGCTGGCTGACCCCGAACTTCCAGGGCATCGACTATCAGACCTCGTTGGCCGACTTCGTCGACGGCAAGGGCGTCTTCCGCTTCGAGTACACCGGCTCGCTCGGATTGTCCGGTGACCAGCTGAACAAGTTCGGCTACATCCAGCTCCCGCAGGCATCCGGCTCGAGCACTGTGGGTGTCGGTGCCGCACCGGGGGCCATGGTGATCTCGGCCAAGTCCAAGCATCCCGATGTCGCGGCTGCGTTCCTGAACTTCCTCATGTCGAAGGAGGCGAGCCAGGCCGCCGTCGACCTCGGGCTGGTGCCGATGCTGAACCCTGGCGTGACCATCCCTGACAAGCTCAGCCAGCAGAACGAGGTCGCGGCCACCGCAACCCTCGACGCCGATGACGGGTACGTGCCGTACTTCGACTGGTCGAGCCCGACGATGCTCGACACGATCTCGCAGAACACGCAGCTGCTGCTGGCAAGCAAGATCACGCCCGAGGCCTTCACCAAGGCGGTCGACACCGACCGGGACAAGTTCCTCGCCGGAGACTGAGCCGATGACCACGTCCAACGCAGGAGTCGCCGTCCCCGCACGGACGGACGACGGCGACTCCAGCGTGACCGAGTCGATCACCACGGCCGGGTCGCGGCGCCGGCGCAGCTCACGGGCACGGCGGCGCTCGCGCCGTGCAGGCCTGCTGTTCGCCGCGCCGGGCCTTGCCCTCTACGCGGTCGTGGTGCTGTGGCCGATGATCCAGTCGGTGCAGTACTCCTTCTATAAGTGGGATGGCGTCACGGCGGCGGTCTGGGTCGGCGTGCGCAACTACGTCAGCTTCTTCACCGACCCGGTGCTGCGCTCCACCCTGGGCAACGTGCTGATCCTGCTGGTGTTCTTCGCGCTGCTGCCCATCGCGCTCGGTCTGCTCTCGGCAGCCCTGATCATCCGTGCAAAGCAGCCGGGCATGGCGGTCTACCGGTGGATCTTCTTTCTCCCGCAGGTGTTGACCAGCGTCGTGATCGCGCTCCTGTTCAAGCGGATGTACGCACCGGAGGGGCCGATCAACGAGGCGCTGCGGGCGATCGGTCTGGACGCCTTCGCGAAGAACTGGCTGGGGGATTTCACCTGGGCGCTGCCGGCGGTCGGCCTCATCGGAACCTGGGTGACGTTCGGATTCTGCATGGTGCTGTTCATCTCCGGGGCCGCGTCGGTCTCCACGGATTTGTACGAGGCCGCCAGGATGGACGGCGCGGGCCCCATCCGTGAGTTCTTCTCGGTGACCCTCCCGGGGCTGCGCGGCCAGATCGCCGTCGCGCTGACCCTGACGATCACCGGTGCGCTGCGCGCATTCGATCTGATCTGGATCACCACCCGCGGCGGCCCGGGAACAGCGACGCAGACCCCGGCCATCGCGTTGTACAAGGCCGCGTTCGTGAACCCGGATGTCGGACAGGCCGCCGCCATCGGCGTCGTCATGGCGGTCCTGTGCCTGGTCATCGCGCTTGTGATCACCCGTGTCTCGGAGAAGGAGTGAGCATGACCTCCCACACGGAGAAGATCTGGAACTACCTGATCCTCACGGTCATGGCGCTGATCGTGCTGTGGCCGGTGGGCACCTTCATCGCCGCCGCCGTCAGCCCCGACCGCGCCGGGCGCCCGTCTGCCGACCTGCAGTGGGGGAACTTCCTGACCGCCTGGACCCAGGCCGAGTTCGGCCGCTCGATGACCGTGTCGCTGATCATCGCCTCCGCGGTGGTCGTGCTCAGCGTCCTGCTGGCGCTGCTGGGCGGCTATGCGTTCGGGGTCCTGGGCGTCTTGGCGGACCGTTTCCTGTTCCCGCTGGTGCTGTTCGGCATGATGGTGTCGCTCGAGGTGATCATCGTCCCGCTGTACTACCAGTTCAGAACGCTCGGCCTGACCGACAACCTCTTCGGTGTGATCCTCATCCACACCGGGATGGGGGTGCCGTTCGGCATCTTCTGGATGCGTGCGGCGTTCCGTGCGCTGCCGCGCGGCGTCTTCGAGTCTGCGGAGATCGACGGCGCCGGCCCGTTCCGGATGCTGTGGTCGATTGCCGCCCCGAACATCATGCCCGCGGTCTACACGTTGATCCTCCTGAACTTCATGTGGACCTGGAACGACTATTTCCTGTCCCTCGTGTTCCTGCACGGCGACAACCAGACGGCCACCGTGGCCCTGGGCGTCTTCCAGGGAAAGTACGTCACGCAGATCAATCTGATGGCGGCCGGCGGCCTCATCGTCGCCGCCCCGGTGCTGATCCTCTACGTGATCTTCCAGCGGAAGTTCATCTCCGGGATGCTCGCCGGAGCCATCAAGGAATGACCGAAATACACACGTCGATACCAAGGAAAGCAGCCCTACCGTGCAACTGACGCCCCGAGTCCTGCCCGACACCGCCACGATCGGTGAGACGGTGGCGGACCTCATCCTCGAGAAGATCTCCGCCAAGGCCGGTCGGCCGTTCCTGCTCGGCTGTCCTAGCGGACGCACCGCCGTGCCGGTATATGCCGCGCTGACTCGCCGGGCCGCGTCGGGCGCCGACCTGTCGACGCTGATCATCGTGATGATGGACGACTACGTGCTTCCCGACGGAGACAGCGGCTTCCACATCGTGGACCCCGAGGCGTCGTATTCCTGCCTGCGCTTTGCGAGGCACGACATCCTGGAGCCCATCGCCCGCGCCTGCCGGGCGGCCGGCACGCGCCCGCCCACGCAGATCTGGACCGCCGACCCGGCCGATCCGGCGGCGTACGACGTGCGGATCGAGACCGCCGGGGGCATCGACCTGTTCCTGCTGGCATCCGGCGACAGCGACGGGCATGTCGCGTTCAATCAGCCGGGCACTGCCAAGAACGCTCGCACGCACATCGTCGAACTCGGTGAGGCCACGCGCCGTGACAACATGGGCACCTTCCCGGAGTTCACCCGCCTCGAGATGGTCCCGCACAACGGCGTGACGGTAGGGATCGACACCATCGTGCGCTTGTCCGCCTCCGTGGTGATGATCCTCGCCGGCCCGTACAAGAGGAAGGCGTTCGCGCGGATCTCGACCGCGCAGGCGTACGAGCCGGACTGGCCGGCCACCATCGTCACGGAGTGTCGCGACGCGGCGCTCCTGGTCGACCGCGACGCTGCTGCCCTTCCCGTCTGATCTGTCCACCCGCCCACCACTAGTAAGGAAACATCTCTTCATGGCTGCTATCAAGCTCGTCTACATCGGCGGCGGGTCCTCGCGCGGCGCGGGGACGATCGCGTCGATCCTGGAACACGGCGAGGAGTTCGACGGATCACAGATTGTGATCCAGGACGTGAATCCGGAGCGCCTGCAGGCCGTCCAGACGATCGGCACCAAGATCGCCAAGGCGAAGGGGCTGGACATCGCGATCACCTCGACGACCGACCGGCGTGCGGCCCTCGCCGATGCCGACGCGGTTCTGTCCAGCTTCCGTCCCGGTGACTTCGCGGCCCGTGCGTTGGACGAGCGGATCCCGCTCAAGCACGGGGTGATCGGTCAGGAGACTCAGGGGCCGGGCGGCTTCTTCATGTCGCTGCGTTCCATCCACATCTACGAGGACATCATCCGCGACCTCGACGCCGTGGCGCCCGAGGCGATCCTGTTCAACTACACGAACCCGGTCAACATCGTCTCGCAGGCGGTCTCGCGGTTCACCGACCGCAGGATCTGGTCGATGTGCGAGGGCCCGATCGTCTTCCCGAACACCGTGCTGAATGCGGCCGGTCTCGACCCGGCGCGTGCGAACGTCGTGATGGCGGGCGTGAACCACAACTGCTGGTCGACCGAGCACACCTATGACGGCGGCGATCTCATGCCGCTGCTGGAGGCGGCATGGGAGGTGCGCAAGGACGACCCGACGCTGGGAGCGCACGAGAAGAGGATGCTGCAGCTCGCCGTCGCGATGCGATCGGTGCCCTCCGACTACTTCCAGTACTACTACTTCCGCGAGGAGGTCCTCCGCGAGCTGCAGGGCGCTCCGACGACGCGTGCCGAGGACCTGCTGGCCGCGCTTCCCGGATACTGGGAGCACTATGAGGAACAGGCGCAGGCCGATGTGCCGCTGCTGGACCCGAAGCGCTCGCGCGGGGGCATCCACGAGCTCGAGCTGGCGATCGACGTCATGAGCGCGTACTACAACGACGCGCCGGCACGCCTTCCGGTGAACCTCCCGAACGTCGGCGGGGCGCTGCCCGGTTTCGACGAGGATGTCGTCGTGGAGATGTGGTGCACCGTCGACGGCACGGGCGTGACCCCGCTGCCGCAGAAGCCGCTGCCGCACGCCGTGCGCGGCATCGTGCAGCAGCTCGCCGAGTACCAGTACCTGGCCGCCGAGGCGGCATGGCGTGGCACGCGCGCCGACGGCATCCGGGCACTGGCCGCGAACCCGATGGTGCCCACCCTGCGCGTCGCCGAGGAGCTCTACGACGAGATGGCGTACGCGCACCGCGCGTACCTGCCCGAGCGGCTCCTGAACTGACCATGGACGACGGTGCTCCGCATCCCGGATCCTGCTTTCTCGCGGTCGACGGAGGCAATTCCAAGACCGTCGCGCTGCTGGTCGACCGCTCCGGGCGCGTGCTCGGACGGGGCCGCGGCGGTCGCGGCGACATCTATGGCGCCGCCAGCGTCGAGATCGCGCAGGAGGCCGTGTTCGGCGCGGTGCAGGCCGCACTGGCCGAGGCCGGAGCGGAGGCTGCGGACGTCTGTTCTGCAGCCTTCCGGCTGGCCGGCGTGGACTTCCCGGAAGACGCCGACTTCTGGGATGCACACCTTCGTCGCCGGTTCCCAGGCATGCGGCGGTGGAGCATCAAGAACGACGGCTTCGCCTCGCTGCGTCTCATCGACGGGTCGGGCGTCGGCGTGTCGATCACGGCCGGCACCGGTCCGGCCGTCGCCGCACGCGCTGCGGACGGGCGCGAAGAGTTCTCCGGGATGTACGTGTTCGACGACCTCGGCGGCCAAGGGCTCGGCAACAGCGCCCTGGCAGCGGCGTGCCGCGCGTGGATGGGCATCGGCCCGTCGACCCGGCTCTCCGAGGCGCTGTGCGCGCAGTACGACGTGCCGGATGCCGGGCGGCTGCGACACCTGTTCACCCGGCGCTTCGGGGCGCTGCCGCCCACCGAGCTGTGGAGGTCGTCGCGGCTCGTTCTCGCGCTGGCCTCTGATGGCGACGAGGTCGCCGCACGCATCGTCGCCGACCAGGCCGCCGCGTTCGTGCGCTACGCCCAGTGGTGTGCGACGCGGGTGGGATCGCGTCTGGACAGCGGCGATCTGCCCGTGCTCCTGAACGGCTCGGTCGTGACATCCGAACACCCTGCACTGCGTGTCGCGCTCGTCGACGAGCTCGACCGTGTCGCGCCGGCAGCCACAGTGAGCGTCGCCCATGCGTCACCGCTGCAAGGCGTGGTGCTCGACGCCCTCGCCGAGGGCGGGGTCGAGCTGACCTCGCAGCTGACCGGGCTCGCCCGAGACGACCATCCCGACGGCTTTCTCACGACCTGACCGCCACGACCTGCCAGAGTCCTCGTCTTCCGGGAGGAAGCACACATGCCCGCCACCGCCCTTGACGTCGAGGCACTCCTTGCCGCACTCACGCTCGAAGAGAAGGCCTCGCTGCTGTCCGGTGTCGACGACTGGTTCACCGCGGCCGTCGATCGGCCGGAGCTGCCGGCGCCGATCCCCGCGATCGAGCTGGGCGACGGCCCGCACGGGCTGCGCAAGGAGACCGGGGTGGACATGGTCTGGGTGCCGGCGACGGCGTTCCCGACCGCATCCGCGATGGGAGCCTCCTGGGATCGCGGCCTGATGCGCCGCGTCGCCGCGGCCATCGGTGCCGAGGCCCGCGCCGAGGGGGTCCAGGTGGTCCTGGGCCCGGGCGTGAACATGAAGCGCTCGCCGCTGTGCGGGCGCAACTTCGAGTACTTCTCCGAAGACCCCGTGCACTCCGGCGAGCTGGGTGCCGCCTACGTCGAAGGCCTCCAGTCGATGGGAGTCGGAGCCTCACTGAAACACTTCGCGGCGAACAACCAGGAGATCGAACGTACGCGGATCTCGGTCGTCGCCGACGAACGCACGCTTCGCGAGATCTACCTCGCGGCGTTCGAACACGTGGTCCGGCACTGCGCCCCGTGGACGGTGATGTGCTCGTACAACCGGCTCCTGGGAGTGCACACCTCGCAGAACCGCTGGTTGCTCACCGAGGTGCTGCGCGAGGACTGGGGATATCGCGGCGCTGTCGTCTCGGACTGGGATGCCGTGCACGACCGTGTCGCTGCACTGCGAGCCGGGCTCGATCTGGAGATGCCGGGGACCGCCGGCAGGACGGACGCGGAGATCGTCGCCGCCGTCCGTGCTGGCGAGCTCGACGAGTCGGTGGTCGAGGCCAGCGCCCGCCGTGTGCTGGAACTGGTGGCGCGCGCCTACCCCGGCCCGGACTGGGCGGACGGCCCGGTGATGCGCCTCGGCCATGTCGCCGGCGAGCGGCTCACGAGAAGGCAGCTGCAGCTGCTGCACGCCGACGAGCACCATGCGCTCGCGCGCGAGGCCGCCGCGGGATGCATCACGCTGTTACGTAACGAGATCGGGCCGGATGGGCAGGGACCTGTGCTTCCGCTGGATCCGCGTCGGACCACGGTCGTGATCGGCGCCTTCGCCGAGCACGCGCGCATCCAGGGCGGCGGGTCGTCGGGTGTCGATCCCGTGCGCGTCGACGTGCCGCTCGATGCGATCCGTGCGATCGCGGGGGAGCAGGTGCGGTATGCGCCCGGCTACTTCTGCGCGGTCAAGAACGCGTATCAGGACGACAACCTCGCCGTCCTCGCCGCCCGTGGCCGCACGACCTTCCAGGACGTGCGCTCGCAGCTCACCCGGCGATCCGCGATCCTGGCCGAGGAGCTCCAGCTTGCCGCCGCTGTCCAGCGCACCGACCGGGCGCCCCTGTCCGCATCCGCCATGCGTCTGATCGACGAGGCGGTCGAGGCGGCCGCGCGGGCCGAGACGATCGTGGTGTTCACCGGGCTTCCGCTGGCGTACGAGCAGGAGGCGAACGACCGCGAGACGCTCGACCTGCCGGGCGATCAGGTCGCCTTGATCGCGCGTCTGGCCGATCTGCGAGAGCGCACCGGAGCGACGCTCGTCGTCGTGCTCTCCAGCGGATCGGCGGTGTCCATGCAGCCATGGCACGATCGCGTCGACGGCATCGTGGAGACCTGGCTGGCCGGTCAGGGGATGGGCGCCGCGATCGCCGACGTGTTGTTCGGCCGCACCAACCCGTCGGGCAGGATCGCCGAGACCTTCCCGCTGCGTGTGGAAGACACGCCGGGCATGCCGCACCGGATCGGCGAGCGGGGGACCGTGCTGTACGGGGAAGGCGTCTTCATCGGCTACCGCTGGTACGACGCGCTGGACCGGGCCGTGCGCTATCCGTTCGGGCACGGCCTGTCGTACACGTCGTTCGACTACGAGGATCTGGCCGTGGAGATCGTCGACGCCGACGCCGGCCGTGTGCGGGCGTCCTGCACGATCCGCAACTCAGGCGATCGTGAGGGAGACGAGGTCGTCCAGCTCTACGTCGGCGACCCCGACGCCGAGGTCGACCGGCCGGTGCGCGAGCTGCGCGGGTTCGAGAAGGTGCGTGTGGGGCCAGGGGAGTCGGTCCGGGTCGCCTTCGACCTGCACAGCCGTGACTTCTCATACTGGGATGCCGTGGCCGATCGAGGCGATGGTCGTCGTGGCCTGTGGCGCCGCGAAGGCGGCGAGTTCTACGTCGAGATCGGTGCGTCATCACGTGACATCCGCTTGGCGGCAACCGTCGAGCTGCCCGACGATCGCTCGGTCCCGCCCCTGGTCCCGGATGCGGGCCTGAGGGACGCCACCGCATCGCGGTTCGTGCAGGGACACGCCGCCTGACCTTCGCGAGAACGGTGACGGCAGCCGATGCAAGCGGTCAATCGGCGGGAAGGATCTCGCAGTCCGTGCCCGGGGCGAGCACCGACTCGTGTCCGTCGTCGAAGCGCACGACCAGCGTGGTCGCGTCGCCGTGTGCGCGTACCTCGACGATCTGGCCATAGCGTTCCGCGGCACCCACCGTGGTGCCGTGGATGCGGATACGGTCGCCTGCAACGGGATTCATGATCGCTGCCTCAGTGACAACGATACGCCGTGGACGGGGAGAACGGGCGGCTTCTCCCAGACGCACCTGGTCGCGGTGTTCACCGTCGCGAGCCGACGCTGTCCGTCCCGCTCGCGCTCACAGCGCCCCGAGCACCGCGGCCGTGTCGCCGATCGTGATCTGAGGCGGGTACAGACCCATCACCTGCAGCGCCGCGGCATGGTTCTCGGCCGTCGACCCCGCACAGGCATCGGCGGCGACGGTCACCCACGCCCCGGCGTCGGCGGCCGGTAGCGCCGTGGACAGCACACAGCAGTCCGTCGACACGCCGGAGAGAACGAGACGCGGTGCAGGTCCGGTGATCTGCTGCAGCTGCGACCCCCACTTGCCGAAAGTCGGCAGATCCAGCGTTGGACGCGTCGACAGCCCCGCGGCATCCCGCACCAGCGCATAGAGCGGGTCGTCGGCGGGCTTGTCCGCGAACGGCCAGGCCGCGAAGTACGCGCCCCACGACGTCTCGCGATCGGCGGTCGGCACCCAGCGGGTCACGATCACGCGGTCGTCGAAGGCGTCGGCGAGGCGTCGGATGTTGGTCAGCGCGGTGCGGAAGAACGGCGAGCCCCAGGGCGAGTCCGGCGAGGCGAAGATGGTCTGCGGATCGACGACGACGAGCCAGGGCTCGCTCACGCGGTGGCCTCCTGGGCGCGGATCTTGCGCGCACGGACGAACCAGGTGACCAGGAACGACAGCACCAGCGCGAACAGCACGCCGAGGTTCGCATAGCCCCAGTCGTCGCGCCAGCCGAACAGGTCGAGGAAGTAGCCCTGCCAGTCGTTCCACGGCGTGTCGGGAATCTGGTTCATGACGAACCCCCAGCCGATCACCGTCGTGACCACCATCGTCAGGATCGACGTCCAGTCGAACGCGCCATATCGACCGGATGCGTCGAACAGTGCGGCGTCGTCGTAGTCCTTCCTCCGGCGCAGGATGTCGGCGATGAGGATGCCGGCCCACGAGGCCATCGGCACCCCCAGGGTGATCAGGAAGGACTGGAACGGCCCGATGAAGCTCGTCGCGAAGAACACGACGAAGATCGTGCCGACGGTGAGGATCACGCCGTCCACGCCCGCGGCGGCGGGACGGGGGATGCGGATGCCGAGGCTGAGCAGTGTCAGGCCCGATGAGTAGATGCCAAGCACCGCACCGGAGATCAGCGTCAGGATCGCGACGATGAGGAACGGGAACAGTGCCCAGTTCGGCAGCAGCACGGCCAGCGCGCCGATCGGGTCGTTCTGCACGGCGTCGAAGAGCTTCTTGTCCGACCCGGCCAGCAGCAGGCCGAAGAACACCAGCACGATCGGTGCGACCGACCCGCCGATCGTGTTCCAGGCGATGATGCGTCCGTCGGAGGCCGTGCGCTTCTGGTAGCGCGACCAGTCCGCGGCGATGTTGATCCACCCCAGTCCGAACCCGGTCATCACCATGACCAGGGCACCGATGGTCTGGGCCAGCGTGCCGTTCGGGTGCGAGAACGCGGCGGTCCAGTCGATGTATTGGAACGTCAGGATCAGGAACAGGATCGTCATGATGCCGGTCAGCCAGGTGAGCACCGACTGCAGCTTCATGATGGTGTGATAGCCGAGCACGGATGCCGCGACGATGAGCGCGGCCACGACGATCGTCGCGACGATCTTCACGGCGATGTCGTCGCCGCCGTTGACCCAGCCCAGTTCGCGCAGCACGGTGGTGGTCGCCAGCACCGCGGTGATCGCCAGCGACGTCTCCCACCCGATCGAGGTGAGCCACGACACGATGCCTGGCAGCTTCTGCCCCTGCACGCCGAACGCGGAACGCGAAAGGATCATCGTCGGGGCCGAGCCGCGTTTGCCGGCGATGGCGATGAGTCCGCACAGGAAGAACGACACGACGATGCCGATGATCGAGACGATCGTGGCCTGCCAGAGCGAGACGCCGAAGCCCAGCACGAACGAGCCGTAGGACATGCCGAACACCGACACGTTCGCCGCGAACCAGGGCCAGAACAGGTCGCGCGGTTTGGCGGTGCGGGAGGCCTCCGGGATGATCTCGATGCCGGTGCGCTCGATGAGCGTGGTGCCGGGCGGGACGGTTGCGGGCAGGGTGTCGTCGGGTGCGGACACAGAGGCCTCCAGTGGCGGAACGGAGCGGGCATCCCCATCCTGGCACCGCGACGGCGGTCGTGGGTGGGTTGCGCGCAAAGCCGCGCCGGCGGAAGCTGAAGGACCACGGACAAGCCGAGGACGGAACGGGTGATGACGCGCCTGCGGAGGATCGGCACGGCGGCGGCGGTCGCCGTGGTGCTGGCGCTGTGCGCATGCGATCCCACGCCGGTGCCCACGCCGCCACCAGCGCCGCCGTCGACGCCAGCGTCGACGCCAGCGCGCGGCCAGACGCACCGGGCCACTCCGACGACCCTCGCCGACGGGCTGCGCGCGCCCTGGTCGGTGATCCCGATGCCCGGAGGAGGAGCGCTGATCTCGCAGCGCGACGACGGCGGGATCGTCGAACTGCGCACCTCCGGGGCCATGCGCCGCGTGGGCACGGTGCCCGACGTGGTGGCCTCTGCCGAGGCCGGACTGGGCGGCATCGCCGTGTGGGCCGGTGACGGTGGCACCTGGCTGTATGCCTATCATGCGACGGCCACCGACAACCGAGTGGTGCGGATGCCGCTGCGAGGCGGACCCGGATCGTACCGGCTGGGTGCGGCCGAAGTCGTGCTCAGCGGCATCCGGACCGCCCCGTATCATAACGGCGGACGCATCGCCTTCGGCCCCGACGGGATGCTGTACGTGACCACCGGCGACGCCGGCCGCTCCGCCGACGCGCAGAACGTACACAGCCTCAACGGCAAGATCCTACGGATCACCCCGCGTGGCCAGCCGGCGCCCGGCAACCCGTTCGGCAATGCGGTGTACAGCTATGGCCACCGCAATGTGCAGGGCATCGCGTGGACAGCCGACGGGGTGATGTGGGCCAGCGAGTTCGGGCAGGACACCTGGGATGAGCTCAACGTGATCGTGCCCGGCGCGGACTACGGCTGGCCGGTGGTCGAGGGGATCGCGCACGATGCGCGCTTCCACGACCCGATCGTGCAGTGGCCGACGGCCGAGGCTAGCCCGAGCGGCATGGCAGCGCAGGGCGACACGCTGTACCTCGCGTGTCTGCGTGGCCAGCGGCTCTGGCGGGTGGACACCCGGGCAGGCACGCTGTCCGGCACCCCGGCCACGGTTCTGGACGGACGCGGGCGTCTGCGCGACGTCGCCGTCGCCGGGGACGGGAGTCTCTGGGTGCTCACGAACAACACCGATGGACGAGGCACCCCGCGGCCGGGCGATGACCGCCTGCTGCGGATCGCAGTAACGTGACGCCATGACCACACTCGGCCGCGGTCGCCAGCCCGGCGGCACGCATCTCGTGGAGAACCAGCCCGACTGGCGTGTCGACGTCGACGAATACGCGATGAACGCGCCGCTCGTGCAGGCCGTGCACACCTTCGGCGCCGGCTGGGCGGATGCCGCGCTGCACGAGGCGGGAACCCTTGTCGGCGGTGCGACGTTCCAGCGCGACGCCGTGCTGGCCGACCAGCATCCGCCCGTCGCCCACACCTTCGATCGTTGGGGCTTCCGCCTGGACGAGGTGGAGTACGACGAGTCGTACCACCGCGTGATCGCCGCGGCCGTCGGACACGGCGCGCACACGTCGGCGTGGGCGGACCCGCGGCCCGGTGCGGCCGTGGCGCGCGCGGCGACGTTCATGCTGTTCGCGCAGGTCGAGCCCGGGCACGCCTGCCCGATCTCGATGACGCACTCCGCAGTCGCCTCGCTGCAGGCGTCGCCATGGGTCGCCGACGAGTGGCTGCCCCGGCTGTACGCCCGCAGCTACGAGCGACGGCTGCTGCCGGCCGACCAGAAGGCCAGCGCCCTGGTCGGCATGGCGATGACCGAGAAACAGGGCGGCTCCGACGTCCGGGCGAACACGACCGTGGGCGTGCACGTGAGCGGACACAGCTATCAGCTGACCGGGCACAAGTGGTTCTGCTCGGCGCCCATGTCGGACGCCTTCCTCGTGCTGGCCCAGACCCGGCGCGGGGCCACCGACGAGGGACTGTCGTGCCTGTTCGTCCCGCGCGTGCTGCCGCACGGCGAGCGCAACGTGTTCCGCATCGAACGGCTCAAGGACAAGGTCGGCAACCGATCGAACGCGTCCTCCGAGATCGAGTTCGACGGCACCGTCGGCCTGCTGCTCGGCGAACCTGGCCGCGGAGTGCGCACGATCATCGAGATGGTGCAGCGCACCCGTCTGGACTGCGTGCTGGGCACGGCCGCAGGCATGCGGCAGAGCGTCGCCGAAGCCGTCTGGCACGCGCGCGGCCGATCGGCGTTCGGACGTCCGCTCGTGGACCAGCCCGCGATGACGGCGGTGCTGGCCGACCTCGCGCTGGAGGCCGAGGCGGCGATGCTGACGGGGATGAGGCTCGCGCAGGCGTTCGAAGCCGACGCCTCGGCGCTCGACGTGGCGTTCCGGAGGCTGGCCACGCCGGTCTCGAAGTACTGGGTGTGCAAGCGTGGCCCGCAGCACGCGTACGAGGCCATGGAGTGCCTGGGCGGCAACGGCTACATCGAGTCGTTCCCGCTGGGCCGGCGCTTTCGCGAACAGCCGGTCATGGCGATCTGGGAGGGCTCTGGCAACGTCATCGCGCTGGACGTGCTGCGTGCCCTGGCCCGCGACCCGGAGTCGGCGGCGGCCCTGCGGGAGGAGCTGACCACGACCGACGGCGCCCATCCGCTGCTGGATCGGCAGGTGGCCCGCACGCTGTCGGCGCTGCGTGAGATCGCGAACGCCGACGGGAATGCTGCGGCCGCCCAGGCACGCCGGCTCACCGAGGGACTCGCCCTGGCGTTGCAGGCCAGCATCATGGTGCGCCATGCGCCGAGCGTCGACGCCGAGGCGTTCATCGGCGCACGGCTGGCTGACGACCGCGGGTGGCAGTACGGCGTGCTGCCCGGCGGGACGGATGCCGCGGCCATCGTGGCGCGACACTGAACGAGCGGGGCAGGACGCTCGGGAGCAGGATGACGCCGGTCGGCCGCCGGTCAGGAGGCGATCAGGGGTCGATCAGGGGTACTTGCTGGGCAGACACGCCATGACGAACAGGGCGATGGCGCCGAGGGGGATCAGGGCGAGGAAGATCAGTGCCCAGTGGAAGCCGCCGTCGCGCAGCCGGCGGATCGTCAGGGCCAGGTTCGGAACGAGGGTCGCGAGCTCCCACAGCCAGATGAGCAGGAACATCATGCTGCCCAGGACCGCGAGTCCGCCGCCTGCCGCGCTGTTCCGGCTGGCACCGGCGATGACCAGCGTGAGGCCGAGCACGTAGACGACCACGATGACCAGAGCGTTCAACAGCACCCACCACCAGTACTCGGAGCGGCTCGCGCGGCCGTCGAACTGGGCGTACCTGCTGAACACGGTCCGCACGGCCGAGCCCAGACCGGTCACGACCGGACGGTTGTCGATCGCTGACCGCCAGGCGCCCGTCGGCGGGAGTGCGTATGGGTACCCCGGCTGCTGTGCGGCGTACCCCGGCTGCCCGGGGTATCCGGGCTGTGCGGGGTAGCCCGGTTGCGATGCGGGGTAGCCCGGCTGCGGTGCCGGGTAGCCCGGCTGCGGTGCCGCGGCGTACGTCGGTGCGGTCGGCTGTACAGGGTACCCGGGCTGCGGTGCGACCGCGCCCGGATAGCCGGCGGGTGCGGCCGGCGCCGGACGCGTCTCGGTCGACCATTCGACGCCGTTCCACCAGCGCTGTCCGCCGCCGCCCCGCGGGTCGGAGTACCAGCCGGCCGGGGGCAGGGGAGTGTTCGTGCTCACTGTGGGTGTCTCCTCGTGCGGGATCGCAATGGTTCCACCGTACCGGCGACCGCCAACAGCCGGTATCGCCGGTCATTCCTGCACAGGAGGCGGCGCCGGCTCGATGAGCTCGGGCGAGTCGTTGCGCACGTTGCCGACCGCCTTCGAGACGATGTGGTCGGCCAGGCCCGCGGCGACGTCGGGTGCAGCATCGACCGCGGCGTCGAGGATGTCGCCCACGTTCTCGGTCGTCGGGTCGAGCCACGCGTCGGCAAAGTCGGCATCGAGGAACAGCGGCATCCGGTCGTGGATAGACCCGAGGTGCCCGATGGCGTCGCGCGTGAGAATCGTGAAGCTGAGCACCCATCGCGCGGGATCGTCATCGGCCAGCGCGGGATTCTTCCACCACTCGTACAGGCCCGCGAAGAACATCGGGGAGTCGTCGGCAGGATGGATGTAGTGCGGGATCTTCAGCCCCTCAGCGCTCCTCCACTCGTAGTACCCGGATGCGGGGACCACGGCGCGTCGTTTGATCAGCGCATTGCGGAACATCGATTTCTCCTCGACATCCTCGGCCCGCGCGTTGAACGCGCGCGCGCCGACCGAGACGTCCTTCGCCCACGACGGCGCGAGCCCCCAACGCGCTGACTCGAGGCGACGGGTGGGCGGCTCGGTCTTTGCCGAGTCGAGCACGATGGCCGCCTGATCGGTGGGTGCGATGTTGTACGAGGGCGCCGGCAGATCGTCGCCCACGACGTCGACGTGCAGCACGTCGACCAGTTGAGACCCCGCATCGGTGACCACGAACCGTCCACACATGCCGCCAGCCTACGTGCGAGCGCGGACATCCGCGTCGCCGCGTCGCGCCTGCCCGGGTCGTGGCATCCGCCGGCCTCACCGGGAGAGGAGATCTCACCGAATGAGGGCATGTCCGCCGGATTCGGCACTCGTCCGGTGAGATCTCCTCGTCTCGTGCGTGCGTGGGCGCGTGCGGGACAGGTCGTGCTCACGACGTCGCGCGGTCAGTCCTGCCCGGTGAGCCCGGCTTCCTCGAGGCGCTCGAGCAGCGCCGCGCCGTCGTCGCCGCTGACCCACGGCACGGCGGATGCGGAGTGGTCGTTGACCGTGGTGCGGCCGCCGGCCAGCACCGCCTGCGCCGAGGACAGCCGGCGGATCGCCACGGCCGCCACGCTGTCGGGGTGCGAGCCGGCGAACGCCGTGTAGACGGCGTCGTCGTGCTGCCCGTCGTCGCCGATCAGCAGCCAGGACACGTCGGGGAACTCCTCGGCCAGGCGTTCGAGGTTGGCGGCCTTGTGCGCGGTGCCGCTGCGGAACCAGCGATCGTGCGTGGGGCCCCAGTCGGTCAGCAGCACGGCGCCAGCGGGGAACAGATGACGACTGAGGAATCGTACGAGCGTCGGCCCGATGTTCCATGCGCCCGTCGAGAGGTAGACGACCGGTGCCCCGGGGTGCTCGCGTGCCAGGCGCTCGAGCAGCACCGACATGCCCGGCACCGGCTGGCGGGCGTGCTCGTCGACGACGAAGGAGTTCCACGCCGCCAGCAGCGGTCGAGGCAGGGCTGTCACCATCACCGTGTCGTCGACGTCGCACACGATGCCGAACCGCACGTCGTCGCCGACGACGAACACGCGCGTCTCGACCGGCTCGCCGTCTTCGACCGACATCGCGATCGTGTGCCAGCCCGGCGCGAGGTCGGCGGGCAGCACGGTGTCGACCACGCCGCCCCGATCGGCCACCACCTCGTGGACGCCGCCGTCGATGCGCACCGTCACCTGCGCGAAGCCGATCGGCACCGACAGGAAGCTGCGCCAGCCGCGTACCGACGCGTACTCGCCGCCGGCGTCGCGCCGGGCTGGCGGCGTGATGAGCACCCGGCCGAGCACGCGCACCCATCCCGCGCCGCCGTATCCGGGGAACGCCGCCACGGTGGGCGTCAGCCCACGTCTGCGTGCGCGGCGCTCGCGCCAGGCGTGCAGCCGGTATTCCAGGCGCGCCAGCCACAGCACATCGGCGCGCCGGATCGCGGCGGTGTTCTCGGGCATCCGTCTCAGTCTCGCACGCTGGACGGCCCCGCACCGGCTGAGTCGGGGGCGGATGCCTCGTGCTCGGCGGCGTCGGCGACCAGATGACGTCGCTCCAGGCGTTCGAGGATCTTCTTTCCGAGCACCACCAGCAGCAGGAAGACGACCATCACGCCGATGAAGATGTACCCGGCGAAGTGCAGGCTCTCGGCGAGATCGCGATAGGTGCCCGCCGCGATGCCGGCCACTGCCACATACAGGCCGGCCCAGGTGAGGCAGGCCGGCGCCGTCCAGGCGAGGAAGCGGCGATAGCGGTACCCGCTCATCCCCACCGTCAACGGCACCACCGAGTGCAGCACCGGCAGGAAGCGCGAGATGAAGATGGCCAGGCCGCCGCGCCGGGTGAGATATCGCTCCGCGCGCTGCCAGTGCGTCTCGCCGATGCGTCTGCCCAGCGCCGAGTGGCGCAGGCGCGGGCCCAGCGCGCGCCCCAGCCAGAAGCCGATGCTCTCGCCGATCAGCGACCCGACGACGATCGCCACGACCAGCCCCGCACCCTCGGCGAACGCGCCGACGGCGGTGCCTGCGACGATGACGATCGTGTCACCGGGCACGAACAGGCCGACGAGCACGCTGGTCTCCAGCATCATCGCGGCCCCGGCGATCAGCACACGCCACACCGGCGCGACGCTCTGCACCGCGTCGAGCATGCCGGTGAGCAGGTCGTTCACCTCGCCGAGCATAGGGGCGTTCGCTCCCTTTAGCCTGGGAGCATGCCCCAGGTGCTTCCTGCCACGACGACGCTGCCGTGGCGCGACCCCGCCGATGTGTTCACCGCGATCGCCGCCCGGCACGATGGAGTGTTCTGGCTGGATGCCGGACCCGACGCCGACACGGGGTTCAGCTGGGCGGGGTGGGGCGAGCCCGACGAGGCGGCGGCCGTGCATGCCGCGCCTGCCACCGCCGACCCCTCGGCGCCCGCCGCCGGCCTCTTCGCTGGCGGCTGGGTGGGCTGGATCGGCTACGAGCCGGGCGCGGATGCCGCGGGCGCGCCGGTCGCGGCATCCGATGCCGACGTGCCGAGCGAGCTGTGGCTGGCCGTGCGCGGATTCGTTGCGTTCGACCACGCCGCACGCACGATGACCTGCCACGGCGGGATCGATCCGGCCGTGGTCGCCGATCCGCCCGGCGTCGCCGGGGCCTCGGCGCCGCCGCAGCGCGCGGCCCGCGGCCGGCACGAGCCGGGGGAGTACGCCGCGCTCATCGAACGCTGCCGCGAGGCGATCCGCACCGGCGACGCGTATCAGTTGTGCCTGACGACGCGCTTCGACGTCGAGGGCGACATCGACCCGCTGCGTGCTCACCGTGCACTGCGCGAGGCGACGCCCGCGCATCACGGCGGCATCGTGCGCTCCGGCGGCGTGGCGCTGGTCAGTGCGAGCCCGGAGCGGTTCCTTCAGGTGCAGGGCCGCACGGTGCGCACGCGCCCGATCAAGGGCACCCGCCCACGCGGTGCGGATGCCGCATCCGATGCGGCCTTGGCCGCCGAGCTGCTGGCCAGCCGCAAGGAACGCGCGGAGAACGTCATGATCGTCGACCTCATGCGCAACGATCTCGCGCGAGCGTGCGAATCCGGCACGGTGACGGTGGAGCGCCTGCTGGAGGTGGAGAGCTACCCGGCCGTGCACCAGCTGGTCAGCACGGTGTCGGGACGGCTCGCCGAGGGCACGAGCGTGGGGGCGCTGCTTGCCGCAGCCTTTCCCGCCGGCAGCATGACCGGTGCGCCGAAGCTGTCGGCCATGACGATCCTGCACGGGCTCGAAGGGGGTCCGCGCGGGGTCTACTCGGGGTGCTTCGGGTGGATCGGCGCGGCCGGGGGGCTCGACCTCGCGATGGTGATCCGGTCCATCGTCACCCGCCCCGGTGGCGCGTATGTGGGTGCCGGCGGCGGCATCACCTGGCTGTCGGATGCCGCGGAGGAGGTCGCCGAGGTGGGGCTGAAGGCGCGCGCGCCCCTGCGCGCGATCGGAGCGCGGCCTCCCGAAGGGTGGTGACGGGCCCGCTGGTATCCTGAAGGATGCGCGTTTCGCGCGGCATCCCACCCGATCCGATTGGCTATCCCCGTGTCACAGACCTCCGCTATCGACGCCCCGGCCGACGGCGTCTTCGATCCGCACGCGATCCAGGCGAAGTGGCAGCGGCTCTGGGCCGAGCACGACCCGTTCCGGGCCGGCGGAGAGGGCGATACCCGCCCGCGCAAGTACGTGCTCGCGATGTTCCCGTACCCGTCGGGCGACCTGCACATGGGACACGCCGAGAACTACCTGTACTCGGACATCGTGGCGCGCTACTGGCGGCATCGCGGCTACAACGTGCTCAACCCGATCGGCTGGGACTCGTTCGGTCTGCCTGCCGAGAACGCCGCGATCAAGCGGGGCGCCGACCCGCGCGAGTGGACCTACGCCAACATCGCACAGCAGAAGACGGGGTTCCGGCAGTACGGGGTGTCGTTCGACTGGAGCCGTGAGCTGCACACGTCCGACCCGGAGTACTACCGGTGGAACCAGTGGCTGTTCCAGCGGCTGTATGAGCGGGGGCTCGCGTATCGCAAGTCGAGCGCGGTCAACTGGTGCCCGAACGATCAGACGGTCCTGGCCAACGAGCAGGTCGTCGACGGGCACTGCGAGCGCTGCGGTGCAGAGGTCGTCAAGAAGAAGCTCACGCAGTGGTACTTCCGCATCACCGACTACGCGGACCGCCTGCTGGACGACCTCGACACCCTCGAGGGGCACTGGCCGTCTCGTGTGCTGCAGATGCAGCGCAACTGGATCGGCCGTTCGACGGGCGCCGACATCGACTTCGAGATCGAGGGACGCGCCGAGAAGGTCACCGTCTTCTCGACTCGGCCCGACACGCTGTATGGCGCGACGTTCTTCGTGGTCGCGCCCGACTCCGACCTCGCCACGGAACTGGCCGCCGAGGCGTCCGCCGATGTGCGTATGCGTTTCCAGGAATATCTCGAGCGGGTGCAGAAGCAGACCGAGATCGAGCGGCAGAGCACCGACCGGCCGAAGACTGGTGTGTTCCTCGGCCGCTTCGCGATCAACCCGATCAACGGGCAGCGCCTGCCGATCTGGGCGGCCGACTACGTGCTGGCCGACTATGGGCATGGCGCGGTCATGGCCGTGCCTGCACACGACCAGCGTGACCTCGACTTCGCGCTCGCCTTCGATCTGCCGGTGAAGGTCGTCGTCGACACGACCACCGGCGCGGAGGGCGAGGCATCCCTGGCCGAACAGGACCCGTCCGTCACGGGCGTGGCGCTGACCGGCGCGGGACGGATGATCAACTCCGGCACGCTGGACGGGCTGGGCAAGGAGGATGCGATCGCCGGCATGATCCGCGAGCTCGAGAAGCGCGAGGCCGGTCATGCCACGACCACGTTCCGGCTGCGCGACTGGCTGATCTCGCGGCAGCGGTTCTGGGGCACCCCGATTCCCATGCTGCACACGGCGGACGGTGAGATCGTGCCGGTGCCCGAGGACCGACTGCCGGTGCTGCTGCCGACCGTGGAGGGGCTCGACCTGAAGCCCAAGGGGCAGTCGCCATTGGGTGCGGCGGCAGAGTGGGTGGCGACCACCGACCCGGCTACGGGCAAGCCGGCGCGACGCGACGCCGACACGATGGACACGTTCGTGGACAGCTCCTGGTACTTCCTGCGGTTCCTGTCGCCGACCTCGGACGTCGAGGCGTTCCCGTCGGCGGAGGCCGAGCGCTGGGCGCCGATCGACGTCTACATCGGGGGCGTCGAGCACGCCATCCTGCACCTGCTGTACGCGCGGTTCATCACGAAGGTGCTGCACGACATGGGGCTGCTGCAGTTCGACGAGCCGTTCTCGAGCCTCATCAACCAGGGCATGGTGATCCTGAACGGGCGCGCGATGTCCAAGAGCAAGGGAAACCTCGTCTTGTTCCAGGAGGAGCTCGACGCGCACGGCGCCGACGCCTTGCGCGTGGCCCTGGCCTTCGCCGGCCCGGTGGAGGATGACAAGGACTGGAACGATGTCTCCACGACGGGGGCGACGAAGTTCCTGTCCCGTGCGCTGCGGGTGGCCCACGACGTCACGAGCGACGTGGGGGCGGATGCGGCCGCCGGCGATGCGGGCCTGCGCAGGATCACGCACCGCCTGCTGGCTGACGCGCCGGGCCTGGTGGAGCACACCAAGTTCAATGTGGTGGTGGCCCGTCTCATGGAGCTGGTCAACGCCACACGCAAGACGATCGACGCGGGCGCGGGCGCGGGAGATGCCGCCGTGCGCGAGGCGGCGGAGGTCACCGCGCAGGTGCTCGACATGGTGGCTCCGCACACGGCCGAGGAGATGTGGCAGGTGCTCGGCCACCAGCCGTTCGTGGGCTTGGCGGAATGGCCGATCGCCGATGCGGACCTGCTCGTCGAGCAGACCGTGACAGCGATCGTGCAGGTCGACGGCAAGGTGCGTGCGACGATCGACGTGGCTGCCGACATCGCCGCCGATGCGCTGGAATCGGCGGCTCGTGACGACGAGCGCGTGCAGCGGTCGCTGGCCGGTCGCGAGATCACCCGCGCCGTCGTACGTGCGCCGAAGGTCGTGAGCTTCTCGACGAAGTGACCTCTTCTCCCCAGGCGCGCGGAGAGGGCGAGTTGTCCACGGATCGTTGGGGGGAGGTCCCGGCGAGGGCCGCGCGCGCCTAGCGTGGTGCGGTGCTGACTGCCGCATCCGAACAACGCGCGCCCTCCCGGCATCGGCTGGGGCTCGGCGCGGTGGTCGTGATCGTGCTGCTGGCGCTGGCGGTCACCGTGGGCATCGGCATCTTCCGCGGGCAGTCCGCGCCTACTCAGGCTGTCACGATCGAACGCACCGCAGCGGCGACGGTCTCCCCAGCGGCGCTCTACGTGCACGTCTCGGGTGCGGTGCGCGAGCCCGGGCTGTATGTGCTGCCCCGTGGCGCACGTCTGGTCGACGCCGTGGCCGCGGCCGGCGGGTTCGGCGGCGACGCCGCCCGCGACGCGGTGAATCTCGCCCGCCCGGTCGCCGATGGCGAGCAGGTCGTCGTGCCGCGCATCGGCGAGCAGCCGGCGCCGGCGACCCCGGGCTCGGCCCCCGGCGGAAAGCTCGATCTGAACACGGCCGACCAGGCGGCGCTGGAGGAGCTGCCGGGCATCGGGCCGGCGCTCGCGCAGCGCATCACCGGCTGGCGGGAGCAGAACGGCCGGTTCACGAGCGTCGACGACCTTCTGGCGGTTCCCGGGATCGGCGAGAAGATGCTCGCGTCACTGCGCGATCTGGTGACGGTGTGACATGCGTGGCCGTGACCTGCGACTCGTGCCGGTCGCGGCGGCCGCCTGGGCGGGCGCGGGCGCGGCGGTCATGCTGCCGCAGAGCGCTCGGTGGGTCGCTGTGGGTCTGTGGGCGGCAGCGCTGGCGTTCGTCGCGCTCACCGCCCGCCCGCGCGCACGTCGGCGCACGGCGCAGGCGCTGGTGGCCGTCGGCCTTGCCGTGGCCGCGGCGGCGGCATCCCATGTCGCCCTGAGCGAACCGGCACGCGCGGCCGCCGCGCACCTCGCCATCGGCGGCGGCCGCGCCATCGCCGTGCACGCCGTCGTGGTGGGCAAGGCCGACCGGACCGCGTCGGGCGACGCGGCGTTCGACGCGCGTGCCGACGAGATCGACATCGGCCTGCGGCAGGTGCGTGTCGCCGTGCCGGTCGTCATCCGTGCCCGTACCCAGCCTGATGTCGGTGCGCGCGTGGTCGCCTCCGGCACGGCATTTCCTGCCGGCGCGGGGGAGCGGGCGGTGCTCGTGGTGCGCGCCGGGCGGGGGCTCGAGATCGTCGCGCCGCCGCGCGGCGTCGTGGCGGTGGCCGCTCGCCTGCGTCACGGGCTGGCGGCGGCGACCGGGGGACTGCCGCAGCCGGCGGCCGGGATCGGAAGAGCACACGTCTGAACTCCAGTCACGCCAATATCTCGTATGC
Organism: uncultured Microbacterium sp.; assembly: GCA_937988695.1. Taxonomy (GTDB): domain Bacteria; phylum Actinomycetota; class Actinomycetes; order Actinomycetales; family Microbacteriaceae; genus Microbacterium. The sequence continues at coordinate 3 of CALKHM010000335.1, read as the reverse complement.
CGT
>CALKHM010000334.1 GCA_937988695.1 uncultured Microbacterium sp. | reverse complement strand
GGCGAGCAGCTGGACGACGCCGCGCACGGGCGCGACGATCTCGATGATGGTCGTCCTGGGCATTCTGATGATCGCCGCCGCGGTATGGAGCCTGGCAGCACCCGGACTGGTGTCGATGGAGTGGATCGTCGCACTGATCGGTGCGTTGCTGTTCATCTCCCCGTGGGTCGGCGTCTACGCCGGTCTCGCCGGTCCTGCGTGGACCTCGTGGATCTGCGGCGCCGTCGGGGTGATCGCGGGCCTGTGGGCGCTCGCACCCGCCGAGAAGATGCACCACGCATCGCACGGCGGCCCGCGAACGGCGCACGCGTGATGTCCGCACCGGGGCGACGGCTCACCGCCGCCCCGGGCTCCGGGGCCGACGAGCAGCTGCGCGATCGCAGCGAGGCACAGGCCCGCACGCGGATCCTGGATGCCGCGGCCCCCCTGTTCGCACAGCACGGCTTCGACGGCACCTCCACCGCCCGCATCGCCCGCGCGGCCGACGTGCCCAAGGGCCTGCTATTCTACTACTTCCCGGCCAAGCCCGACATCCTGTCGGCGCTTCTGGAGGAGCGCCTGGGCACCGATGCCTTGGACCCGGTGCCGATGACTGTTCCCGGCAATCCCGTCCAGACGCTGGTCAACGTCGGCGACCGGGTGCTACGCGACCACGCGGCATCCGATGTGCTGCGCGAGATCGTGTGGCACGAGGCGCACACGCGCCCCGAGGTGCGGGCGGCCCTGACGCGCTACCGGCACGCGCTGCACGACACGATCTCGCGCGCGCTGACCGCAAGCCTGCCCGCGCCCGTCGACGGTGACGCGGTGCGGGCAGCCGCGTCGGCGTGGGCGGCCACGATCACCGCCCGTCCCTTGGAGGCGTCGGGCGCGACCGGGCGTCTGCACGAAGCGACGAGCCTGCGCGCGATCGCGCGCGTGCTGGTCGCGGGGCTGCAGGCGGCGGTCCCCGCATGAGCATCCGCGAGACGCGGCGCCCGCTCCCCCGGCGTGCGACCCTGTCCACCCGCGCGGCCGCACGCGCCCGTCGCGCGGCCGTGCGCACGCAGAGCCCGCACTACCGCTGGGTCGTGCTGTCGAACACGACGCTCGGCGTGCTGATGGCATCCATCAACGCGTCCATCCTGCTGATCGCGCTGCCCGACATCTTCCGCGGCATCGACGTGAACCCGCTGGAGCCCGCCAACACCAGCCTCATGCTGTGGCTGATCATGGGCTACATGGTCGTCACGGCCGTGCTCGTGGTCAGCTTCGGGCGCCTGGGCGACATGTACGGCCGCGTGCGCATGTACAACGCGGGCTTCGCGATCTTCACGGTGTTCTCGATCCTGCTGTCGGTGACCTGGATGCAGGGGACGCCTGCCGCGCTGTACATGGTCGTCATGCGCATCCTGCAGGGCGTGGGCGGCGCGATGCTGTTCGCGAACTCGAACGCGATCATTACCGACGCGTTCCCCGTGCAGCAGCGAGGTCTCGCCCTCGGCCTGAACCAGGTCGCCGGGATCGCCGGATCGTTCATCGGCCTGATCATCGGGGGCTTGCTCGGCCCGATCGACTGGCGTCTGGTGTTCCTCGTGTCGGTGCCGGTGGGCGTCTTCGGCACGGTCTGGGCCTATGTCAGCCTGCACGACACCGGCGTGCGCCGTCGCGCCCGCATGGACTGGTGGGGCAACGTCACGTTCGCGGTGGGACTGGTGGCGGTGCTCGTCGGCATCACCTACGGCATCCAGCCCTACGGCGCGCACACGATGGGGTGGACGAACCCGGCGGTGCTGACGGCGCTCGGCGGCGGCATCCTCGTGCTCATCGTGTTCTGCGTGATCGAGACCCGTGTCGCCGAGCCGATGTTCCACCTCGCGCTGTTCCGCATCCGCGCGTTCACCGCCGGGAATCTCGCGTCGTTGCTGAGCTCGCTCGGCCGAGGCGGACTGATGTTCGTGCTGATCATCTGGCTGCAGGGCATCTGGCTGCCGCGGCACGGATACGACTTCGCGGCGACGCCGCTGTGGGCCGGCATCTATATGCTCCCGTTGACCGTCGGCTTTCTCATCGCCGGTCCCGTCTCGGGTTGGCTCAGCGACAGGTTCGGCGCGCGGGCGTTCGCCACGGGCGGGATGCTGGTGGCCGCCGCCAGCTTCGTCTGGCTGCTCGTGCTTCCGGTGGACTTCACGTATCCGCCCTTCGCCGCCGCGCTGCTGCTGAACGGAATCGGCATGGGCGTGTTCGCGTCCCCGAACCGCGCGGGGATCATGAACAGCCTGCCGCCGGGCGAACGAGGCGTCGGCGCCGGCATGAGCACGGTGTTCCAGAACGCGGCGATGGTGCTGTCGATCGGCATCTTCTTCTCACTGATGATCACCGGGCTCTCGCACTCGCTGCCCGACGCACTGCAGTCCGGGCTCGTCGCCCACGGCGTTCCCGCCGCGGCGGCGGCGAAGGTCGCGGCCCTGCCCCCGGTCAGCGTGCTGTTCGCGTCGCTACTCGGCTACAACCCCGTGCAGACGCTGCTCGGGCCCGCGGTGCTCGCTCAGCTGCCGGCATCCAGCACGGCCTATCTCACCGGGCGCGGGTTCTTCCCGTCGCTGATCTCGGCGCCGTTCGCCGACGGGCTGGCCGTCGCGTTCGCGTTCGCGATCATCGCGTGCCTGATCGCCGCCGTCGCCTCGGCGCTGCGCGGAGGCAAATACGCCTACACCGAGCCGATTTCCGCTTCTGGCTCGGGAATGGAATGATTTGTTACAGGGTTATTCCAAGCAGTGGTGTCAGGTGACGCCGCAGGAGGACACCGTGGGCAAGAACTACGTGGACATCGAGAACGACCAGGGCGAGACGCTGCGCTATCGCAAGCACGCGAACGGCCGCGGCCTGATCGCCCATGGAGCGAAGGTGCACCCGAGCGCCGTCGTGGAGGCGGGTGCATACGTCGAACCGGGTGCTCAGATCGCCGCGGGAGCGCACATCGGCCGGGGCGCGTGGATCGAACAGGACGCCGTCATCGGAGCGGACGTCGAGATCGCACCGCACGCGCACATCGGACCGCACGCGGCAGTGGGAGCCAAGGCGAAGATCGGCGTGCGCACGCACGTCGGCGACCACGCGGTGGTCGCGGTCGGCTCCCTCATCGGCGATGACGAGATCATCGGCGACGGCGCGCACATCGCCACCGACAAGCGCGGCCTGTATCTGGCCGCCTGACGTGGCGCGCAGTCGCGGTTCGTACCTCGCTCGTACCCGCACGAGGTAAGCGCGGGGCGAGCACCGGGCGCGCGGGGCGAGCGCGGCGCGCGCGGGGTGAGGAGATCTCACCGAATGCGGAGCGCATCCGCGCGCAGCATCCTCATCTCGCGAGATCTCCTCGTCTGGTGCGCGGAACGCGCGGGACGGATGCCGCACGCCGGCGACAACGCCGGGGGCGATGGTGCCGGGCCTCACCCGGCGAAGGGCGGTCTTGCCGGACAGGAGGGAGGGCGACCTCGGCGGCAGGAGGGCGACCTCGGCGCCGTCAGGACCACCTCGCCAGCAGGAAGACCACCTCGCCAGCAGGAAGACCACCTCGCCGGCAGGAAGGCGACGGATGCCGGACAGTAGGGTGAGCGGTATGGCAAAGCGACGACCGGGCAGGCCGGTCCGGCCGCCGGTCCGGCCGGCGGGCCGGCCTGCGCCACGCACGCCACCACGCGCGGCCGAGCCGACGGCTCCGCCCACTGGACCCTTCCGGCTGGGCGCCGTCGAGGGCGCCACCCCCGCCAAATGGATCCGCATCTGGGGGGAACGGATGCCGCATACGGCGCTCGAGCTCGTGCCGCTGCCCGCCGGTTCCGGTCATGACGCCCTCGTGCGAGGCGACGTCGACGCGGCTCTCGTGCGACTGCCCATCGACCGCGAGGGCCTGCACCTCATCGCCCTGTACGACGAGGTCCCCGTCGTAGTCATGTCTGCCGGCTCCGACCTGACCGCGGCCGACGAGCTGGTGGCATCCGATCTGCACGGCGAGGTGCTGATCGTGCCCGCCGACGATGTGCTCGGGTTCACAACGCCCGGCACCCTCACCCCGGTCTTCCGTCCGCCCGAGACGACGGAGGATGCCGTGGCGACGGTCGCCACCGGCGTGGGCGTGCTCGTCGTGCCGATGTCGCTGGCGCGGCGGCACCATCGCAAAGACGTGACCTACCGCCCGCTGCGAGGCGGACCAACCTCGACGATCGCCCTGGCCTGGGCGGTCGACCACCCCACCGAGCTCGTCGACACGTTCGTCGGGATCGTGCGCGGTCGCACCGCCAACTCGTCGCGCTGAGCCCGGTGTCGGTCGCGCGTTCGTGTGCGGGATTGACGCGACGGGTGGCCGCGTAAACGGATCCGGCGGCTGCTCCGGCGGTTGGTCGTGTCGCCGCGCGCGCGGCGCCGCCAACGCTCTGCGACGCCGAACGTCGGGAACCAGCCGACGCTCACGGCCAACACGGTGAACCTCGACCAGCGGACGCGTGCCGTACACCGGAGCGGCGTGGCCCGAAGTGGCGAATGAGCGGTTCATCCGCCGCATCCGTCACACGACTCCGCGTGGGGGGACAGGCGCACGGCCTTCCAGGTCCACGGCATCCGACCCCCGGAGCCCGTGACCCACGACTCGAGGGCTCCGCACGCACGTCAGGCGGAGCCAGGCCGGTCTACTCCCCGTTCAGTTGCGCGACGACCTCGGCCGCGCGCGCGGCGCGAGCCGCGGCATCCGCTCCCTCACCCAGCGCGTCGATACCCGCCGCGATCCGGCCCGCCACGAGCGGCGCGGCGAACGAGGTTCCGCTCCACACGGCGTAGCCGCCGGTGAAGTCGTCGGGGTCCAGCGACTCACGGCGCTGCCCGTGTGCATCGCGGCGAGTGACGGCCTGCGCGCCGCCGTCGAAGCTCGGGAACGTCGAGAGCACCGACACCCCGCACGCGTAGACGTCGACCCACGGCGCGGTGTTGCTGAACAACGCCACGCTGCGTCCGTTCGGGTTCTTCGCACCCACCGCCAGCAGTGGCGCCGCCCCTTCCGCGCCGGGGAACGCCGCTGGGAACATCGGTCGGTCGGTCGCGTCGTTGCCGGCACTGCACACGATCGCCGTGCCATGCCGCGCGATCTTCAGCAGCACCTTGCGCAATCCCGCACTGTAGAGCACGTCATCCGGTGTCTCGTGGTAATAGCCCAGCGAGAGGTTCAGCACGTCGATGCGACGCCCGCCCTTCTCGCCGTGCGCATGCCGGCGCACGAGCTCGGCCACCTGCCCGAGCGCCTTCATCAGGTCGGACTCGACGACCCGGCCCAGGCTGTCGGCGATGCGCGGGGCGAGGATGTCGGCGTCGGGGCAGGCCTGATGCACGATGCCGGCCAAGAACGTTCCGTGCCCCGACACCGGATCGATCTCGCCGTCCAGCGGGCCGACGAGGTCGGGGTGCAGATCGGGCGTGGTCACGGGGTCGGCGATGCCGATCGGCACCCCGTCGAGCTCGACGCGGGTCTGCACGACCCCGCCGTCGAACCAGGGATGCGGTGCGCAGCCCGTGTCGATGATCATGACCACCGGACGCCGCTTCTTGCGCCGTCGGTCGCGGCTCGGGGCCGCTCCGATCCAGCTCACCACCTGCCGCCCGCCGAAGCCGGGCAGCGCGTAGCCGCCGAGGCCCGCCGAGGCGGGGTTCGTCGAACCGTACGGGTTCGTCGAGGTGTAGGGGTTCGTCGAGGTGTAGGGGTTGGTCGACGTGTACGGGTTCGTCGAGGTGTAGGGGTTGGTCGACATGAACGGGTTCATGCCGATCGGCGCGATCGTGAGCAGGTGATCGAGACCAACGCCCTCGAGGTCGACGCCTGCCCGGCGCGCGGCGGTGAGCACCGCCCAGGCGTCGGGCGACGACCCGGCCGCCGCACCCTCGCCAGTGATCTGCAGCCGGATGACGGATGCCACCTCCTCCGCCCGCCCGGGCGCGGAGCCCTCGACCGTCACGACAGGCGCAGGAACGAACCGCCAGCCCGCCGATGCGAAGGCACGATCCAGCGACCGCGCGACCTCGGCGGCGTCGCGGTCGGCGTCCACGAGCAGCCGGTCGGGGATGTACACCGTCGGGAAGAAGCGGCTCGGGTCCGCACCGGCGGGCGGCTGCAGCACGACGCCGAGCGGCGTGATCGCGTTCTCCCGCTCGCGCCACCCTGCGCCGGCCTGTGCGTCTCGTTCTTCCCCGTCATCCTGCGTCGCCATGGCGGCCTCCCCATGCTGTGATCTCGAACTATATCGGGGCGGTGCCGGTGACGCACGAGAAGGACGCCGGATCTTCCAACGCCCTTCTCGCCGGGTCCGACGATGGCGTCCCCAGACCGCCATCTGCACCGCAGCGCCTTCCCACCGCGAGATCGACTCCCCAGTCTTCTGATCTCTGACGCTGCGAACGTCCCACAGTGTCAGAGCGAGCCCATGACCGCCTGATACATCGAGTTCCGAGAAAGTGGCGACCTTGCGCCGGCCCGCTTCGCAGCGCCCGGCATCCCGATGCCCGCCACCCCTGCGCCAAATTCACATGAATTTGGCGCAGGGGTGGTGCGGCGGGGGACGGATGCCGCGGGCTCAGAAGCCGGCGCCGTGCGCCTGGAACGGCGTCACGAGGCCGGTCCGCGTGGATGCCTCGGCCAGCGCCCGCGACGCGTCGTGGCCGGCCGCGAGCCCCTCGTGCATCGCGCTGAGCAGGTCGCACGCGGCGCTGTCGGCGACCACGACCGGCGTCGCGATGACGCAGCGAGCACCTGCCGACAGCCAGATCCGCGCCATCCCGATGGCCTCCTCACCCCAGCGCACCGACGACCGACCACCCTCGCATGCCGAGAGCACGACGATGTCGGGCACATGCGCGATGCGGTCGATGTCGTAGCCGAACAGGGTGCCGTCGGCCAACTCGAGGCCGGAGAACAGCGGGTTGTCGACGGCATGCTGCCCGTGCGCGGCGACGTGCAGCACATCTACGCGGGCGGCCAACGCGGTCACCGCATCCACGGTCGCGGCATCCGGCTCCAGAACCGTGGGCGCCTGCCAAGCGGATGCCGCCGCCCGCACCTCCTCACGACCACGCGCCACTCGCGGTCCGGTCGCGAACCCCACCGCGCCCAGCGGCGACACGTCGTGGCCGGCGCCCGCCCACTGCGTGGCCGAGGGTGCCAGTGTGAACGGCCGCCCCCGCATGGCGGGCAACATCGCCCAGGGGATGCCGGCGAGGATGCCGGGGACGGTGATCACGACCCGCCTCTCGCCCACGACCGGCAGCAACGGGTCCAGCAGCGCAGCGGAGAGGTCCACGAGGCGCGCATCCAGCGAGCGTCGCACGACGTCGGCCAACGGCCCCGTGCGCACGGTGGCGGCCATGTCGAGATCGGCCCGCAGGCCCGGGAGCAGTTGCCGGGCCGCCGCAGCATCCGGCAGCGGCACGAGCCGGCGCCGGTTGCGGGTGACCACGAGCGCGGTGAGCGCGTCGCCGGAATACGCGTAGGTGACAAGCGCCGTGCGGTCGTCGAGCACCGCGACCAGCTGGTCGAGCGTCAGTCTCGCGCGGGCGGCCCCTGGCGCGGTCTGCGCCCACTGCCGGGAGCGCGCCCGCTCGCGCAGCTCGATGGCGCGTGGATGGGCAGCCCAGTTCGGGTCGTCGACGCGCAGCGTCCGCAGCTCGGCGAGGTCGGCCGCCAGCTCGGGATCGGGCGGCGGGCGCAGCGGTGCGACCTGCTGGCTGAGCTGCCGCGCGCGCTCGGTCCATTCGAAGACGACGTCGGGCCGACCGGTGCGCACGGCACTGCCGAGCCCGGCGAACACCAGGTCGCTGCCGTGCATCGCGACGGAGGTCTGCAGGTCGAGGCTACCGAACGACTCGCGCCAGCCAGTGAGCACGTCCAGACCGGCGGCGGCAGCACGCCGCGCCTCGGCCGGCCTGCCGCGTGCGATCGCACGGGCCACGCGCGCCTCGTGCGCGAGCAGCTGCACACGGATGGGGGCGGAGCGCGGCACGCGGACCGGCCGTGTCCGGTCGAGCCGCCCATGCCGGGCGCCCCAGATCGAGCGGGTCAGCCGCAGCGCCGCGGCCTCGGCCGGGAACCCAGCCGAAACGAGCGCGGCTGCGGTCGCCTGGATGTCGGGGTCGGCGGGCAGCCGACGTGGATCGGTCAGACGGCCGCCGCCCCGCCGCACGCCACCACCACTGAGGTCGGCGCGCAGTCGCACAGCCGCCGCGCGGGTCGCCCAGGTCGTGTTGCCGAGCGCCGCGAACCGGCGTTCGGCGGCAGCCGCGGTGCGTGCAGCCTGCCGCGGATCATGCAGCAGCTGGGAATTCGCGAGCTGGAACTCCGCCTCTGCGCGCAGCTGCGGCATCCGGTGCGTTCCGAACACCGACGCGGCCGATGCCAGCAGACGTTCGGCATCGCGTGTGAGTCCCGCATCGCGCAGCACCTCGGCCCGGTCCATGTCGCTGATGGCTCCGGCGCTGGCGGATGCCGCGGCCAGCGGCCGGGCGTCCTGCATGCCCCGCAGCGCAACGATGAGATCGCCCTGCAACAGGGCGACGTACGCACGATTGTGCTCGGCCTGACCCCGGTCGACGGGCAGGCCTGCGGCGGTGAAGATCCGCGCCGCGCGCTCCAGATCGGCTGCCGCGCCGTCGGTGTCGCGGCGCTGCAGACGGGCCACGCTGCGGTTCACGCGCACGCGGCCCTCGGCGACCGGATCATCGCCGAGCCGTTCGATGGCCGCGGACAGATCGCGCTCGGCGTCATCGAGCCGACCCGCGCCCAGCGCGAGCGCGCCGAGTTGGCCGAGCAGCACGGCCCGCGTCGGCTCACCGATCCCGTCGGCGGCGATCGCCGCGCGGCACAGCGCCTCGGCGGCGTCGCGTCGGCCAGTCTGCAGCAGGATGTAGGCCTGCGTGCCCTGGATGCGCGCGCGCAGATCGGGGTCGTCGGTCGACTCCGCGGCTCGCAGCAGGGTGCGATCGGCGAGCGCGAAGCGCCCGCGGATGCTCTGCTCCACGGCGCGTCGGTGCAACGCGGTGGCTGTCGGAGTCACGCCTCCATCTTGGCGCAGCCCGACGATGCTCGCGCCGCGCGATGGGCCTGCACCCCGCTCAGATCTCGAACTGCGGAGTCTGGAACTCCTGGGCCTGCCCGTCGGCGTGCAGCACCGTCAGTCGCACGCGGGTCAGGCCCGGGCGCACACCGTCGAATGCGAACCGGCCGTGTTCACCGACCGCAGCGCCCACCTCGCGATCGCCCTGCACGAGTCGCACGTCGCGGGCATCGGCATCCACCCACCCGTCGATGCGATGATCGCCGCTCTCGGTGGCGGTCACGTGCAGCAGCACGCTGGTCTCCCCGTCGCTGAACTGCAGCGTCGCGGTGTCGTTCTCGCCACGCACGTCGGCGTAGTCGCCCTCGACCAGGGTGAGCAGCGCGTACTCGCGGGACAGGTCCTCGACGGCCACTGCTGCCACCATCCGGTCGATGAGGCCCGCCGGTACGGGGTCGCGCTCCTCCCATGCCTCGCGCAGCCGGGCGAACAGGGCAGCGTCGGCGGCGAAGTCCTCAGGCGCCATGAGCGATCGCCCCCTCGTCGCCCAGCAGCGTCCGCAGCTTGGCCAGGCACCGCTGCCGGGTCGGGCCGATCGACCCGATCGGCATGGACATGTCCCGCGCGATCCGTGCGTAGTCGGGCCGGTCATCGAACGCGACCACCCGCAGCAGGCGGCGGCAGCGCTCGGCGAGTTGAGCGACGGCAGACCACAGCCGATGCGCCTCGTCGCTGCGGGTGGCCGAGGCCTCGGCCGACTCGGCCACCGGCAACTGCTGTTCGAGCTGTTCGTCGTCGGTGGCCTCTGCGCGCCGGTGCGCGCGGGAGACGCGCCAGGCCTCCCGCCGGGCACAGGTCGTGAGCCACCCCGACACCGCCCGCGGATCGCTGATCGTGCGGTGCCGCCGCACGAGAGTCAGCCACGTCGTCTGCACGACGTCCTCCGCGAGGGCGGCGTCGACGCCATAGGCGCGCACGACGTGCCAGAGCGTCGGCGTCATCAGGCGCACGAGGTCGTCCATCGCGCGAGTGTCGCCGTCGCGCCAGGCGGCGAACAGCGCACCGGCACGCTCCCAGCGCGTCGGGTCTGCGGGCGCGGCATCCGCGGCAGCGTCATCGAGGGATGTCACATCGACAATTGTGTCCACAACAGGCAGAGGACGAAAGTCCGGCGTCTGATACGCCAGCCGGCCAGACGCCGATGAGCGCGGGAGCCTGCGCCCGCGGCATCCGCTCACGGGCCGAGGGGATCTCACGAAATGCGGATGCCGCGCCTCGGAATTCGTCCTCAGCTCGT
>CALKHM010000333.1 GCA_937988695.1 uncultured Microbacterium sp. | reverse complement strand
CGGCGTGCCGCTGGCCGCCTCCGCACACGTGGAGGTCGACCCGACGGCCGCCCCCGCCGGCGCCACCACCGCGCTGACGTTCGCCTTCCACCACGGCTGCAACGACTCGCCGACCACCGCGCTGACGATCTCGATCCCGAAGGGGATCGGCAACGCCACGCCGGTGTACCAGGGCGGCTGGCACATCGCACGCACCCTCGGTGCCGACGGCGTGCCCACCTCCGTCACGTTCACCGCCGAGAGCCCCATCGAATCGGGGGTGGCCGCCTCCGTCTCGATCGACGCCCTGTTCGACACCACGACAACGGGCACGACCGTCGCGTTCCCGGTGACCCAGACGTGCGTGAAGGGCTCGACCGAATGGACCCAGGTGCCGCGCGCCGGGCAGTCCGCAGAGGATCTGGACACGCCGGCACCGGCCGTCGCCGTGACGGATGCGGCCGCGGGTGCGCCGTCCGGGTCCGACGCCGCCCCGGCCTCCGACCCGGTCGCGCGGTGGCTGGCCGGCGGGGGCCTTGCCGCTGGGATCGTCGGGATCGTGCTGGCCGGGATCGCGTGGGGGCGGCGCCGTCAGATGAGATGATGGATCAGCCATGACCAGCGCCGACTCCGCTCCTGCCAACCTGCCTCCCGTGCTGCGGCCGGAGCGTCCCCCCGTCCGTTCCCTGCGCGAGCTCGCCGGCCGTGTCGGCGGTGAGCTCCGCAACGACGACGCCGACGACATCACCCTGACCGGCATCACGCTGGCCACCGCCGATCTGCGGCCGGGTGAGGCGTTCGTCGCGATCCGCGGGGTGAACCGGCACGGTGCCGAGTTCGCGGCGGCCGCGGCCGCCGCCGGCGCCGTCGCCGTGATCACGGATGCGGCCGGAGCGGAGTCGGCGACCGGGGCGGGCATCCCGGTCGTCGTGGTCGACGATCCGCGTGCGCGCCTGGGCGAGCTGTCGGCGTGGGTGTACGGCACCGGCGCGGACGACGATCTGCCGCTGCTGCTGGGCACCACCGGGACCAACGGCAAGACCAGCGTCTCGCACCTGCTGGAGGGCATCCTCGGGCAGCTCGGTGTGGTGACCGGGCTCTCGTCGACGGCCGAACGGCACATCGCCGGCGAGGTGATCGTGTCACGACTGACCACTCCTGAGGCATCCGAGTTCCACGCGCTGCTGGCGCTCATGCGCGAGCGCGGCGTTCAGGCGGTGGCGGTCGAGGTCAGCGCGCAGGCGCTGAGCCGGCACCGCGTGGACGGGCTGATGTTCGACGTGGCCGCGTTCACGAACCTCAGTCACGACCATCTCGACGACTACGCCGACATGCACGAGTACCTGGAGGCGAAGCTGCCGCTGTTCCGCGCTGACCGCGCGCGACGCGCGGTGATCTGCCTCGACTCGCCGGCCGGCGCCGACGTCGCGGCCCGTTGCGAAGTGCCGTCGTGCACCATCGTCACCCCGGCGATCGCCGCGAACGGCGACACCGATGCCGACTGGCATGTCGAGATCGTCGCCGAGCGGCAGGACGGCACGACGTTCACGCTGACGGCGCGCGACGGGCGATCGCTGACCACGATCGTGCCGACCATCGGCCGGCACATGGCCGCCAACGCGGGACTCGCGATCGTCATGGCGCTGCAAGCCGGGTACTCCTGGGAGCGTCTGGTGGCCGCCCTTGACGGCGGCCGCATCGACGCCTACCTGCCCGGACGCACGCAGCTGGTGTCGGGCTCCGAGGGCCCGGCCGTCTACGTGGACTTCGGCCACTCCCCCGACGCGTTCGAGAAGACCCTGGCCGCCGTGCGCCGCGTGACACCGGGCAAGGTGCTGTTCGTGATGGGCGCCGACGGCGACCGGGACGCCACGAAGCGGCTGGACATGGGCCGCACCGGGGCCGAGGGCAGCGACATCTTCATCGTCACCGACCATCATCCCCGCTTCGAGGACCCCGACGCGATCCGCGCCGCTTTGCTCGAGGGTGCGCGCCGCGCGCATTCGGGCGCCGAGATCCTCGAGTACTCGCCGCCGGAGCGCGCGATCCTCGAGGCGGTCAGGCTCGCAGGACCCGGCGACGCGATCCTGTGGTGCGGTCCCGGACACCAGGACTATCGCGACATCCGCGGTGTGCGCACGCCGTACTCGGCACGTGAGCTCGCCCGTCGCGCGCTGCGGGATGCCGGCTGGCCGGTGCCCGACCCGGTCTGGCCGGTCCCGTATCCCGACGACAGCACGCCGCTGTCCGATCCCGCCCGCGACTGGCGCTGAGCCGGGTCGCTACCGGCCGGCGGCGATCAGCCGGTCGGCCTGCTCGCGCGCCCAGCGCTCGGCCTCGGCCAGGCTCTCGCGGTCCAGCCTCGCGGGCTCCTCGTGCTGCTCGACCACGCGCTGGATCGTCTCGACGATGCCGAGGAACGCCAGTCGTCCCTCGTGGAACGCCTCGACCGCCTGCTCGTTGGCTGCATTGAACACGGCGGGATACGTGCCACCTGCCTGACCGACGCGCTTGGCCAGGGCCACGGCGGGGAACGCGTCGGCGTTCAGCGACTCGAACGTCCACGTCGACGCGGCGGTCCAGTCCAGCGGCCGCCCGACCCCGGCCACCCGGCGCGGCCAGTCCAGGCCGAGCGAGATCGGCAGCCGCATGTCGGGTGGACTGGCCTGCGCGATCGTCGACCCGTCCGCGAACTCCACCATCGAATGCACGACCGACTGCGGATGCACGACCACGTCGATGCGATCGTAGGGCACATCGAACAGCAGATGCGCCTCGATGATCTCCAGGCCCTTGTTGACGAGCGTCGCGGAGTTCGTCGTGACCACGCGCCCCATGTCCCAGGTGGGGTGCGCAAGCGCCTGCGCAGGAGTGACCTCGCGCAGCTGCGCGCGCGTGCGACCGCGGAACGGGCCCCCGGATGCCGTCAGCACGAGCCGGCGCACCTCGGTGCGCTCCCCCGCGCGCAACGCCTGCGCGATCGCGGAGTGCTCCGAGTCGACCGGGACGATCTGGCCGGGTTCTGCCGCCTCGGTCACGAGCCGGCCGCCGACGATGAGGGACTCCTTGTTGGCCAGCGCGAGCGTGCGGCCCGCCTGCAGCGCCGCCAGCGTCGGTCCCAGTCCCACCGACCCGGTGATGCCGTTGAGCACGACATCCGCCTCGACGTCACGCACGAGCTGCTCGGCCTCGTCGGCGCCCAACGCCGTGTGCTCGACGCCGAACTGCGCGGCCTGCGCGGCCAGCTTCTCGGCCTGATGGCCGGCCGCCAGTCCCACCACCTCGAACCGCTGCGGATGCGCACGGATGACATCCAGCGCCTGAGTGCCGATGGATCCGGTGGAGCCGAGGATCAGGACGCGCCGCATGCCCCCACTCTAGGACCGCTCCCGGCGCTGCTCCTCCGGCGCGGTGGGAGCTCCCGCTACTGGGCGGCCTTCTGCGCGCCGATGATGTCGATCACGAAGACCAGGGTCTGCCCCTTCAGGTCGCTGTCGTTGATCTTCCCGGCACCGTACGCCGATGACGGGGGCAGGACGGCGACGATCTGCGAGCCGACGGTCTCGCCCTCGATGGCCTTGCTGAACCCGTCGACGACGCCCTGTCCGACCTGTTGCACCGTGAACGGCTGACCGCCCCAGCTCTTGTCGAACGTCTTCTTGGTGTTCCAGGAGACGCCGTAGTACTGCACGAGTACCGCGTCGCCCTTCGCGACCTTGACGCCGTCGCCCTTCTTGAGAGTCTCCTTCTCGAACGCCGTGGGCATCGCCGTGTCGGGAAGCGTCACGGCGGGCGTACCGTCGGAGGCGAGCTTCACGGTCGGGAAGCCCGTCTTCGGCGCCTGCGCGGTGCCCCATGCCGCCTGGGGGACGACGCCGAGCACGTCGAGTACGTCGACGGTGGCGGGGTAGGTCTCATCGCCGGGCATGGTGGCCACCACCCGGGTGCCCACCGACGCGCAGCCGAGCACCTGGCCGAGCGTGCTGGTCGCCGACACCTGCTGCGGCAGCAGACTGCCGTCGGTCTGGCCGATGGTGCCGTTCTTCGCGCCGGTCTCGGCGTTGTACTCGGTGAGCGCGAATCGGATGAAGTCGCCGGCCTTGATCTTGTCGCCGTCGCCCTTGGTCACCACCGTGCTCTGCAGGGCGCTGATCTTCAGCGGCTTGTCGAAGCTGACCTTGGCCTCCTTTCCGACTGCGCCTGACACCTTCACACCGTCGGATGCCGCGCCCGAGGCCACCTGCGCCGTGCACAGGTCGGGCGCCGCGGTGCTGGTCGGCGACGTCTCGGGCTTGGGCTGGGCTGCGCAGCCGACGAGCGAGAGCGCGGCCAGCGCGGCGACGGACAAGGCGATGATGGGGCGAGAGCGCACAGAGAACCTCGAAATCACGGGGGCGGAACCTCCATCTTCCCGCACTTTCTCAAGATGAAGCTGAGAGTCGCCGGTTGCGGCCATTCCTGTCGCGGCATGCAATCGGCAGTACCCTCGATAGGTGAGCGAACCGGAGACGACCGATCCCGACTCCCCGACCCCGCCGTCCCCGAGCCGCGTCCGGTTCGCGTACGCGCTCGGCCGGTTCCTGCTGACGCCCCTGGCACGCGTTCTGTACCGCCCGCACATCCTCGGCCGCGAGAACGTGCCGCGCACGGGGCCGGTGATCATCGCCAGCAACCACCTGTCGTTCATCGACTCGATCGCGATCCCGGTCGCCGCGCCACGCAACGTGCGCTTCCTCGCGAAGGCGACGTATTTCGAGGGCAAGGGCCTGGGCAACGCCCTCAGCCGCACGTTCTTCACCGCGCTCGGGGCGAGCCCGGTGCGCCGCGGGGCAGGTCAGGCGGCCCTGGACGCGCTCGAGCAGCAGAAGCAGCTGCTGGAGGCCGGTGAGGCGATCGCCCTGTACCCGGAGGGCACGCGCTCACTCGACGGCCGGCTGTACAAGGGCCGCACCGGAGTGGCCTTCCTCGCCCTGCAGACCGGGGCGCCCGTGGTGCCCGTGGGCCTGATCGGCACGAACGAGGTGATGCCGGTGGGCGCGAAGCTCCCGCGGATGCACCCGCGGGCCACCATCAGGTTCGGCGCGCCGATCGATGTCAGCGCGCACGGACCCGCCTCCTCGGGGCGCGCACGGCGCCTGGCCACCGACGAGATCATGGCCGCCATCCACGAGCTCAGCGGCCAGGAGCTCGCGCACACCTACAACGAGGTTCCCGCGCACTCCACGATCGAGCGCATCAAGCAGGCCATCCCGCACGAACGTCGGTGATCTGCGGCTCCACGCGCACCGGGAAGTTCACCGAGCTGGCGATGAAGCACCATTCGTGCGCCTGCTGGTGCGCGGCGCGGGCGGCCTCGATCATGGACGGCTCGGCCACCGTCACCCGCGGGCGCAGCACGGCCTCGGTGAACGCTCCGCCGTTCTTGCCGTCCTCGGTCATGACGGCTGTCGCGTCGTCCTCGTAGCCGACCACCACGACACCCGCGCCCACGCACGCGTGCAGGTACGACAGCAGATGGCACTCGCTCAATGCGGCAAGCAGCATATCCTCGGGGTTCCAGCGCGTCGGGTCGCCACGGAACGGCTTGTCGGAGGAGGCGAGCAGGTCGGGCTTGCCGGGGACGCGCAGGGTGGCCAGCCGGTCGTAGTCGCGATAGCCCGTCGTGCCAGCGCCGCGGTCGCCGGTCCAGTCCGTGTGTACGCGGTAGTGGTGTTCACCGAGCATGGCCCCAGTCTCGCACTCGTGCGGCGGTAGGCTGGATGCCGTGTCGCAGACGTTCGCCGCCACCGCCGCCGTCGAACTCGCCGTGGTCGAGCGCAGCGGATTCGTGGAGTCGCGGCACACCGGGTCAGCCATCGTGCTCGGGCCGGACGGCGAGGTGCAGCGCGAGTACGGAGACACGGCGTCGCCGATCCTGCCGCGCTCGACCCTGAAGCCGATCCAGGCGCTGGCCAGTGTCGCCGCCGGCGCCGAGCTGACCGGACCGCACCTGGCTGCGGCCACCGCCAGTCACACCGGCACCGACCGGCACGTGCAGCTTGTCCGCGACATCCTGTCCGCTGCCGGGCTCGGCGAGGACGACCTCGGCTGCCCGCCCGCATGGCCGGAAGACCGCGACACGCGTGACGAGCTCGTGCGCAGCGGCGCCGGACCCTCCCGCATCCGGATGAACTGCTCGGGCAAGCACGCGACCATGCTCCTGGCCTGCCGTCGCGCGGGATGGGACACCGCGGGCTACCTCGACCCGCAGCATCCGTTGCAGTTGCAGGTCCGCGAGCTCGTCGAGAGGCTCACCGGCGCACGAGTGGCCGCGACGGCCGTGGACGGATGCGGCGCGCCAGTGCACGCGGTGTCGCTGTCGGGACTGGCCCACGCCATGCACCGCATCGTGGCCTCCTCGGCCTCGTCGCCGTTCGCGCTGCATCGCAACGCGGGCGCGCTCGTGCAGGCCGTGCGGGAGAACCCCTGGGTCATCGCCGGCCCCGGCCGTCCCGACACCATCGTGATCGAACGGCTCGGCGTGTTCTCGAAGGGCGGCGCCGAGGGCGTGCAGGTGATGAGCGCGCCCGACGGCACGACCGTGGCCCTGAAGATGCTCGACGGGTCCGGCCGGGCCACCGCCGCCGTCGCGCTGCGGCTGTTGGAGCTGGCCGGCGCCCTCGACCCCCACGACGTGTCCGACACCCTGTCACAGTTACCCCTGGCCGTCACCGGCGGCGGACAGGACGTCGGCACGATCCGAGCTGCGTTCTAGCAACGGCGCGAACGCACGATCTGGCTCCGAACAGGGAGCAGAAAGGTAACGACATGCGCATCAGCGTGCCCTCCGAAGTGAAGAACAACGAGTTCCGCGTGGCTCTGACGCCGTCCGGCGTGCACGACCTGGTCGGCAACGGCCACGAGGTGTTCGTGCAGCGCGGCGCCGGCGTCGGCTCGTCGATGCCCGACGACGAGTACGCCGATGCCGGTGCGACGCTGCTGGATGACGCGGCCGAGGTCTGGGCGCGCGCCGAGCTGCTGCTGAAGGTCAAGGAGCCGATCGCGAGCGAGTACGGCTACTTCCGCGACGACCTCGTGCTGTTCACGTACCTGCACCTGGCCGCCGACCGGCCGCTGACCGAGCGACTGCTGTCCGACGGCGTGACGGCGATCGCCTACGAGACCGTACAACTGCCCGGCGGCGGGCTCCCGCTGCTGGCACCGATGAGCGAGGTGGCCGGACGGCTCGCGCCGATGGTGGGGGCGCACACGCTCATGCGGTCCTCGGGCGGGCGGGGACTGTTGATGTCGGGCGTTCCCGGCACCCGGTCCTCGCGCGTGACCGTGATCGGCGGCGGGGTGGCCGGTGCCAACTCCGCCGTCATCGCGGCGGGCATGGGGGCGGATGTGACGGTGTTCGACACCAACGTCGCGCGACTGCGGATGCTGGACGACCACTTCCAGGGCAGGGTCAAGACTGCCGCGTCGAACCCCCTCGACCTCGACCGGGCGATCGTTGACTCCGACCTGGTGATCGGCTCGGTGCTGATCCCCGGGTCGAAGGCTCCCAAGCTCGTCACGAACGACATGGTCGCGCGGATGCGCCCGGGCTCGGTGCTCGTGGACATCGCTGTGGACCAGGGCGGCTGCTTCGCCGACACCCATCCGACCACGCACGACGACCCCACGTTCGCCGTGCACGAGACGATGTTCTACTGCGTGGCGAACATGCCCGGGGCGGTGCCGAACACGTCGACGTCGGCGCTGACCAACGCGACGCTGCCGTACATCCGGCAGGTGGCAGGCCGCGGCTGGCGCGACGCGCTGCGGGCGGATGCCGCGCTGGCGGCGGGGCTGAACACCACGCACGGAAAGGTCACCAATGCCGGTGTCGCCACCGCGCACGGGCTCGACCTGGCGCCGGTGGCGGCCGTGCTCGCCTGAACTGCGCGCCCGTCGGACACGACGCGGCCCTCGGCGCGTTCATCGCGCACCGACGACGATCCTGCGCACGATGCCGTCGGCACCCAGCAGCCACGCCCGGTCGCGGCCGGGCAGGCAGTACGGCGGCAGCGCCCGGTCGCCGGTGAGCAGCCGGTAATCGGTCGTCGACGCCGCATCGATGACGATCTCGCCATCGGTGCGGATCTCCTGCAGCAGCCGCCACGACCGCTGCCACTGGTCGCCGTCGCCGACGACGACGATCGGCGCTGCGTCTGCAGTCGACGCCGTGTCGACCGCAGGCCTGCCACCGGCAGCCGCCCGCGCATCCGCGGTGGCGGCCGCCTCGTCGACGGTGACGACACGCGCACCGGTGACCGCCGCGGCGATGCGCCGCTGGGCCGCACCGGCGGTCGCCACGACAGCGGTGACGCCATGGCGCGGGGTCCACGTCGGCGGCTCGGAGGAGACGGGCCACTGCACGTCGGGCGGCATCGCGAACTGCACAAGACGCCCGCGCAGCACGCCGCGGCCCGCCGGCAGCCCCTCCTGCCAGTCGGCGGGCGCGCCGCCGGCGGCCACGAAGTCGGCCCGTGACGATGTCGCCAGGATCGCCCGGTCGGGCAGCAGCTCGAGGAGGCGGGCCGCTGCGCCCCCGACGCGCTGTGCGCTCATCGCGACCCGTGCACCGACCGCGCCGGTGCCGTGCACGATCCGTTCCAACCGGTCGAGCACCTCCTGCGCATACTCGAGCGGGTATCGGGCCAGCAGCGCGTCGACGTCGTCGACGAGCACGGTACGCGCCGCCGACTCGAGTGCGGCGATGCGATCCCACGCCGCCTCCGGGTCGGGACCGATCCACACGGCCTGCGGCGCCTGTGCGGCGATCGTGGCCAGCACGCTCGTGCGTCCCGACTCTGCGCGCCCGATCACGCACAGACCTCGCGAGGCCAGGACGACCGGGCTCTGCCGCTGTTGCTCGGGCTCGTCGGCGACGCCGAGGACCAGGCCGGACGCCCCTGCACGCGCCTCGTCCAGTGCGATGCGCCGGGGCAGTGCCGGCAGCCACGGGCGGCGGGGCGCGGATCCACGGGCTCCGGCCGCGACATCGGCGATCAGGGAGGCCGAGGCCCGCGCGATGCGCACCGCCCGGGCTGCGGGATCAGCCGCCCGACGCACGAGCGCGATCCCGCGTTGATCGGGGGCGCCGGACAGGGTCGCCGCCTCGTCGCCGCCGAGCAGGGCGCGGCTGTCGGCGGGATCGGTCACGCGCAGGCTGATGCGCAACGGGCAGTTAGCCAGGAGCGACTCGCGGAACGTGCCGGCGGCACGCTGGGTGCCCAGGATCAGGTGCATGCCCAGCGCCCGCCCGCGGGCGGCGATGTCGGTGAACAGGTCGATGAGGTCGGGATGCGCGGCGGTCAGCGCCGCGAACTCGTCGACGACGATCACGAGCCGCGGTAGCGCGGTGCCGGTGATGTCTCGCCCACCGGCCCGCACGACCTCGGCCTCACGCCGGCGCAGCTCCGCGCGCAGGCTCTGCAGCGCACGTGCTGCGCCTCCCGCGTCGAGGTCGGTGATGACGCCGGTCACGTGCGGCAGGCGCGCCAGCGCGTCGAACGCGGTGCCGCCCTTGAAGTCGGCGAGCAGGAACGTCACGCGGTCGGTGCCGAACCGCGCGCACAGCGCCGTGATCCAGGTGGTCAGCAGCTCGCTCTTGCCCGATCCGGTGATGCCCGCCACGACGGCGTGCGGCCCGTCGGCGACGAGATCCAGGCGGTACCGCCCGGCACGTGCGACACCCACCACGACGTCGAGGCCGGCGCCGGGCTCGGCGGCGGGCTCGATGCGATCGACGATGTCGGCCAGGGCCACAGCGGCACCGGGGCCCGCGGCGCCGAATGCCGCCTGCGCGCGTTCACGAAGGCGGGCGGCCAGCGCCACCGCCTGCTCGTGGCCGATGCCTTCGATCCGCACATCGGTGACCACGCCCTCGTACTCGAGCCGGGCACGGTCCGCGCCGGTGAGCGTGAGCACCGCCGCGCAGTGCGGCGGTGCGCTGCGGCCTGTCCGGACCCGGACGATCGCGGCGTCGGCGTTCTCACCCGGCACGAGGCCGAGGGTCAGCGGCCCGTCGGCGTCGACGTGCGGCAGCGCCGCCAGCCACACCGCGTCGGGGTCATCGGCGCCGACCGGCTCAGCCGGCAGACGCAGCCGATCGGGGCCGTGCACCAGGCACGCCTGCAGCACCAGCGCGCGCACGACCGCGCGCGCGATCGACTCGGGGCCCACGACGGCGACTCCGTGTCGCAGCGCCACCGTCACCGGCGCATCGTCGAGGATGCCGGCTTCGTCGCGCACGGCCGCCGAGGCGGCATCGGCCCCGCCGCCGTCGACACGAACGGTGCTGCGCACCCGTCCGCGGCCCACGACGATACGGTCCCCGCCTCCCGAGACCGTCCGCCACACCGGGTCGGTATCGCCCGAGGCAACGAGCCGCCGCACGTCGGGGGTGCGCGCCCACCGGGCGGTGCGCTCGGCATCGTGCCGCACCGCCACGGCCGCGCGTACGCGCCGGCGCGCCCTGTCGGCGTCGCGATCGGCGAGCCGGCGCTGTCGCCGGGCCGCCCGGGCGGTATCGGCGGCGGAAGCCAGCGCGATGAGGGGGCCCAGAGCAGCGAACCAGAGCATCGCGAGGGTGCCCGTGGCCAGCCACAGCCCGGCCGCCCCCAGCACCGGCACCGCGGAGGCGACCAGGGGGATGGCGCTGCGCCGAGTGGGCGGCGGCGGATCGGGCAGGCGAAGCACCTCGTCGGCGAGGGGCGGAACGAGATCGGACATCTGCCCAGTCAACAGTTCCGCGGACGCTCCCGAGGATGCCGGGAGGAGATCCGTGGACAGCGCGCGTTCAGTCCGCGTCTGGGGAGGAATGACCGGTCAGCGCCACGTCGACGACGATGACCGAGATGTTGTCACGACCGCCGTTCTCCAACGCCGCCTGCATCATCGCGTCGACGGCCTCGCCCGGGTCGGCATGCTCGCCGAGGAAGTGCTGGATGCCGTAGTCGGTGAGCTCCTTGGTGAGCCCGTCCGAGCAGATGACGAAGCGGTCGCCGTCGACCAGGTCCAGACGCACGTAGTCGGGCTTGACGCCGTCGCTGGGCCCGACGGCACGGGTGATCACATTGCCGTACGGGTGGTTCTCGGCTTCTTCCGGGCTGAGCCGGCCCGCGGCGATGAGCTCCTGAACGACGGAGTGGTCGGTGGTCACCTGCACGATCTCGCCGCCGCGGACCAGGTACACCCGGGAGTCGCCGATGTTCAACGTGACCCAATGCGGATCGGCCGCCGCCGCGTCGAAGTAGACGCCGGTGACCGTGGTGCCGGTGCCGTCGTCGGTGGCCTCGGGGTGCGCGGCGATGTCTTTGACCGCCCGGCCCAGCGCCTTCTCCAGCAGCTTTGGCGTGACCGTGCCCGACTCGGCGACCGGACGCAGCCGGTCCACGGCGCTCGTCGAGGCGATCTCGCCGCCGATGTGACCGCCCATCCCGTCTGCCACGACGAACAGCGGGAACTCGGCAAGCACCGCATCCTGGTTCACCTCGCGACGGCGACCGACGTCGGTGGCCGCGGCCCATGAGACATCGACGGTCCCATCGGACAGCGCGACCGTGTGAACTCGAGTGCGCACGTCGGGCACGCCGGATCCTCCCTGGATAGCGGAGCGCCGCCGGTCGACGACGTCTTCACATCCTAATTGACGGGTTCGACACCCGCGTCCAACACGGGCGCCTCGAACTGCGCGTTGTACAGCCGCCAGTACGCACCGCGCGCGGCCAGCAGCTCGTCGTGCGCACCCTGTTCGACGATGTGTCCGTCCTCCATCACCAGGATGAGGTCGGCATCGCGGATCGTTGACAGACGGTGGGCGATCACGAACGACGTGCGATCGACGCGCAGATCCGACATGGCCCGCTGGATGAGCAGCTCCGTGCGGGTGTCGACGGAACTGGTGGCCTCGTCGAGGATGAGGATGCGCGGGTCAGCCAGGAACGCGCGAGCGATCGTCACCAGCTGCCGCTCCCCCACCGACAGGTTCGTCGCCTCGTCGTCGAGCATGGTGTCGTAGCCGTCGGGCAGCGCGTGCACGAACCGGTCGACGTAGGCGGCCGTGGCCGCCTCCACGATCTCGTCGTCGGATGCGCCCGGCCGGCCGTATGCGATGTTCTCGCGGATCGTCCCCGCGAACAGCCAGGTGTCCTGCAGCACCATGCCGGTGCGGGCGCGCAGGTCGGCCCGGGTCATCGTGCGGGTGTCGACGCCGTCCAGCACGATCCGTCCGGCGTCGACGTCATAGAACCGCATGATGAGATTGACCAGCGTGGTCTTGCCGGCGCCGGTAGGCCCGACGATCGCCACCGTGGTGCCGGGCTCGGCCGACAGGCTGAGGTCGGCGATCAGCGGCTTGTCCGCCAGGTAGCGGAACGCGACGTCCTCGAACTCGAGGTGGCCGGAGTCGTCGGCGACGGTCTCGGCGGGATCGGGGTCGGGGCTCTCCTCCGG
>CALKHM010000332.1 GCA_937988695.1 uncultured Microbacterium sp. | reverse complement strand
GCAGATCGAGGTCACCTTCGACATCGACGCCAACGGCATCGTGCACGTGTCCGCGAAGGACAAGGGCACCGGCAAGGAGCAGTCGATGACGATCACCGGCGGGTCGAGCCTGCCGAAGGAGGACATCGAGCGGATGGTGCGCGAGGCCGAGGAGCACGCCGCGGAGGACAAGAAGCGCCGCGAGGCCGCCGACACGCGCAACCAGGCCGAGACGCTCTCGTACTCGATCGAGAACCTGATCAAGGAGAACGACGACAAGCTGCCCGCCGACGTCAAGGAGAGCGTGCAGGCCGACGTCGACGCGCTGAAGTCGGCGCTGGCCGGCGACGACGACGACGCGGTCAAGGCGGCGTATGACACGCTGAACCAGTCGCAGCAGAAGCTCGGCGAGGCGATCTATCAGGCCGCGCAGGCCGAGGGCGCCCAGGGCGACCCGAACGCGGCCGACCCGGCCGGCGGCGACGCGCCCCACTCCGAAGAGGACGTGGTGGATGCCGAGGTCGTCGACGACGAGGACGAGAAGAAGTAGGGGACATGACTGAGAAGGACTTCGACGACAACGACGAGGTCCGTCCTGGGCCCACACGTCCGGAGGCTTCGCACGGCGCGTCAGCGTCGGGTGGAGAAGGCGTGGGAAGCGACGAGGGGTCGGAGGCTTCGGCCTCCGGCCCCGACGCGCAGGACGGAACCGGCGAGAACGCGAACACGCCGCGCGGCGAGGCTGCGGACGAGCTGACCGTGGATGACATCCTCGGCGCCGTGCAGAACGCGGATGCGGTCGCGGAGGACGCGAAGCTCGCCGACCTCGAGTCCACCCTGTTGAACGACCTGAAGCGCCTGCAGGCGGAGTACGCGAACTACCGCCGTCGTACCGAGGACCAGCGCCAGGTCGAGATCGATCGCGCCAAGGGGGAGGTGGCCAAGGGCATCCTCCCCGTGCTCGACGATCTCGATCGTGCACGCAAGCACGGCGACCTCGAAGATGGCAGCGCGTTCGCGGTCATCGCAGACAAGATCCGCGGGGTGGTGGAGCGTCTGGGCGTGGTCGCCTATGGGGAAGCCGGCGAGGTGTTCGACCCGCAGCACCACGAGGCCGTCTTCCAGCAGCCGACGCCCGGTGTCGCCGAGCCGACCGTGCTCGAGGTCGTCGAGACCGGTTATCGGCTCGGCGACGTGGAGTTGCGTCCCGCGAAGGTCGTCGTCGCCGTCCCGGCAGAATAGCCCCGGGAGGACCGATGGCCAGTCAGGACTGGTTCGACAAGGATTTCTACAAGACGCTCGGGGTGTCCAAAGACGTCGACGACACGGATCTGAAGAAGACCTATCGCAAGCTCGCACGGAAATACCATCCCGACTCCAATCCCGGGGATGCGGCCGCCGAGGCGAAGTTCAAAGAGATCAGCGAGGCGTATGCGGTGCTCTCCGACAAGGAGCAGCGTGCCGAGTACGACCAGATCCGTGCGATGGGATCGGGCGCGCGCTTCACAGCGGGCGGCCAGGGCACCGGTGGCTTCGAGGACGTGTTCAGCATGTTCGGCCAGGGCCGCGCGGGGGGCACTCGCTTCCAGGGCTCGGGAAACTTCGAGGACATCTTCTCGATGTTCGGACAGCAGGGCGGCGGCTTCGGCTCCGGGCGTTTCGGCGAGCCCACCGGCGGCTATCGCGGCTACGGCGGCCCGCAGAAGGGGGCGGATGTCACGGCCCACACGACGCTTGACTTCGTCACCGCCGTCAAGGGCGAGACCATCTCGTTGTCGGGCGAGGACGGCAGGCCGTTCAAGGTGAAGATTCCCGCCGGGGTGTCGAACGGGCAGAAGATCCGGCTGCGCGGGCGCGGGCATCCTTCGCCCGACGGCGGCGAGAACGGCGACGTGGTCGTGACGGTGACCGTGCGCCCGCACCCGGTGTTCACCCGCGATGGGCTGAATCTGCGCGTGACCGTGCCGATCACGTTCACCGAGGCCACGCTCGGCGCGACCATCGACGTGCCGACGCTCGGCGGCGATCCGGTGCGGTTGCGAGTGGCGCCCGGCACTCCGTCCGGGCGCGTGCTGCGTGTGAAGGGTCGTGGTGTAGAGAGCAAGAAGGGCACCGGCGATCTGCTCGCCGAGGTGCAGGTGGCCGTGCCGGCGCACCTCGACGACGCCGCACGCGAGGCGCTCGAGCGCTTCCATGACCTTGAGCCGAAGGAGAACCCGCGCGCCGACCTCATGGCCAAGGCGCAGAGCGGCCGGTGAGCGAGGCGCGAAGCGCCGAGGCGAAACGCGCCTACCCGTGGAGAGATCCCTAGAGTAGCCAGCAAGGAGGTGAGTCCGGATGCCCGAGCGGATGCCCGACGAAGATGCCCCGATCTTCGCGATCGCCGCTGCCGCGGAGCTGTCCGGGATGCATCCTCAGACGCTCCGCCAGTACGACCGGATGGGGCTGGTGGTGCCTGAGCGCACCAAGGGCGGGTCGCGCCGCTACTCGTTGCGGCACGTCGCGCAGTTGCGCGAGGTGTCGCGGATGTCGGCCGACGGCATGAGCCTTCCGGCGATCGTGCGCATCCTCGAGCTCGAACGGCACGTGCGCGAGTTGCACGTGCGTGTGCAGGTGCTCGAGGAACGCGTGCGTGTCGAGGTGGAGAGCCGGCCCGGCGCGCGCGTGTTCGCCGCGGGGGCGACCGGCTCGGCCGTCACACTGCGGCACGGTCGGCGCGTGCGTCGCTCGACCGACATCGTGGTGTGGCGCCCGCACGACGCGCCCTGATCCATTCGCCAAATTCACATGAATTTGGCGAATGCACATCAAACCGCGGGCGGTTTGATGTGCATTGGGCGGTTTGATGTACATTCGCGGGATGAGGGGCACGCGGGATGCGTGTTTCGCGGGATGAGGGGCACGCGGGATGCGGGTTCGCGAGGCGGCGGGTTCGCGTCCGTCCGTGAGACGCAGGTTGGTGGACGCGGTGCAGGGTGCTGGTGCGGGATGCTGGTTCGCGGACGCGGTGCAGGGTGCTGGTGCGGGGGATGAGGGCACTCGAGGATGCTGGTTCGCGGAATGAGGGGTACGCAGAATGCCGGAGTATGAGCCGTTCGACTATCGCGTGTTGATGTCCGGCGACGTGCTGATCTCGCGGTCCGGCCGTGTCGTGACCACGCTCCGGGGTGAGGCGGCGGCTCGCTTGAGCGCTCGTCTGGGGCAGGACGACGCATCCGATCAGGCCTTGCTGCAGCGGGCCACCGGCAACTACCGCCGCGGCAACGAGCGCTGAGCCCTTCGTTCGACCCGCGGGAGGTGCCTGAGCCTTCGTCGATGGCAGCTGCATCGGCGTCTCCAGGCTCGTCGGCTTGCGTGTGGTCGTGGCCGGACCGCCGGCTCGGTCGCCGTCCAGGCACGGCGTCCCCGAGTGCGATCCGGCCAGCGTCCCGGTGCGGCTCGACCGACACCGTGATCCGGCATTCGCACAACCTCTGGTCGCAGTGCGTGATCGAGTCCGGCCACGTCGGCCGGGCATACGCTGGCGATAGGCTGCCGCGGGCTGACAAGCGACCGCACGGGCGCGGGCATGCGTGCAGTCGTCGACGAAGGAGATGACGATGGCAGGCTCGCCGATTGTCCCGCCGTTCAGCGAGGCGGACGCCGTGGCGAAGGTACGTGCGGCCGAAGATCTGTGGAACACCCGCGACCCGGAGCGCGTCGCGGCCGCGTACGCGCCCGACAGCCGTTGGCGCAATCGCACCACCTGGGTGCGTGGGCACGATGAGATCGTGGCGTTCCTCACGCAGAAGTGGGATCGCGAGCGCGACTATCGCCTGATCAAGGAGATGTGGGCGTTCGGCGGCAACCGCATCGCGGTGCGCTTCGCCTCGGAGTCGATGGGAAAGGACGGCCTCTGGTACCGCTCCTACGGCAACGAGCAGTGGGAGTTCGACGAGAACGGGCGATGCCTCATCCGGCATGCGAGCATCAACGACCTGCAGATCGCCGAAGGCGATCGGCTCTATCGGTGGGAGGCTCCGGGTCCCCGTCCGGAGGATCACCCGGGGCTGACAGAGCTCGGTCTGTAGCCGCAAGGCCCCGCCGGAGGATGCCACGACCGCGGACCTTGCCGCACCGCGAGGGCCCCTCGCGGCGGTACCCGCACGCCGTACGCCCGGCAGGGTCATCCGATCGGCACCGGCACGGGCACGGGCTGCGGGCATCTCACGAAACGAGGAGAGATCTGGCCAATCCGACCCTCGTCTCGTGAGATGTCCGCGTCTCGTGCGGGTGGGTGGCTGCCGACGCGGTGTCTGCGGCACGCGCAGCTCGGTCACGGAGGCCGCTACTGCACCCCGCGCGCAGCCAGCGCGTCTCCGAGCTCGTCGGCGTGCTTGAGCGCCATCACGAGGTAGGGCACGGCGAATGCGCGCACCCCGGGCCGCACGCCCCGGGCGCGCTGGGCCTCGCGCACGTCGCGGGCGATCCGGCCCATCACCGGAAGAGTCGACAGGGTGATTGTGAGCAGGAGCGCGATGCGCGCCGAGTCGACGTGCACCACCGACAGCGGTCCCAAACCGCGCTCGATGGCGTCCAGCAGCGCGGTCACCCGCGTGGTGAGCGCCAGCAGCCCCGCCAGCAGCACGGCGGCCGTCACGCGCACGGTGTTCAGCAACGCCAGCTGCGGTCCGAGAAAGATCAACTGACCCACCAACATGAGCGCGATCACCCATTTCAGCGCCCAGAACTGGCGTGCCAGTTCGCTCAGCCCCCACAGCCCGTACATCGCAGCCCCCAGGCCGGCCGTCATATACGCGAAAAGGCATATTGCCGCGG
>CALKHM010000331.1 GCA_937988695.1 uncultured Microbacterium sp. | reverse complement strand
GCGCGGTTCGGTTCATGCTCACCGCTTCACCCTACGCTGCACCGGGGACGCCCCGGCCGGGCCGGGCTCAGCCCTTGGTCGACCCCGCCAGCAGGCCGCGCACGAAGTACCGTTGCAGCCCGAAGAAGACCGCGAGCGGAATGATGATCGAGATGAAGGCGCCGGCCGTCAGGCGTTCCCACTCCTGCCCGCGCGAACCCACCATCTCCGCCAATCGCTGGGTGAGCGGCGCGACGTCCTGCGTGCCGCCCGAGAAGATGAGGGCGACCAGCAGGTCGTTCCAGACCCAGATGAACTGGAAGATCGCGAACGAGGCGATCGCCGGCGTCGCGAGCGGCAGCACGATGCGGAAGAAGATCTGCCAGCGGTTGCAGCCGTCGATCGCGCCGGCCTCCTCGAGCTCCGACGGAAGGGAGAGGAAGAACTGCCGCATCAAGAAGATCCCGAACGCCGTGGCCAGCCACGGGACGATCGCAGCGCCCAGGCCGTTGAGCAGTCCCAGTTTGGCGAACAGGATGTAGGTGGGGATCATCAGCAACTGCGTCGGGATCATGATGGTCGCGAGGATCACGATGAAGCCGACGTTGCGCCCCGCGAACTTCAGGCGGGCGAAGCCGTATCCGGCCAGCGAGCACAGCACGATGTTCGAGACGATCGCGGTGGCTGCGACGATCACGGTGTTGCGCAGCCACAGCAGGATGTCGGTCTCCGCGAACAGCTTGACGTACCCGTCGACGGTGAAGTGCGAGGGGATGAACGGCGGCGGGAACGCGAGCAGCTCCTTGGCCGGAGAGAACGACGCCAGCGCCATCTGCAGGAAGGGGACGAGGAACAGCACCGCGACCGGCAGCAGCACGAAGTGCCAGCCGCTCAGTCGCCGCCGTCGCCGCCGGTCGCCGCCGGCGGGGCTGCCGGCCACCTCGCGGCCGGTCTGCGAGACCCGATCGATCACCGTCGCCATCAGAACGCCTCCGTGCCGCGGCGCCGCTGGAAGACGACGACGCCGATCGCGAAGAGCAGGGTGACGGCGAACAGCACGTATGCGGCCGCTGACCCGTACCCGAACTCCAGGGCGTGGAACGCCTTGTCGTACAGGAAGAAGACGATCGTGGTCGTCGCTCCCAGCGGCCCGGCCCGCGTGGTCGTGTACACGAGGTCGAACAGCTGGATGGCCTGGATCGTCTGCCAGATGCCCACGAACACCGTCACCGGTGCCAGCTGTGGCCAGACGATGCGCCAGAACGTCTGCCACCGGTTCGCGCCGTCGATGCGGGCCGCCTCGATGAGGTCGGTCGGGACGTCCTGCAAGGCGGCCAGGTAGATCACCGTGGTGAACGCGGCCGATCCCCACAGCGACATGATCGCGATGACGAGCATCGCCTGATGCGGGTCATCGAGCCAGCCCTGCTGCGGCAGATGCAGCACCCGCAGCACATTGTTGACGAGACCGAACTGCGGGCTGAACAGATACGTGGAGAGGATGCCGGTGGATGCGGCGGAGGCGACGAACGGCACGAAGATGGCGGTGCGGTAGAACCCGATCCAGTGGATCCGCCGATTCAGGGCCACCGCCAGGAACAGTCCGAGAAGGACGGATGCCGGGACGAACAGGATCGTGAAGCCGGCCGTGTTCAGCACGGCATCGCCGAAGTCGGCGTCGGTGACGAGGTCCGCGTAGTTCTGGCCGCCCACCCAGGTCGGCTCGCTGAAGCCGTCCCAGCTCTGGAAGGAGAGCACGAACGCCCAGACGGCGGGGAAGATCGACAGACCCAGGATGATCACGGTGGCCGGGGCGACGAAGCTCCACCCGGTCACCGACGTCACAAGGCTCTGACGACGTCGTGCCCGACCCGGACCGGGCGCGTCCGAAGACACGCCCGGTCGGTCGAGCGTCGGTACGGTGTTGACGGCCATGGGCGACGCGTTCTACTTCTTGGTCAGCGCCTTGTCGGCGGCCTGCGCCGCCTGCTCGAGGGCGGCCTGCGGCTGACCGTCGCCCTGCAGCACCTGGGAGATCGCCTTGCCGATCGCCGTGGACAGACCCGCATAGCCCGCCGTGGTGGGCCGGGTGTTCTTCACGTTCGCGGAGTTCGCGACGAACACGTCGTACCCGGGGTACTGTGCGGACTCGTTCTTCACGGCATCCGACCCCGCCTCCGAGGAGCGCAGCGGCAGATTGCCCAGCACGACGTTGAACTGCTCGTCCTGTGCGGCCGAGGTGAACCACTCCGCGAACTGGGTCGCCCAGTAGGCGCGGTTCTTGTCCTTGTGGTCGAACAGCGCCCAGATGTCGGGGCCCGACACCGTCTGGTGGTCGCCGTTCGTGCCCGGCAGCGGGACGACGCCGTACTTCGTGCCGGCGGTCTTCAGGCTGGACAGCTCCCACGGCCCCGAGGTGATCATCGCGATGCGATTGCTGTCGAACAGCGGACCGATCTTGGTGTCGGTCTGATCGAGGTAGACGCTCTTGTCGTCGACGGCCATCGAGCGCAGGAAGGTCAATGCGTCCACGCCCGCCTGCGAGGCGAACTCGGATTGAGTCGCGTCGCCGTTGAGGATGGCGCCGCCGTTCTGCCACAGGTGCGGCCAGAACTGCCAGGTCGTGGCCTCGCTGCCGGAGACCGAGTACCCGTACCCGTAGATGTGGTTGGCGGGGTCGGTCAGCTTCTTGGCCGCGGCGCGGAAGTCGTCCCACGTCCAGTCGGCGGTGGGATAGGCGACTCCGGCCTTGTCGAAGAGCGTCTTGTTGTACAGCAGCCCGACATCGTCGACGACGGCGGGGAAGCCGATCACCTTCTTGCCGCTGGGCTGAGCCGTGCCGCGTGCGGCCGCGGTGAACTCGTCCCACTTGACGTCGGGCTTTTTCACCTCGTCGCTGATGTCCAGGGTGCGACCCGAGGCCTCCAGTTCACCGGCCCACGACCCGAACGCGTAGGAGACGTCGGGGTACTGGTCGCCGGCGAACCCGGCGGAGATCTTTTGCAGCAGCTGATCCGTGGAGGACGCACCCGGGGCGACGTTCACCGTCACGTTCGGATGCAGCTTGTGAAACTCCCCCGCCAGCTTCTCGATGATCTGCTCGGCGACGTCGGCCTGGCCGGTCCATACCTGGATCGTGACCTTCGCCTTGGTGTCCAGCGTGGAAGCTCCCGGCGACCCGCTGCTGCATCCGGCAAGGGCTGTGACGACGGCGGTCGCGGCCGCCACGATGCTCGTGGTGCGGAATACCTTCTTCGTGGACGGAGACATCATCGTCGATTCCTTCTCTCATGTGCGGTTGGTGTCGACAGGATCGGTCGCCGGACACGAGGAGCGCATCCGGCGACGCGACGGAGCCGAGAAGGCGAGCAATTCGCGTGTGCTGGCTCCATCCTGAGGAGAAAGTGAGCGATCGACAATAAGAATGCACGCATCGATCACATTTTTTGATCGTTACTGATCATTCCTTGCTCATATCGATTCGACGATCCGAGCACCTGACGGGGTCCAGGCATCCCGGGCGGTCGCCATCAGGCGCGCGCGATCGTCACGCCGGCAGCCAGCCGGGCGGCGTCCGCAGCCTCGAAGCGTCCCGCGCCCGGTGCGAGGGTGTTGGCGGCGCCGGCTCCGGTGGCCAGGCGCAGGGCGTCGACGAGGCTGCCGCCCGTGCCGAGCACCTCCAGCAGTCCCGCCAGGAACGAGTCGCCCCCGCCGCGCCATCGGTGACCACGGCGACCGTCGCGCCGGCGGCGTGCAGACGCCCGGCGAGCGTGCCGGCGTCCGCGGCACCGAACGCCTCGCCCGCCTCGCTACGGTTGACCTTCACCACCGACGGCTACGCACGGGTGAGCGCGTCGCGCAGGAGATCCCCGGTCACGTCCAGAGCAAGGCGGATGCCGCGACCGGCCGCCTCGGTGAGCGCGTCGCCGAGATCTCCTCGCCGCGCGGCCGGGATCGAGCCCGAGACGGCGAGCCATCCCTCGGCCATGGCGCCCACCGCCGCGAGGATGCCTCCCCACGCGCGGTCGTCGAGTTCCGTCGCGTATTCGTAGATCTCGGTGGCGGCGCCGCTGT
>CALKHM010000330.1 GCA_937988695.1 uncultured Microbacterium sp. | reverse complement strand
CCGCCACTCTGGATCCCCGATGCTGCGCAGGTTGCGCGACTCCGCGCCCCAAACATTGTCTGGGCTGAGCATATTGAGCTTATCAAAGGTGCGCTCCCGCTCGGTGGGGACTGCACGTCGGAGTGTGTCCGCGATGTCCTAC
This sequence comes from uncultured Microbacterium sp., assembly GCA_937988695.1. Classification (GTDB taxonomy): domain Bacteria; phylum Actinomycetota; class Actinomycetes; order Actinomycetales; family Microbacteriaceae; genus Microbacterium. The sequence goes on along the minus strand of CALKHM010000330.1, from coordinate 3,913 downwards.
GCCTGCGCGATCGTGACGTCGAGGATGGGGTCCAATAGGATGCCACCGTGGGGGAGAGCGCGAGCGTAGTCACGATCACTGCCGTGGTACCCCTGTATGACGTCGAGGGCTATCTGCTGGATCTGCTGGCGAGTCTGTCGGCACAGCGGCCTGGTGGATACGACCTGGAGGTCGTCTTCGTCGACGACGGATCGCCCGATCGCTCGGGTGAGATCGCTCAGCGCTGGCTGGAGGAGACCGGCACTCGCGGAACCGTCATCCGGCAGGACAATGCGGGCGTCAGCGTCGCCCGCAATCGTGGGCTCGAAGCCGCCACCGGCGAATGGATCACGTTCCCCGACTCCGATGACATGGTGGCGCCCGGCTACTTCCAGGCGATCGCCGCCTTCCTGGCTGCGGATCCGGGCAGTTCCGTCGTCTCGGCGCGCATGCTGCGTCTCATGGAGCCCGATCCCACGCCACAGGATGTGCATGCGCTGCAGTTCCGGTTCATGGCGGGGAATCGTCGGGTGTCGATGGCCCGCTATCCCGACTTCTTCCAGCTGAACGTCGCACCCGCGTTCTTCCGACGACAGGACGTGCTCGACCGGGGAGTCCGGTTCCGCCCGGGGCTGCACGCTTCGGAGGATGCCCTGTTCGTCGCGGAGTTCCTCTTGCGCGCAGAGGGCGAGCCGGTGCTGGGTCTTGCGGCGGATGCGCACTACGTCTACCGACGCCGTGCGTCGCGCGACTCCGCCGTCGACAGGTTCCGCAACGACTCGGACAGCTACATCGGCCGGTTCATGGACGGCTATGCCCCCCTCATGGCAGACGCCGCCGCACGAGGCCGGGTGCCGGGATGGCTGCAGTCGATGTTCCTCTATGAATGCCAGTGGATCCTGCCCGTGCAGCTGACCTCGCACGGGTATGCGGATGTGCTCACCGCGGAGGAACGACAGCGGGTCTTGGCCGCCCTGGCCAGTTGCGCGCAGTACGTCGAAGAGGATCGGCTGTTCGAGTACGACGCCACCGCACTGCCGTTGGCCTCGCGGCTGCTGCTGCAGATGCTCGCCGGGCGTCCGATCCCCTCCTGGGTGGGGGCGTATCGCGACCGGGACGGACGCGTCGACGTACCGGTGGCCGCCGGCAGCCACATCGAGGTGCACACGCAAGACGGCGCAGTCGATCAGGATCGTGCAGGGTTCGTCGTTCCGGACTATTTCGGCCAGCAGCTGCTCGTGCACTGGACGGGGACGATCCCGCGCGGGGCGCACATCGTCGTCGACGGCATGCCGCGGCGCATCGTCCACCGGCGCTGGACCGACACCCCGGAACAGCAGCGTGACCGCCACCGCCGCACCGAACTCGACGTCTCGCGTCATGCGATCCCGTCGCGCGAGCATGAGGTGCGGGTGTGGAAGCCCATTCCCGGGCCCGGCGGAGCGCGTGGCGACAAGCTGCGCTGGCGGGTCATGCTGACCAGGCGGCGCCTGGCGAGGTTCGTGAAGAGACTGTTCCAGCTCGACTGAGCATCCAGCTCGGCCGAGCGCTTGATGCTGTGGGCGCCTCCGCATGTCTCTCGGCGGGATCCCAGGCCCCCGCGGATACGCTCGGGGGGTGCCCGACACTCCACCCGCCGGACGTCATCGCGCCGCACCCGCCGGATCCCACGCTCCTCGCAGACACCGTCGGCGCTGGCCGTGGATCACCGGGATCGTGGCTGTGCTCATCCTCCTGCCGATCGTGGTCTTCGCTGTGCAGGCGTTCTGGGTCAAGAACGACCTCACGGCAGCCAAGTCCGAGCTCACGTCGGTGATGAAGTCCGTGAAGAAGGGTGATACCACGGCGATCCAGGCTTCCGGCGACAAGGTCGTGGAGCTCACCACGCACGCGAACGGTCTCGTTCGGGGACCGCTGTGGACGGTCTTCTCCGGCATCCCGTTCGTCGGCCAGAACGTCGACGCCGTGCGTACGGTGACCGAGGCCACTCACACTCTCGTCGAGGGTGCGATGCCCGCGGGCGTGAAGATGCTCGACACCCTGCAGCCCAAGAGCCTCCAGGTCAAGGGTGGAGGCATCAACCTCAAGCCGCTGCAAGACGCCAGCGCGTCGCTGCCCACCATCAATACGGCCTTCACAAAGGCGCAACGGCAGCTCGTGACCGTCGATCGCACCAAGATCCTCCCCGTGGTCGATGACGCCATCAGTCCGCTGTTCGATCTCATGGATCAGACCGCGCCGGTGCTCAAGGACCTCCAGAACTACCTGCCGGCACTGTTGGACGTCGCGGGTGCGGACGGCGCCCGCTCCTATCTGCTGATCTTCCAGAACAACGCCGAGTCGCGCAGCACGGGAGGGCTTCCCGCGGCGACCGCGCAGGTGAACGTCGACAACGGCAAGATCTCGCTGGGGAGGCAGACGAGCACCTACAGCTTCCCGCGCGACCGTCAGGTGATCGATCTGCCGGCACAGACGCTCGCACTGTACGACTCGGACACCTTCTCCGGGTTCGGCAACTTCACCCGGACGCCGAACTTCACGACCACGGCGAAAGCGTTCGATGCGCTCTGGTACAACACCTACGGTGAGAAGCTCGACGGCGTGATCAGCATCGACCCCGTCGTGCTCTCGCACGTGTTGAAGGTCACCGGGCCGGTGACCGTCGACGACGGAACGAAGCTCACCGCGTCGAACGTCGTCGACGAGGTGCTGTACAAGGTATACCTGCGCTACCCGTCGCGCACCGCGCAGGACCTCTTCTTCGCGGATGTCGCCGGCCGCGTCTTCATGAAGGTCGCCGCCGGCGGCTGGGACGTGATGAAGATGTACCATGCGCTGAAGACGTCCGCCGACCAGCAGCGTCTCTACCTGTGGTTCACTCGCGACGACGAACAGTCGATGGTCGATCACATCGGCCTGGACGGTGAGCTGAAGACGAGCAACAAACAGACGACGCAGGTCGGCATCTTCCTGGACGACTACGCGGCCAGCAAGCTCGAGTACTTCCTGAGATCGAAGGTGAGCGTCACCTGCAATGCAGATGCGCGCACGATCACCACCAGCGTGACGGTGACCAACACGCTCGCCGGCAAGGATCAGATCACCTCGTACCAGCTCGGCATCCGCAACAAGGGGTACGGGATCGCGCGCACCTCGTTCATCCTCGACGTGATGTATTTCGCCCCTCCCGGCGTCAAGATCGACTCGGCGAAGCCCGCGACCGGTGATGACCCGTCCGCGACGCGTACTGGCGTGGAGAACGGGCGCGATGTGGAGAGCATGCGCATCTTCGTGCCCGCGGGGCAGACCCGGACGATCTCGTACACGAGCACGCTGCCCAAGGGCGGGCTCGGACCGGTGTCGGTGCGTTACACACCGACGGCGACCACGACGAAGGTGTCCGTGGCCGAGGAGTGTCACGCACTGACCTCAGCCGGCTCATAGCGGCGGCCGGCGCCGCGTCGGCGTTCTTTGGGCGGTGTCACAGCATGTCGCCGGTATCCTCTTGTGGTGCCCAAGCCCCCCTCGACCGGACGCTATCGCGTGAATCGCCCCGGATTCCACGCGATCACGACGCGTCGGCGGTGGCCGCTGATCACGATGTCGGTGGTTCTCGGCGTGGTCGGCGTCTTCGTGGCGATCACCGCGGTCTTCGCGATCCAGGCGATCTCCGTCAACAACGATCTGACGGCGGCGAAGGCACAGATCTCATCGATCACGAAGTACGTGAAGAAGGGCGAGTCGGCCAAGGTCTCGCAGGCCGGCGACCGGATCTTCGCCCTGACCCGCCAGGCCAACCACACCGTGCAAGGGCCGCTGTGGGAGATCGCGGCGGGAATCCCGCTCGTGGGCCAGAACGTGGACGCGGTGCGCAAGGCCACCGAGGCCACCCATATCCTCGTCGAAGGCGCGATGCCCGCGGCGATCAAGATGC
>CALKHM010000329.1 GCA_937988695.1 uncultured Microbacterium sp. | reverse complement strand
GCCGAGCGGTACCGGCGCACCGGCGTCGTGGAGGGCCGCCGGCTCGACAGCGCCGTCGAGTGGCGCACGGCCAACGGCGATGTGCTGCACGGCGAGCCGGGGGATTGGCTCGTCACCTCGCCCGGCGCGGGGGAGCGCACGGTCGCGGCAGCCGAGTTCGACGCGCTCTACGAGCCGGCCTCCGGCGGGGCCTTCCGCCGTCGTGGCACGGTGATGGCCCGGCGTGCCCTGACCGAGGAGACGGTGCAGAGCCTGGAGGGCCCGGTGACCGCGGCGATCGGGGACTGGGTGGTCACCGACGACCGTGGCAACAGCTGGCCGGTGCCCGACGATGCCTTCCGTGACGGGTATGCGCCGGTGAAGGCGAGCGACCGGGACTGAGCCGGGCGCAGCGTGTTCGGCTATTCCGCGTGCCGCCGACCGAACGCTCGCGAGACCGGAGGCGCGAGCACGTCGGATGCCACCGAGCCGTTGAGGACGGCAAGTCGTGGTGTCTCGCCTTCCCAGAACACGCTGGTCACCGACGCATGGTTCAGGAACAGGCGGCGGTGCATCTCCGGTGTGCCACCGAGGATGCGGGTCGCGATCATGATCCGCAACGCGTGGCTGTGACCCACGAGCACGACCGAATCGACGTCCGATCGGCAGGCCTCGTCGAACACCGCTCCGAGCCTGGCCGACGCGTCGTCGAAGCGTTCCCCGCCGGGAGGGTATTCCGGCGGTGAGCCCTGGCGCCACGCGGCGAAGACCTCGCCGAGCCCGTTCGCGCGGATCTCGTCGACGGATCGGCCCTCGAACGCTCCCAGTCCGATCTCCACCAGGCCGGTGTCCAGCTGCACGGATGGTGTGCGGCCCTGTGCGGTCCCCTGCGCGGCCGCGATCGCCTCGGCGGTCTGCACGCAGCGTCGCCTCGGCGAGCTGATGATCAGGCCGATGTCGACGGACGAGAGAGTACGGGCCACGGCATCGGCCTGCGCAGCGCCGCGGCTGTTCAAAGACGGGTCGGTCGTCGCGATGGTCCGGCCTTGCGCGTTCTCGTCGGTCTCGCCGTGTCGAACGAGGAAGAGAACACGCATCAGCTGCCTGACTTCTGGGCGGAGTCCCGCGGTACGAGTGAACGGAGGGCCCGCGCGGCGGCGTCTTGCACGGCTTCGGGCGATGCGTTGGCGTCGATCAGGATGGCCTCCATCGGAAGGGGATCGAATCGTGCGGCGACGTCGGCGACGAGGGCTGCGTCACGATCGGCGGGGACGGTCGGATCGTTCCGGCGGTCGTCCTCCACGCGATCCTGCGCGATCGACGTCAGCACGTCCAGGTGCAGGATCAACACGGCTTGCGCCGACTCCGCCAGTTCGTAGACCTCGCGTAGCTGTTCGCCGGAGGAGAAGGTGATCCCGTCGGTCACGACGTCGAGACCGAGCGCCAGCATGGTGCTGATCGCGGCCTTCATCGCCTCGTAGGCCGCCGCCTTCTCCGCTAACGTGAAGCGGCATCGGGGAAACATCGCGGCGCGGATCACATCGCGGGATGCGACGGAGAATCCGTGCGTGTTCGCGAGCCACGTCGCAAGAGTCGTCTTCCCCGCTCCGGGAAGGCCGGTCAGGATGACCAGGCGCCCCCTGGCCGCGCGCTCGCTCATCCTTCGGCCCACATCTTCGTCAACCGCTCTGCCCGTGCGTGCTCGTCGCTCGCGTTCAGCTGCGCGATCAAGGTGGAGATCACCGCCGTCTCATCGAGATCGTCGGCCTGCAGGCCGGCGCGGAATTCGCTGAAGGCGGCGGCGCGGTCGTGGTTCATCGCGTGCCACTCGCCGCGCAGGAGATGGACCTCCCACTGCCCCCGGTCGTACCCGATGTCCTGGTGGATCGCGAGGGCATCCTCGAGATCACGCAGCGCCGCAGGCCCGGCGCCGTTCTCCTCCATCTCGATCATCGCGCGATAGAAGAGCGCAATGGCCTGCGAGCGCCGTGCGCCGGTCTGCGTACTCCAGTCGAGCACGCGCTGCACGACGGCGGAGGCATCGTCGGACCGGCCGGCCATCCGCAATGTCTTCGCGTACGAGATCAAGACCTGGTGCGAGGCGACGCGCACGTCGGTCTCGGCGAGGCTCTTCTCATAGGTCGTGAGGGCCTCATCGATCTTTCCCTCGCGCCTGAGCGACTTCGCGAGGTTGCGGTAGGCGCGTGCGCGGTCCCAGGGGCCGCCCACTCGCTGGGCGAGGTCGACCTCACGGTCCAGGTAGTGTCTGGCCGCGTCGGCGTGCAGCGCGGAGGCGGCGTCGTCGACACCCGCGGTGCGTTCGCGCTGCCGGTCGTGCAGCTCGTGCAGGTCGGCGCAGACCTCCAGTTCGAGATCGGGATGCTCTGACGCGAGGGTCTCCGCCTGTGCATAGGCGGACTGCGCTTCGGCGATGTGGCCCCGCGCCCGCTCCAGATCGCCGAGCGTGTCGTACGCACGCCCACGACGTCGTTCGTCGATGCCGGGCATCGCCGTGATGCGAGCGACGAGCGCCTCGCACTCGGCGTAGTCCGACGTCTCTTGCAGCGCGGTCAGCAGCGTCAGGGCGACCTCGATGCGGTCGATGCCCGTGACCTCGATGTCGCGGTCGAGGATGCCGTTGACTCGCGTGAGCTGGTCCGCGGCTCGTTCCGACTCCTTGATGTCCAGCAGCGCCACCGCAGAACGGTAGAGGTATTGTGCGGCCTCGGCGAAGCGCTCTGCCTTGTAAAGGTGTTCGCCGATGAGGGAGTTGGAGAATTCTCCCTGGGGCGCTGTCAGCAGGGCATCGGCGACCTTCGAGTGGATACGCCGCCGCCGGATGTTCGACAGGGAGTTGTAGAGCACATCGCGCACGCGGTTGTGGCTGAACTCGAAAGAGTCGGTGGGCTCGCTCAGCTCGTGCAGGATCGACTGCTCGACGCATCTCTCCAGCGCATCCAGAAGATCGTCCTCGTCGGTCTGCATGATCCCCAGGGCGAGATCGAAGTCGAACTGCTTACCGATGACAGACGCGGTCTCGAGATATCCGCGATCGGCGTCAGCGACGGCTTCAAGATTCCGTTCGATGGCTTCTTCGACGGAGCGCGGGATCGCGACATCCTCGAGCGATCCGCGGAATGTCCACACTCCGTCGACCCGTGTGAGGCAGGGCTGCGTGCTCGTGCGGGTCTCGGTGCTCAGGGCCCGCACGATCTCGCGCAGGAACAGGCTGTTGCCCTCGGTCTCCTTCCACAGGAACTCGACGAGCCTGGCGGGCAGGCGGGTCGGCCCGCCAAGGATGCTCTCGATCACGTCGACGTAGGACGATCGCGGAAGAGGGCCGAGCCGCAGCAGCCTTGCGACGCGCTCGTTGCGTCGCACCGCGCTGAGCAACGCGTTCATCGGGTGGGAACGACCGGCGCGTTCGACCACGTCGTCTCGGAAGGCGCCGACCACCAGCACCGGTCCGTCGTCGATGCGCGCCAGCAGGCACAACAGGCTGTCCACGGAACCCGCGTCGACGTTCTCCAGGTCGTCGATGAACAGGAGCAAGGGGTGTGCGTGGTCGAGGGTCGATGCGCCGAACACCACGTTGGCGAACGTCGCGAGCATGGCCTCGCGGCGCGCGCCCGCATCGACCAGCGCGGAGTTGATGACCGCCGCCATGTTCGCCTGCTGCGAGGTCGATCCGTACAGCGTGCGGACGAACGAGGGGATGTCGCCCGACGAGTCGGTGAGCTGGCGAAGAAGCTCGCGCACCGGGAAGAACGAGACGCCATCCAGGAAGGAGCCGCAGGTCGTGGCGCACACGCGGAAGTCCGCAGCTACGGCGGTGGCGATGAGGTTGTTGACGAGAGTGGATTTGCCGACCCCGCTCTCGCCACCGACAAGGACCATTCGTCCCGTGCCGCCGTTCTTGACATCGTCGAGCACGGCGACGAGGGCGGCCACCTCGGTCGCGCGACCCACGAGCTCCTCTCCGTCTGGTCGCGGCATCCGCCGGGCTTGCTGCGCGATGCGGACGTTGTGCGGCGCCTCTTGATCGGCCGTGGTGTGAGCCGCGACCTTGGCTGAGATCACGGCAGCGACCTCGCGGAGCGACTCGATCGTGTTCGCATCGATCCACTGGGTCGTGCTGAGCCGGTATTCGAGTCCGGGAGCCATCGGAGTGGCATCGAGGCGGACGGGGAAGATGTCGATGCCGCTCGAGATGGCCGCTTCGACCTCGCGCAGGCAGTGCTTCGAGAGGTTGGCGCTCTGCGAGTACAGGAAAAGCAACGCGCAGGCATCGCGGATGGCGGGGATGATCTCGGAGGCGTAGTCGGCACCGGGCGGGATGTCACGAGGTGCGATCCAGCACGGGACGCCGGCGGTCTCGAGCTGGTTCAGGATGTCCCCGGCGACAGCGGCATCGTCGGATGAATAGCTGATGAAGAGCCGTCGTGTCGCGGTCGCGCCGGCATGCGCCGTCTCCGTCTGGCTGTCGGCGATCTGCGTCATGCGGCCTCCTCGTCATCTGGAGTCTAACGAGCGATGGCACCGGTGCCGTCGATGCCGCCGCGGCGAGAGTCGGCGGTCGTCTGCGCCCCGGCGCCCGTGCGGCGCCGAAGCGCTACTGGGCACCGGACGACGATCTCTGAGCGACTTTGGCGCGCAGTTCCGCGAGCAGCACGTGCTGCCTGCCCGAGTCCCGCTCCAGTTTCGAGAGGAACGAGTTGATCGTCGTCCGGATCATCATCCGTTCAATGGGGTCCTGCACGAAGTCCAGGTGCTCGGCCAGAGCCAGGTAGTACTCCTGGCCGAGATGTCGGGTGAGCACGATGTCCTGCGGATACCGGTTCTTGTAGTCGGTGTAGAACCGCTCCTTCGCCGCGACGGCGGCAGCGTTCTCCGGCACCGCCGCCTCTGCTTCGCCGGCCTCGATGTTCAGCAGGTACTGGTCTCGGTGCAGATATCCGCGGTACATGTTCGCGTAGGCATCCTCGCGGGGGAACTCGGTGACCACGCGTTCCAGTGCGGCCAGGGCGGAGTTCGTCAGCTCGAGCGTGCGGCCGATGAAGACTGCTCGATCCTCGTCGGTGAACTCCGGGTTCTCTGCGACCATGCGATGGATCAGCGCCAGCCGTCGAAGCGCGAAGAAGCGCAGCCACAGGTCCAGTTCCAGATCCCGCGCGGCGATGTCATACGGGTTCTCGAAGAGGGCCTTCAGCTCCATGAACGAGTCGAAGGGCAGGGCGCGCTGCAACCCTCCTGTCTCGCGGAACAGCCGGATGTTGGCGCGGACGAGGTTCGCGGCGTACGCGAGCACCTCGGATTCGGGGCGGAGAGCGGTGACGAGCTCTTCGAAGCGGTCCTCCTCCATGTAGTAGTACGCGGTCTCGATGCTGTGCACGAGGTGGTGGGCGAGCTCGATGTCCGAGCACAGCGGGCCGTCGTTGTACGCCTCGACCATGTGCA
>CALKHM010000328.1 GCA_937988695.1 uncultured Microbacterium sp. | reverse complement strand
GCTGGCCGGACCCGTGGACCCCTGGCATCCTCCGAGCATGTTCGGTGCGATGACGAACCAGCGGTCGGTGTCGATGGGGCAGCCCGGGCCGACGACGTCCTCCCACCATCCGGCGGTGGGATGCCCCGGGCCGGCGGCGCCGCGCACATGGCTGTCGCCGGTCAGCGCGTGCAGCACCAGCACCGCGTTGCCGCGGTCTTCGTCGAGCTCGCCCCACGACTCGTAGGCCAGGCGCACGAACGGCAGCTCCTCGCCGTTCTCCGTGCGGAACGCGCCGATGCCGAGGAACGTGCGGTCGCCGGGGCGGTCGCCGTCGCGCCACGCACCGGTGGCGGGCGGGCGGCCGAGCAGGGATCGGGCGTCGGCCTCGGTCACCGGTGCGCTGGGCACGGTGTCGGCGGAGGTCTGCTGCCAATCCATGCGTCTATTCTCCTGTGTCGGTGCGCACCCACACCGCCTGTTACGTGTGGTGGATGTCCGGTCCCCGGCGTACGGTCGTGCACATGGATGCCGCAACCGAGTATCTGATGGCCGGCGATCCCGCGATCCGCTGGCAGGTCATGGCCGATCTGCTCGATGCGTCGCCTGACGAGGTGGCCGCCGAGCGCGCCCGTGTGGCCCGGGAGGGCTGGGGTGCGCGGCTTCTCGACGAGCAGGCCGACGACGGCCTGTGGGATGCCGGGGTGTATCGGCCGGGCTGGGCTGACCAGTCGCGCCCGATGTTCGACGCGTGGACGGCCACGCACTTCAGCCTGCAGCAGCTCGTCGATCTCGGCGTCGACCCCGCCGAGCCCCGCCTGCGCGAGACTCTCGCACGAGTACGCGACAACGTGCGCTGGGACCATGCCGATGAACGATACTTCGACGGCGAGACCGAGCCCTGCATCAACGGCGTCGTCATGACGATCGGAGCATATTTCGGCGAGCGGGTCGATCCCGTGGTCGGCACGGTGCTGGCCGGACAGCTGTCCGACGGCGGGTGGAACTGCTGGGCCGAATACGGGGCGAAGGTGTCCTCGCTGCACTCGACGATCTGCGTGCTCGAGGGGCTGTGGAACTGGGAGCAGGCGACGGGAGGGACGGATGCCGCGCGACAGGCGCGTCTGGCCGCGGAGGAGTACCTGCTCGAGCGGGAGCTGTTCCGCCGCCGCAGCACCGGGGAGATCATCGATCCGAGGTTCATGATGACCTCGTACCCGGTGCGCTGGTTCTACGACGTGCTGCGCGGTCTCGACTATCTGCGCCGTGCCCGTCCGGAGCGCGATCCGCGCTGCGCACGCGCGGTGGAGCTCCTCCGGGGCAAGTGCGACGGCAGCGGGCTGTGGCCGCTGGAGAACCGCCACGAGGGACCGACGCTGTTCGACCTCGATGACAGGGAGGGCTTTGCGAGCCGCTGGGTGACGCTGCACGCCTTGCGCGTGCTGCGCTGGTGGGATGCCGGATAGCCCGGTTCCGCTCGGCTCCCGAACGACGGATGCCCCGCCTCGGCCCGTTCCGCACGGGTTGAGGCGGGGCATCCGTCCCTGAGGAGGTCTCAGACGCGCGCGGCCTCGCGCACCTCGCTGGCCGCGGCCAGAGCCTGGGTGAGGTCGTCGATCAGGTCGTCGACGTTCTCCAGACCCACCGACAGGCGGACGAGCCCGGGCGTCACGCCACTGGACAGCTGCTCCTCGGGGGACAGCTGCGAGTGCGTCGTGGAGGCGGGGTGGATGACCAGCGAGCGGACATCGCCGATGTTGGCCAGGTGGCTGAACAGAGTGAGGTTGTCGACGAAGGCGCGACCGGCGTCCACGCCGCCCTTCAGCTCGAACGACAGCACCGCACCCGCACCCTTGGGCGTGTACTTGTTGGCCTGGGCGTACCACGGCGAACTGGGCAGACCTGCGTAGCTCACCGACGCCACGTCGTCGCGGGCCTCGAGCCACTCGGCGATCTGCTGCGTGTTCTGCACGTGGCGCTCCATGCGCAGCGACAGCGTCTCGATGCCCTGGATGAGCTGCCAGGCGCTGTTCGGCGAGATCGCCGGGCCCAGGTCGCGCAGCAGCTGCACGCGCGCCTTAATGATGTAGGCGATGCCGTCGCCGAGCACGCCGGTATAGCTCACGCCGTGGTACGAGGGGTCGGGCTCGGTCAGTCCGGGGAACGTGTCGGCGTGCTCGGACCACGGGAAGGTGCCGCCGTCGATGATGGCCCCGGCGATGACCGTGCCGTGACCGCCGAGGAACTTCGTCGCGGCGTGGATGACGATGTCGGCGCCGTGCTCGAACGGGCGCAGCAGGTACGGCGTCGCGATCGTGTTGTCGATGATCAGCGGGACACCAGCGGCGTGGGCGATGTCGGCGACGGTCTGGATGTCCAGCACGTTGATCTTCGGGTTGCCGATGGACTCGGCGAAGAACAGCTTCGTGTTCGGCCGCACGGCCGCGCGCCACGCCTCGGCGTCGTCCTGGTCGGAGACGAACGTCGTCTCGATTCCGAGCTTGGCCAGCGTGTAGCGCAGCAGGTTGTAGGTGCCGCCGTACAGCGCCGACGAGGCGACGACATGATCGCCGGCGGCGGCCAGGTTCAGGATCGACAGCGTTGCGGCCGACATGCCGGATGCCACCAGCA
>CALKHM010000327.1 GCA_937988695.1 uncultured Microbacterium sp. | reverse complement strand
GCGTGGCATCCTCATCGAGGAGCGCCCGGGAACCGACCGCGAGCTGCTCGCCCTCAGCGACCGCCTGCGGGACCTGGAGAACAGACTGCGGCGCTCGCTGCACCCCGACACGAACCCGCCCACCGACACCGGGAGGACCACATGACAGACCCCACTGCCGACCCCACCAGCGGCTCGCCCCGCGAGGAGCCCGGCGCCGAGGCGGCGCAGATCGCCCCGGACCTCTCGACGCGCTCAGCTGACCGGGAGGCGGATGCCGACGACGCCTCACTGCGCGAGGCGCTGCACAACGTCCGCCTGCAGATCGGTCGCGCGGTCATCGGACAGGATGGCGCCATCAGCGGTCTGCTCATCGCGCTGCTGGCCGACGGACACGTGCTGCTGGAGGGTGTGCCCGGCGTCGCGAAGACGCTGCTCGTGCGCGCCTTCAGCCGCGCGCTGGGCCTGTCCACCAAGCGCGTGCAGTTCACCCCCGACCTGATGCCCGGCGACGTGTCGGGCTCGCTGATCTATGACGCGCGCACGGCGGAGTTCGAGTTCCGCGAGGGACCGATCTTCACGAACATCGTGCTGGCCGACGAGATCAACCGCACGCCGCCGAAGACGCAGGCCGCCCTGCTGGAGGCCATGCAGGAGCACCAGGTCACCGCCGACGGGGTGACCCGCGCCCTGCCCGACCCCTTCCTGGTGGCCGCCACGCAGAACCCGATCGAGCACGAGGGCACGTACCCGCTGCCGGAGGCGCAGCTGGACCGCTTCCTGCTCAAGCTCATCATGACCGTGCCCGACCGCGACGCCGAGCTGCGGGTGCTGCGCCAGCACGCCGACGGGTTCGATCCGCACGCGCTGGCCGGCATCGGCGCGGTCGTGGACGCGCAGCAGCTGCGCGCCGCGCGGCGGGCCGCGGCATCGACCGCCGTCACCGACGAGGTGCTGGGCTATCTCGTGGATCTGGCGCGGGCGACCAGGCACAGCCCGTCGGTGCAGCTGGGCGTGAGCCCGCGGGCGGCCACGGCGCTGCTGGCCGCGGCGAAGGCCTGGGCGTGGCTGAGCGGCTACCCGGCGGTGACCCCCGACCACATCCAGACGATGCTCGTGCCGACGTGGCGGCACCGCATCCGGCTGCGCCCGGACGCGCTGCTCGAGGGTGTCTCGGTCGATGCCGTGCTCACCTCGGTGCTGCAGCAGACGCGCGTTCCGATCTGACGCGCTGCGCGGGCGTCGGGCAAGGGCCGCGGGACCCCCGACGAGATCCGCGAGCGCCACGACGAAACCTTGAGTGAACGGAGCACATGTACCTCACCGGCCGCCTCCCCTTGCTGGTCGCGCTCGGCGCGATCCCCGTCGTCGTGCTCACGGTCGCCGGCGCCGACGCCTGGGTGTGCGCGGCCGGCTGGGTCGTGCTGTGCGCGCTGGCCGTGGCGGCGGATGTCGCGACCGCCGCCGATCCCCGGCAGGTGCGCGTGGATCGCGACGTGCCGCGGCGGGCCCTGCTGCACAGCCGGGTGCAGACGAGCCTCACGCTGCGCGGTCCACGCCGGATGCGCGGCGGCCTGCGTGACGCCTGGCAGCCGACCGCGGGCGCCCCTGCCGCACGGTGTGTCGTGCGCCTCGAGCCCGACGAGCCCCAGCGCCTGACCGTACCGCTGCACCCGCGCCGGCGCGGTGAGCTGACCTCGGACTTCGTGGTGCTGCGCAGTCTCGGCCCGCTGGGGCTGGCCGGACGCCAATCGCGCATCGACGTGCGTGGGACGATCCGCATCCTGCCGCCGTTCACCGCCCGCCGGCACCTGCCCTCCCGCCTCGCGCGGCTGCGCGAGCTCGACGGGGCCACGAGCGTGCTGATCCGCGGGCAGGGCACCGAGTTCGACAGCCTGCGCCCATACGTGCGCGGCGACGACGTGCGCTCGATCGACTGGCGCGCCACCGCCCGCGCGGGCACCACGATGCTGCGCACCTGGCGCCCGGAGCGCGACCGGCACATCGTCATCGTCATCGACACCGGTCGCACGTCCGCCGCGCGGGTGGGCGACGGGGTGCGGCTGGACGCCGAGATGGAGGCGACGCTGCTGCTGGCGGCCCTGGCCGCCGAGGCGGGCGACCACGTGCACCTGGTCATGGCGGACCGGGCCGTGCGCGCGCGGGTCAGCGGGGTCGACGGCGACAAGCTGCTGCCGGCGCTCGTGGATGCGATGGCACCCGTCGAGCCGACGCTGATCGACACCGACTGGGATGCCGTCGCCGCTCACGTGCGGCAGCTGGCCGTACGACCGGCGCTCATCGTGCTGCTGACCGCGCAGGACGAGGCATCCGCCGCCCGGGGGTTCCTCGGGACCCTGCCAGGCTTCACCGAGCACGCGCACGTGCTGGTGGGCACGGTCGCCGACACCGGACTCGCCGACCAGGCACGCACCCGCGGCACGGTCGGACAGGTCTACCGTGCCGCGGCCGCCGAGCAGACCCTCGCCGACGCGGCCCGGGTGACGCAGGCCGTCGCCGCGGCCGGCGCCGACGCTCTCACCGATGGCCCGGACGAGCTGCCCCCGCGCATCGCCGACCGCTACCTGGAGCTCAAGGCCGCCGGCCGGCTCTGACCCCGTCCCCGCGCCCCCCGCCCCCCTGTGTTCAGCAGTCGCAAACTGCGGCCGGCGACGCACCACGCCCGCACAAACTGACTGCTGAACAGCGGGATCACGGGGGTCGGCCTCTGCTCAGGCGCGCGCAGTATGCTGGGTCGCGCGACCGGGACGGCCCGGCCGCCGCGGATTCCGAACGGGGACGGCCCCGAGATCGGATCCGCCATGAGCACCGCTGTCACACGCACCGCGGCATCCCCCGCCCGCAGCATCTTCACCCCCGGCGCGATCGCGCGCGTGGCGATCGGATGGCTCGCCGTCGCCGCACTCACCGTTCTTCCCGCGTCGCCGGTGGCGCTCATCCCGACCATCGCCGTCATCGTCACGTGTTCGTTCGGCGTCGTGCGACAGGCGGAGCGCCTGGCCGTGCGGCTCGGCGATCCGCTGGGCACCCTCGTGCTCACGCTGTCGATCGTGCTCATCGAGGTCGTGCTCATCGTGGCCGTCATGCTCGGACCCGGCGAGCACTCCACCATCGCGCGCGACTCCGTGGTCGCCGTGGCGATGATCATTCTGAACCTCGTGATCGGCGTCGCTCTCCTGGTCGGCGGGCTCCGCCACGGCGCGATGCGCCACAACCGCGCCGGCACCTCGGCATACCTCGCAATGCTCGTCATCATCGTCCCGCTCACGTTCGGGATGCCGCAGCTCATCGGCGTCGGCGGGTCGTTCACGATCCTCCAGGCCGGCACCGTGATCGTGCTCACCGCCGGACTGTACGGGTTCTTCCTGTGGCGGCAGACGGGCGCGCAGACAGGCGACTTCGCCGAGGTCGGAGCCGCAGGCCCGACGACCGGCGGCCCGACGACCGGCGGCCCGGCGGCCGGCGGCCCGGCGACCGCCCGCCCAACGACCGCGGCCACCCGCACCAGCGCCGGAGTGCGACGTCCTTCCGTCGGCGTCGTCTGGCGCGCCCACCGACGCGAACTGCTCGCCCGCCTCGCGCTGCTCGTGCTCACCGTGCTGCCGATCGTGCTCCTCTCGCACGACGTGGCGGCGATGCTCGACGACGGACTGGGCCGGATGCACGCGCCGGCCGCGCTCAGCGGCATCCTGATCGCCGCGATCGTGTTCCTCCCCGAGACGATCACGACCGTGCGTGCCGCGTATCGGGGCGAGATCCAGCGGGTGAGCAACCTGTGCCACGGCGCGCTCGTGTCCACGGTCGGGCTGACCGTGCCGGCCGTCCTCGCGGTGGGGCTGGCCACCGGACAGCATCCCGTCCTCGCGGCCGGCGGGGCGGACGCCCTGCTGCTGGCGGCCTCGCTCGTGCTGTCGATCGTGACGTTCTCGGCACACAAGGTGACCGCCCTGCACGGCGCCGCGCATCTCGCGCTGTTCGTGGTGTACGCGCTGACCGTGTTCGCTTGACGAACACCGGACCTCGTCAGAACAGCGTGTCGCGCCGGGGTCTGCGGTCGGAAGTGCCGATACTCTCACCCCGTTGGTGTGTCCAACGAGCAAAGGAGACCCCTGTGTCGGATTCGACTGCTTCGCCTCCGCTGGTCACGCGGATGGTCGCCGAGGCCATCGGTACCCTCGTGCTGGTGTTCGGCGGCGTCGGCACCGCGCTGTATGCCGCCGACTTCGCCGTCGGCGGGGAAGGGACGCCACTGGGCGTCGGCCACCTCGGCGTGGCACTCGCGTTCGGACTCACGGTCGTGGTGGGCGTCTACGCGTGGGGACCCATCTCGGGCGGCCACTTCAACCCCGCGATCACACTGGGCATGGCCATCGCCGGACGCTTCTCCTGGAAGGACGTTCTCGGGTACTGGGCGGGACAGGTCGTGGGCGGCGTCGTGGGCTCGACGCTGCTCGTGCTGGTCGGACTGTTCGGGCCCGACAAGTGGCTGAGCACCGCGCAGTCCGGAGGGTTCGCCAGCAACGGGTTCGGCGACCACTCCCCCGGCGGATGGGGAATCGGAGCGGCGATCCTCATCGAGATCATCCTGACCTGCGTGTTCGTGCTCGTGGTGGCCGGCTCCACCAGCAAGCGCGCACCCGTCGGATTCGCCGGGATCGCGATCGGCCTGACGCTGACCCTGATCCACCTCATCGCGATCCCCATCGACAACACCTCGGTCAACCCGGCCCGCTCGATCGCCGCGGCGATCTACGGCGGTGTCGGACCGCTCGCACAGCTATGGGTGTTCATCGTGTTCCCGCTCGTCGGCGGCGCGCTGGCCGGCCTCGTGCACCGCGCGCTGTTCCCCGAGCCGAAGGCGGCCTGACCCCCGACCAACCCGAGGGCGCATCGTGCGGACGAGGGCGTGGGTATTGCCCACGCTCTCGTCCGTCCGTTGCATCCTCACCGGGAGAGGGCGGAGGGCGCCCGCGGGACGAGCCAGCGGGAGAGGGCGGCTCAGCCGGCGATCGCCACCTCGATCGGCACCACGCCGGTGTTGAAGCGGATCGTGCGGTGCACGGTGCGAGGGTCGGACAGGGCGGCCACGATGACGGATGCCACATCTGCGCGCGGCACCGAGCCCGCGGCATCCGCCGCCGCATCGATCAGCCCGGTGGGCTCCTCGAGCGTGAGGGCGCTCGGGGCGACGATCGTCCAGTCCAGGCCGCTCGCGCGCAGATGAGCGTCCGCGGCGGCCTTCGCCTCGGCGTAGGCGAAGAAGGAGTCGCCCTCCGGCACGCCGTGGTCCACGCGGGCGCCGAAGTACGACACCATCACATAGCGGCGCACGTCGGCCGCGGCTGCCGCGTCCATCGACCGGATCGCCGCGTCACGGTCGACGGCATAGGTGCGACCGGCATCACCGCCGCCGGCTCCCGCCGACCAGACGACGGCGTCGTTCCCGGCGACGACGTTCGTGAGCTGATCGACATCCAACAGCTCGACGTCGGCCACCAGAGGCGCCGCCCCGGTCGCGGCGACCTCGGTCTCGTGCGCCGGGTTGCGGATGAGGCTGGTCACGGTGTCGCCTCGGGCGACCAGCTGCGGCGCCAGCCGCAGGGCGACCTTGCCGTGGCCGCCGATGATCAGGATGCGTGCCATGAGGGCTCCCTTCCTCCGACCCGAGCCTACGCGGCGCGCCCACGCGGCGTACTGGCCGCGCGATCTGGCCGCGACGCACCGATACCGACGCACCGCGAAGGGCCGGCACCTCGACGGATACCGGCCCTTCGCGTGCTCACTGCGCATGTCGCTGGGGTCTCCGAGCCGCCGCAGGAGCGGGATGTCACTCCAGGTCGAAGCGGTCCAGCTCGGTGACCTTCGCCCAGGCGGCCACGAAATCGCCCACGAACCTCTCCGCGGCGTCGTCGGCGGCGTACACCTCGGCGACCGCGCGCAGCTCCGAGTTCGACCCGAACACGAGGTCGGCGCGAGTGCCCACCCACTTCTTCTCGCCGGTGACGACGTCCGTCCCCGTGAACGCGTGCGATCCCGGGTCCAGCGGCTTCCACTCGGTGCCCATGTCGAGCACGTTCACGAAGAAGTCGTTCGTGAGCACGCCGGGGCGGTCGGTGAACACTCCGTACGGCGAGCCGTCCCAGTTGGCGTTCAACGCCCGCAGGCCCCCGACCAGCACCGTCATCTCCGGGGCGGTCAGGTTCAGCAAGCTCGCCTTGTCCACGAGCAGATGCTCGGCGGCAAGCCCCGCGGCCGCCGCCAGCGGGCCCACGTAGTTGCGGAATCCGTCGGCGATCGGCTCGAGGTACGAGAACGAGTCGACATCGGTCTGCTCGGCGGTCGCGTCGGTGCGTCCCGGACGGAACGGCACGACCACATCGTGCCCGGCATCCCTCGCGGCCTTCTCGACACCGGCGTTGCCCGCCAGCACGATGAGGTCGGCAAGCGACACGGGCTTGCCGAAGCGCTCCCTGATCCCCTCGAGCACGCCCAGCACCCGGGCGGTGCGCTGTGGGTTGTTGGCCTCCCAGCCATTCTGCGGCGCCAGCCGCAGCCGCGCGCCGTTCGCGCCGCCGCGCTTGTCGCTGTTGCGGAAGGATGCCGCCGCGGCCCACGTCGTCGCGACGAGGTCGGGCACCGAGAGTCCGGATGCCAGGATCTCGGCCTTCAACGCTGCCGCGTCGGCGTCATCGATCAGCTCGTGGTCGACAGCCGGCACCGGGTCCTGCCAGATCAGCTGCTCGGTGGGCGCGAGCTTTCCGAGGTAGCGCGTCGACGGCCCGAGGTCGCGGTGCGTGAGCTTGAACCAGGCGCGGGCGAACGCGTCGGCGAACGCCTCCGGGTCGTCCTTGAACCTCTTCGAGATCGGCCCGTAGATCGGGTCGAAGCGCAGGGAGAGGTCGCTGGTGAGCATGCGCGGCTCGCGGCGCTGTGACGGGTCGTGGGCCATCGGCACCATGTCTGCGCCCTCGCCGTTCTTGGGCCGCCACTGCTTCGCCCCGGCTGCGCTGTCCATGAGCTCCCACTCGTACCCGAACAGGATGTGGAAGTACTCGTTGTCCCAGCGCGTGGGGTGGTAGGTCCAGGTGACCTCCAGGCCGCTCGCGGTCTGGTCATCGCCCTTTCCGGTGCCGTACGTGTTCTTCCAACCGATGCCCATCTGCTCCATCGGGGCGTCCTCGGGCGCGGGGCCGACGAGGTCGGCGGGGCCGGCACCGTGCGTCTTGCCGAACGTGTGCCCACCAGCGATGAGCGCGACGGTCTCCTCGTCGTTCATCGCCATGCGCTTGAACGTCTCGCGGATGTCGCCGGCCAGCTCCAGCGGGTCGGGGTTGCCGCCGACGCCCTCCGGGTTCACGTAGATGAGGCCCATCTGCACGGCCGCGAGCGGGTTCTCGAGGTCCCGCTCCTGGCCCGGCGTGTAGCGCTTCTCGTCGCCCAGCCAGGTCGTCTCGGCGCCCCAGTACACGTCGTCGTCGGGCTCCCAGGCATCCACGCGGCCGCCGGCGAAGCCGAAGGACGTGAAGCCCATCTGCTCCATCGCGACGTTGCCGGCGAAGATCATGAGGTCGGCCCAGGAGACCTGCTTGCCCCACTTCTTCTTGACCGGCCACAGGATGCGGCGCGGCTTGTCAAGGCCGGTGTTGTCGGGCCAGCTGTTCAGCGGAGCGAACCGCTGCTGACCGGAGTTGCCGCCGCCGCGACCATCGGTCACGCGGTAGGTGCCGGCGCTGTGCCATGCCATGCGCACGACCGCCGGGCCGTAGTTGCCGAAGTCGGCGGGCCACCATTCCTGGCGGGTGGTGAGCACCTCCTCGATGTCCCGGCGCAGTTCATCGAGGTCGACGTTCTCGAAGTTCTTGCGATAGTCGAAGCCCTCCGGCAGCGGGTTGGTGGCGGGCGGGTTCTTCGCGAGGATCCGCAGGTTCAGCCGGTTGGGCCACCAGTTCTGAGCGGCCGAGCCACCGGCGCGATTCGGTCCGTGCACGACGGGGCAGCGGGCCTCTTCGGCGGCGACGGTCTTCTCCTGCGCGGTGGGCGTCGGGATGACGCCCTCGGATTCGTCGATGACGTTGTCGGTCATTTTCATCCCTTCTTCATGATGTGTGGGGTGTCAGACGGCGGATGCGGCGCACGCGGCGCACATCCCCCAGAATGTGACCTCGGCCTCGCGCACGACGAAGCCGCGCGCAGAGGATGGAGACAGGCAGGGCGCCTCGCCGACCACGCAGTCGACGTCGACCACGACGCCGCATCCCGTGCAGACGAGGTGGTGGTGGTTGTCGCCGACCCGCAGCTCGAACAGCTGCGGCCGGCCGGCCGGCTCGATCCGCCGCACCAGGCCGGCGTCGGCGAAGTCGTTGAGCGCGTTGTACACCGACTGCAGGCTGGGATGCTCCAGCTCGGGCGCCACCCGCCCGAAAACGGCGTCGGCGCTGGCATGCGGGCTCGAACGCAGCGCCTCGAACACGGCGACCCGCGAGTCGGTCACGCGCAGACCCGCCCCGCGGATGGCGGCTGCGACATCCGCGCGCATCGCGGTGCCCGCCGGTGTCGCGCCGCTCGCGGCACCCACCAGCATCGCGGCATCCGGCGCCGCTGCGGCACCCGCCGGCGCATCCGCGCGCATCGCGGCATCCGGCGCATCCGCGCGCATCGCGGCACCCGCCGGCGTATCCGCGGCACCCGCCGCATCCATGCCATCCGGGGCCTCGACATCGTCCACGTGCATGCCCCGATCCTACCCTTTAATTGATCAAAACAAAACTGATCGGATGTCGACGGTGCACGCGACCGCGAGGCTCGCGCCCTTGCGCGAGACGAGGAGATCGGACGAGGTGAGGACGATTCCCGCCGAGGCCGCCCTCGTCTCGTCCGATCCCCTCGCGCGAGCCGAGGGCCGGTCGGCGACGTGGACCTCGCCGCAGGTCCGATCCCCTCGCGCGAGCCGAGGGCCGGTCGCGACGTGGACCTCGCCGCACCGCCGCAAGCGCGCTACCCGGCCACCAGGCGCGGCGTGCCGGCCTCGCTCTCAGCGAGATCGCCGGTCTCGCCGGCGCGTGCGGCGCGGCCTCCGACCACGAGCATGTACGTCAGGAACAGCGCCAGTGCCGCCGCGCCGAGCGCGATCTTCACCGCCCAGTGCCACTGCTGCGGAGTCACGAACCCCTCGACCGCCCCCGACAGCGCCAGGCTGAACACGAGCCCGACCGCGACGGTGACCAGCGACCTGCCGGCGGCCGCCAGCGCCTCGCCGCGCGGGCGCCGCCCGGGAGCGACCCACGCCCAGAACACGTGCAACCCCGCAGCCGCGGCAACGAACACGCTGGTCAGCTCCAGCATCCCGTGCGGGACGATGAACTGCCAGAACACGTCACCGTGCCCGGTCGCGATCATGACGGCGGCGGCCGTACCCACCCCCATCGCGTTGGACATCACGACATACAGCGGCCAGATGCCGGTGATGCCGAACAGCACGCACTGCACGGCGATCCACGCATTGTTCGTCCAGACCGTGCCCGCGAACACCGCGGCGGGATTCTCCCGGTAGTAGTCGACGAACTGGTGATCGGCGTAGTAGTTCAGGTCGGCCTTGCTGCCGATGGCCGCGAGCACCTGCGGGTCGCGGATCGCCCAGATCGCCATCAGCGAGCCGGCCAGGAAGAACCCGAGCGCGACCGCTAGAGTCGTCCACCGCAGCCGGTACAGCGCTGCCGGCAGCTGCGCGAGGAAGAACCGCGGCAGCGCGCTGCGGGCATCTGCGCCGCTGCCGGTGAGTCGGAGCCGTGCCCGCACGAGGATCGTCGAGACGTAGTCGCCCAGCGACGTGCGCCCCGCCGAGGTCTTGATGTCGGCGAGATCGGCCGACGCCGACCGATACCGCGAGACGAGCTCATCGACCTCCCCGCCGCGCAGGCGCCGCGCCCGACTGAGCTCGTCGAGGCGCTCCCACTCCGAGCGACGGGCGGCGGCCAGCGCGTCGAGGTCCATGTGGTTCACTGTAGGTCATGGCCGAACCGATCACGATCGTGCCGGAAGAGGTTCTCACCGGCGAAGCGGTCGCGCTCGACGTGCAGCCGCTCGGCTTCTTCCTGCGCGCCCTGGGCGCCCTCATCGACGTGCTCGTGGCCGTGGCCGTCACGCTGCTGCTGGCCTGGGTGTCGGGGTGGATGCTCGGACAGAACGTCATCGATCCGCGGGCCTCCAGCATCCTGTCCATCCTGGTGCTGGTGCTGGTCACGGTCGTACTGCCGACCACGGTCGAGACGCTCAGCCACGGCCGCAGCATCGGCCGCCTGGCCGTCGGCGGTCGCATCGTGCGCACCGACGGGGGTGCGTCCGGCTTCCGGCAGGCGCTCATCCGGGCGCTGGTGGGCGTGCTCGAGGTCTGGATGACGCTGGGCGCCATCGCCCTGCTGGTGGGCGCGTTCACGCCGCGCTCCCAGCGCCTGGGCGACCTGCTGGCGGGCACGTACAGTCAGCGCACGCGCACACCCGCGCTGCCGCCGAACGCGCCGCTGCTTCCGACGGCGCTCGACGCCTGGGCGCAGGTGGCGGATGTCACGCGGCTGCCCGATCGCGTCGCGCGACGCTGCGCGCAGTTCGTGCGCCAGGCCGACCGGATGGAGCTGGGCGCGCGCGTCCGCCAGGCCGCGCTGCTGGCCGCCGAGGTGCGGCCGTACGTCTCGCCGGTGCCGCCGGTGGATGCGGAGACCCTCGTGCGCGGTGCGGTCGCCGTGCGCCGCGACCGCGAATACCACGCCCTGCTGCTCGAGGACGAGCGGGTGGGCCTGCTGCTGGCACGCACCCGGTCCGTGCCACGCGGCTTCCCCGCGCGCTGAGCGCCGCCCCGCGGCATCCCCCGCCCGCGACTCGACCCGTGCCGCCCGACCGCCCCGCACTGCGTCGCAGAACAGCGCGTTCTTCGTACGAATCGGCCGAATCCGTGCGAAGAACGCGTCGATCTGCGCGCGGGCCGAGGCCCCGCCCAGTTCGCTCAGATACTGGGTGGCGTTGTCGA
>CALKHM010000326.1 GCA_937988695.1 uncultured Microbacterium sp. | reverse complement strand
GGCGAAGGCCGGGCTGCTCGCGGCGCTGGCGGATCCTGCCAGCGCGCTGCGCGTGCGGGCGGTGGCGGCGCTGGTCGAGGTCGGCGGCCGGCTGCAGGACGAGCCCGCGCTGCGGCGACGCGTGGACGGATGGCTCACCGATGCGGCCGTGGTCGTCGTGGACAGGTACCGGCATGACATCGCGTCGATCATCACCGACACCGTGAAGCGCTGGGATGCCGCCGAGACCACGGAGAAGATCGAGCTCATGGTCGGCCGCGACCTGCAGTACATCCGGCTGAACGGCACGATCATCGGCGGGGTGGCGGGCCTGGCGATCTTCACCGTCGCCCACCTCACCCTCGGCGGCTGACGACGATACGCTGGCGGGGTGGCCGAGTCTCCGCGAGATCAACTCCTGTTCAGCTACGGCACGCTGCAGCACCACGATGTGCAGCTGGACACGTTCGGTCGTCTCGTCGAGGGCGACGACGACGAGCTCGTCGGCTACGTGCTCGATGACGCGCCCATTGACGATCCGCGCGTCATCGCCCTGTCCGGGCTCGCCGTCCACACGATCGCGCGAGCGACCGGCAACGACGACGACCGGGTGCGGGGCAGGGCGCTGTGGGTCAGCCTCGCCGAGCTCGCGTCGGCCGACGACTACGAGGTCGCGCTCTACCGGCGCGTGCAGGCGCCGCTTGCCAGCGGCCGCTCGGCGTGGACGTACGTGACCACGTGAGCACCGCACCTGCCGACGCGCTCGCGATCCTCGGCCCGGGCCGCGCCCCGGCGGAGTGGATGCCGTTCACCAGCGCGCAGACCACACTGGGCGGCGCATCCGTCACCGTGGTGCGAGCCGTGCACGACACGTGGGAGCTGCGCATCGTGCGGGTGGATGCCACGGGTCCGTCGCCGGGCGTCCGGCTGACCGGGTCCTCGCTGCCGGCGAGCGACCCCGCCGAACTGTGGGTGACCGAGTTGCACCAGGGCGTCGACCTGTGCGCAGGACGCGGCACCGCCGCCGAAGAGCACTCCGAGGTGCGGATGCTGGTGCCGTGGGACGGCGAGGTCACGCTCGTGGACGCGCCCGAGGACCGGATGATGCCTCAGGTGACCGTGCACGACCTGCCCGGCGGCTACCCGGTCATCGTGGCGATGCGCCACGGCGCCGAGCCGCCGTCGGTGCCGCAGGTCGACGAGGGGCAGACCGGCGACGACGGCAAGCCCTTGCGCATCCGGCGCACCGGGTCGCTCATCCCGGAGATCGAGATCGCACCCGACGGGGACGGCGGCCACGCGATCGCCGTGCGCTGGCCCGACAAGGTGCGCGAGATCGTCGCGGTGCCCGCGCGCTGAGCGGCCCGGATATCCGCGCACCAGGGCCTCAGACGCGCCGGCCGTCCTGGTAGACGCGCTCGATCTGCGGCACCCCGGGACGGTAGGCGAGGTAGGTGCGACTGGGCGCGTCGAGCACGACGAGGTCGGCGCGCGCGCCGGGCGCGAGAACCCCGATGTCGTCGCGGCGCAGCGCGCGGGCACCGCCCGCGGTGGCCGCCCAGATCGCCTCGGGCACCGTCATCCGCATCTCGCGCACGGCGAGGGCGACCATGAGCGGCATGGAGCTCGTGAAGCTCGACCCGGGGTTGCAGTCGCTGGCGATCGCGACGGTGACGCCGGCGTCGATGAGCCGCCGTGCGTCGGGATACGGATGCCGCGTGGAGAACTCGACGCCGGGAAGCAGCGTCGCCACGGTGTCCGATCCCGCCAGGGCGACGACGTCCTCGTCGGCGAGATACGTGCAGTGGTCGACGGATGCCGCGCCCAGTTCGACGGCCAGTCGCACGCCGGGCCCGGGACCGAGCTGGTTGCCATGCACCCGCGGCACGAGGCCGCGCAGGATGCCGGCCTCCAGCACCCGGCGGGACTCGTCGGCGGTGAACGCGCCGGTCTCGCAGAAGACGTCGACCCACTTCGCGTACGGGGCGCAGGCGTCCAGCATCGGGCCGCACACGACATCGACATAGTCCTCGCGGGCATCCGCATACTCGGCGGGGACCACGTGGGCACCCAGGAACGTCACCTCGGGCGTGACCTCGGCGGCCAGCCGTGCCAGGCGCGCCTCGTCGTGCACGGTCAGCCCGTAGCCGGTCTTTACCTCGAACGTGGTCGTGCCTTGCGTGTGCAGCTCGGCGACGAACCCGGCCAGACGCCGCCGCAGCTCGTCGTCGCCGGCGGCGCGCGTGGCAGCCACCGTCGTGCGTATGCCGCCGGCGGCATACGGCTCGCCCGCCATGCGCGCGGCGAACTCGGCCGACCGTTCGCCGCCGAACACGAGGTGCGAATGGCTGTCGACGAACCCGGGGATGACGGCGCGGCCGCCGACATCGACGACCGTGAGCTGATTCTCCGGTTCCTCGGCAGCACCGCCCTCCCCCCGCGAGGGTGCATCTGACGGACGAAGGTGTGGCAAGTACCCGGCCCCTCGGCCGTCAGATGCACCCTCGCGGAGGAGTGGCTGCGCGCGGCGCGGGGCGTCGGCGGCGGCACCGACCCACGCGACGTGCGAGCCCTCGACGAGCACCGCCGCGTCGGTCAGCGTTCCGCACCGGTCGTCGCCACGAACCACGTTCGTGGTGAGCTCGCCGATGTTCGTGAGGAGGAGGGCGGTCATGCGGCGTCCTTCCGGGTGAGGGTGCCGGCGACGATCGTCGCGGTCACATCGCCCGCGCGAGCGACCAGCGGCAGCTGCAGCGGGTCGGCTCCCCGCGTACGGGCGGTGTCGGGATCGAGCTCGACCGCGTCGAACGGATCGCCGACGCGCAGGCCGGGCTCGGTGGGCGCCGCGGGCAGACCCTGGGCGTCGACGCCGCTGCGGAGGCCGAGCGCTCGCGCGCCCCCGGCGCTGCCGGCGTGCCAGAGTTGTGCGGGCGTGAAGATGCCGCGCCTGCGCATGCGCAGACGCTGGTCGAGCTCGAGCCGGGCGATCTCCTCGAGCGGATCGATCACGGCGTGCTGATCGGATCCGATCGCCAGGGTCGCGCCGGCCGCCCGCAGCTCAGGCGCCGGTCCGATGCCGTCACCGAGGTCGGCCTCGGTGGTGGGGCACATCACGATCGATGCGCGCGACTGGCCCAGCAGCGCGATGTCGTGGTCGGTCAGATGCGTCGCGTGCACGGCGGCAAGGCTTGGTCGCAGCAGGCCGTGCTCGGCCAGCAGCGCCGTAGGCGTCATGCCGTACGCATCCAGACACGCCTCGTTCTCCGCGGCCTGCTCGGACAGGTGCACGTGCAGCGGCACGTCTGCGGGCAGCTCGCGGCCCACGACCGCGAGATCGGCCGGAGCGACCGCGCGCACGGAGTGCACAGCCGCACCCACCGTCACCAGCGCGCGGCGGCCGGGATCGGCCATGATCGCGCCGCGCAGCGCGTGCCAGCGCTCCAGCCACGCGTGCACGTCGCCGTCGCCGAACCGGCGCTGGCGCTCGGACAGCTCCTGGCCCACGCCACCTCGCAGGTAGCACGTGTCCAGCAGCACGAGCCGGATGCCGGCGGCCACGGCGGCATCCGCCAGGGCCAGCTCCATCGCGTGGCCGGCGTAGGGCGCGCCGGAGGTCTGGTGATGCACGTAGTGGAACTCCCCCACCGCCGTGTACCCGGCATCCCTCATCTCGGTGAAGACGTGCTCGGCGAGCGCGCCATACGACTCCGGCGTGAGGGCCTGCGCTGCGCCGTACATCTGTTCGCGCCACACCCAGAAGTCGCCGCCATCGCCGTGCGTGCGCCCGCGCAGCAGTCGATGGAAGGCGTGCGAATGCGCGTTGACGAAGCCCGGCACGATCAGGCCCAGGCGCGTGTCACCCGGTTGCGCAGGCGTCCCGGTGAGAAGCTCGGCGATCACGCCGTCTCGCACGAGCGCCCGCACATCGCCGACGAAGCGTCCGTCGATGAGCGCGGCAGCGGCGTGTGCGGACGCGACGGCGCTCACGCCGCACCCGCCAGGGCGCGCAGGCTCGCCGCCAAAGCCCGGGCGCCGGCCTCGCAGTCCTGGTCTCGCGCGCCCTCCTGCGGCGCGTGCGAGACACCGGTGGGATTGCGCACGAAGATCATCGCCGTGGGCAGCATGCCGGCGAGGATACCGGCGTCGTGCCCGGCACCGGTGGGAATCGCCGGGACCGGACCGAACTCCGGCTCGAGCGCAGCCGTGATGGCCGCGGTCAGGCCGGGGTCGAAGTCCACGCGCGGCGTGAACGACTCCTCGTGCACGTCGAGCGTGCAGCCCTCGGCCTCGACAGCCGTCCGGATCCGCGCGACCGTGAGCGCGAACTGCTCGCGCACGTCGTCGTCGGTGGTCGCACGCAGGTCCATCCACGCGATCGCGCGGGACGCGATGACGTTCGTGCCGCCGGGGACCAGCTGCACCTTGCCGATCGTGCCGCGCGCGCCCGGCATCCGTGAGTGCGCGACCTCGCGCACGGCCAGCACCGCACCGGCCAGAGCGACGACCGGGTCGGCACGCAGGTCCATCGCCGTGGTCCCGGCGTGGTTGCCCTGTCCCGCGATCGTCAGTCGCCAGCGGCCGTGCGGGATGATCGCCGATGCCATCGAGACCGGCAGGCCACGGTCCTCGAGATCGCGGCCCTGCTCGACGTGCAGCTCGATGAACGTCGCCACCCGGCCCAGCCGCTCGGGGTCGGGCCCGACCCGCTCGGGGTCGCGGCCGGAGTCGCGCCATGCCTGCGCGAGCGTCGTGCCCGTGGCATCCCGGCGCTCGAGCACGGCGGCGGCAGAGACCGCCCCGGTCAGCAGCCGCGTGCCCAGGCACGGCATGCCGAACCGGGAGCCCTCCTCCTCGGCGAACGCGCAGACGGCGATCGGCCGGCTGGGGACGAATCCCGACCTGCGCAGCTGCGCGATGGCCTCGAACGCGCTGGCGACGCCAAGCGGGCCGTCGAACGCACCGCCCCCGGGCACCGAGTCGAGATGACTGCCCGTTGCGATCGCGCCCTCCCCCGGCGCGCCCCACCACGCCCAGAGGTTGGCGTCGCCGTCCTCCTCCACGGCGAGGTCGAGGGCGTCGGCGCTGCGACGGAACCAGTCCCGCAACGGCCGGTCGGACGCGTCGAACACGTGCCGTGAGTAGCCTCCCCGCTCGGCGTCGCGGCCGATCTCGGCGATCTCTGCGAGGCGACCGGCGACGGTCATGCGTCAGCTCTCCGAGAGCATCGGGATCTTCAGACCCCGTTCGCGGGCGATGTCCTTCGCGTGCTCGTAGCCGGCGTCCACGTGTCGCATGACGCCGGTGCCGGGGTCGTTGGTCAGCACGCGCTCGAGCTTCTGGGCGGCCAGCTCCGACCCGTCGGCGACCGTGACCTGCCCGGCGTGGATCGACCGGCCGATGCCCACGCCGCCGCCGTGATGCAGCGAGACCCAGGATGCCCCGGACGCAGTGTTCAGCAGCGCGTTCAGCAGCGGCCAGTCGGCGATCGCGTCCGAGCCGTCCTTCATGGCCTCGGTCTCACGGTAGGGAGAGGCCACCGAGCCCGAGTCGAGATGGTCGCGGCCAATCACGATGGGCGCGCTCAGCTCGCCCGAGGCCACCATCTCGTTGAACTTCAGGCCCGCGAGGTGCCGTTCCTTGTAGCCGAGCCAGCAGATGCGCGCGGGCAGGCCCTCGAAGTGCACCTTCTCACCGGCCTTCTCCAGCCACCGGTGCAGGGCCTTGTCCTCGGGGAACAGCTCGGCGATGGCCCGGTCGGTCTTGTAGATGTCCTCGGGGTCGCCCGACAGCGCCGCCCAGCGGAACGGGCCGCGGCCCTCCTCGAACTGCGGGCGGATGTAGGCGGGCACGAAGCCCGGGAACTCGAAGGCCCGCTCGCAGCCACCGAGCTTCGCCTCGGCGCGGATCGAGTTGCCGTAGTCGAACACGGCGGCCCCGGCATCCTTGAAGGCCACCATGGCGCTCACGTGCGCAGCCATCGACGCGCGCGACCGTGTGGTGAAGCCCTCGGGGTCGCGTTCGGCCTCTGCCTTCCAGTCCGCGACCGAGAGGCCGATCGGCAGGTAGGCCAACGGGTCATGGGCGCTCGTCTGGTCGGTGACGATGTCGATCGGCGTGCCACGGCGCAGCAGCTCGGGGAAGATCTCGGCGGCGTTGCCGACCACGCCCACCGACAGGGCCTTGCCCGCCTCCTTGGCGGCGACCGCGCGCGCGACGGCGGCGTCGAGGTCGGTCGTGTACTCGTCGAGATAGCCGTGCTCGACGCGGCGCGCCAGACGCGACTCGTCGACGTCGACGATCAGCACGGCGCCGTCGTTGAGGGTGACCGCGAGCGGCTGCGCGCCGCCCATGCCGCCGGCGCCGGCGGTCAGGGTCAGCGTGCCGGCCAGCGAGTCCTTGCCCAGCGACCGGGCGACGGCCGCGAACGTCTCGTACGTGCCCTGCAGGATGCCCTGCGTGCCGATGTAGATCCACGAGCCGGCGGTCATCTGGCCGTACATGATCAGGCCGAGCTCCTCCAGGCGGCGGAACTCGGGCCACGTGGCCCAGTCGCCGACGAGGTTCGAGTTGGCGATGAGCACGCGCGGAGCCCACTCGTGCGTGCGGAACACGCCCACCGGCTTGCCAGACTGCACGAGCAGCGTCTCGTCGGGCTCGAGCTCGTCGAGCGTGCGTACGATCGCGTCGTACGCCTCCCAGCTGCGTGCGGCACGCCCCGAACCCCCGTACACGACGAGGTCTTCGGGGTGCTCCGCGACCTCGGGGTCGAGGTTGTTCATCAGCATGCGCTTGGCGGCCTCGGCGCCCCAGCTCTTGGCGGTGCGCTGGTTGCCGCGCGCTGCGCGCACGGTTCTCGGTTCACTCATTCGTGGCCTCCTTCGTAGGCGGCGGCGCGCACGGCGCCGGAGATGACAAGACCCGTGACGGTCTCGATGTCGGGACTGACGAACCGGTCGTGGCCGGGACCGGCCACGCCTTCGCGGCGCAGCAGATCACGCACGGCACCGGTGCCGGGGCCGGGCTGCAGCGGTGCGCGCAGGTCGAGCGCGCGGGCGCCGGTGATGATCTCGACCGCGAGCACGCGAGCCAGGCCGTCGATCGCCCGGCGGAGCTTGCGGGCGGCCGCCCACCCCATCGACACGTGGTCCTCCTGCATCGCCGACGACGGGATCGAGTCGACGGATGCCGGCACGGCGAGGCGCTTGAGCTCGGAGACGATGCCGGCCGCCGCGTACTGCGCGATCATCAGCCCGGAGTCCACACCGGCCTCATCCGCCAGGAACGGCGGCAGATCGCGGTTGCGGGCGACATCCAGCGCCCGGTCGGTGCGTCGCTCCGAGATCGAGGCGACGTCGGCGACGGCGATCGCGAGGAAGTCCAGCACGTACGCCACCGGCGCTCCGTTGAAGTTGCTGTTGGACTCGACACGGCCGTCGAACGTCACGACCGGATTGTCCACGACGGCGGACAGCTCGCGTGAGGCGATGAGCCGCGCGTGATCGGCGGTGTCGCGAGCGGCCCCATGCACATGCGGTGCGCAGCGCAGCGAGTAGGCGTCCTGCACGCGGCCGTCTTCGGGGCCCTTGTGGCTGGCGACGATCGGCGAGGGGTTCAGCAGCGCCCGCAGGTGTGCGGCGCTGGTGGCCTGGCCCACCTGGGGACGCAGCGCCATGAGGTCTTCGGCGAAGACGGCATCGGTGCCCAGCTGGCTCTCGATCGACAGCGCCGCCGCGGCGTCGGCCGTGTCCAGCAGCACGTCGAGGTCGGCGAGGGCCAGCACCAGCATGCCGAGCATGCCGTCGGTGCCGTTGA
>CALKHM010000325.1 GCA_937988695.1 uncultured Microbacterium sp. | reverse complement strand
GCCGCGCACACGAGGAGCGAGCTGACGCGCGACCCGAACCTGCCGATGGCGCTCGTCGGCGACTTCAACATCGCACCCACCGACGCCGACAACGGCGATCCGACCGTCGTCGAAGGCGTCTCGACGCACGTGTCAGCGCGTGAGCGCGACGCCTTCCGGTCGCTCGAGGGCGCGGGGCTCGCCGACGTCGTGCGCCCGCTCGTGCCCACCGGCTTCACGTACTGGGACTACAAGCAGCTACGCTTCCCGCGCAACGAGGGGATGCGCATCGACTTCATCCTCGGCTCGCGCGCGTTCGCCGATGCGGTAGCCGGGGCATCCATCCACCGCAACGAGCGCAAGGGTGAGATCCCCAGCGACCACGTGCCGGTCGTCGTCGATCTCGACCTGCACGGCGCGGACGCCGACGACGACGTTCCGATGATCTTCGGCTGACGCGGCGAGCCGAGCTCAGACTCCGCGATCCTCCCGGGTCATGTCCCCCGTGGTCGGCGCACCCGCCGGAGCGTACCGCAGCTGCACGATCCCGAGCTCCGAGACCGCATGCTGCAGCAGGCGCAGCCGCGCCGGCGCGGCGCCGTCAGGGAACACCTTCTTGCCCTGACCGAGCACGATGGGATAGACCCACAGCACGAGCTCGTCGTACAGTTGACGGTCGAGCAGGGCATGCGCGAAGCCGACGCTGCCGATCACGTGCACGTTGCGATGCCGTTCTCGCAGCGCCGCGATCTCGGCGTCGAGGTCGGCGCCCAGCAGGCGGCTGCCCCGCCATTCCAGCACCGGCCTCCCCCGCGAGGCGACGTACTTCGGCACCTCGTCGAACAGCCGCCCGATCGCCCCATCGGGCCCCTCGGTGTGGTGCGGCCAGTACCCGGCGAAGATGTCGTAGGTGCGACGGCCCAGCAGCAGCGCGTCGAGCTCCGCCATCCCGGCGCCGACCTGCTGGCCGACGGCCTCGTCCATCAGCGGTGCCTGCCAGCCGCCGAACGGAAAGCCTCCGTCGGTGTCCTCGTCGGGCCCGCCCGGCGCCTGGGCGACGCCGTCAAGGGTGGTGAACAGATCGATGACGATACGACCGGTCATGCGATCCTCCTTTCCTCGTCCGTTCCGGATCCGATCCGGAACGTCTGCACGAACGGGTCCAGAAGCGCCGCGTCGCCGGACACGACGACGATGTCACCGTCCTCGAGCGCGGCAGCGGCATCCTTCGTCCCGGTCAGCACATGGCGGATGCCGCTGCCCGCCGCGATCGTGAGGCCGGGCTCGCCGGTCGGAAGCGCTCCGCCCACGGGCGGAGCGGGCGGAGCGAGCTGCGCGATCTGCAGCGCCGCGCCGGCCACCTGCACGCGCAGCGCGATCTCGTGCAGACGCAGCTCGACATCCAGAGGTGGTCGCGCGGCGCCGGGGCGGAACGCCGCGCGCAGCGCCACCGTCAGCGAGTCGGGCGTGAACACGTCGTCGGCGCCCGGCTCGCCCAGCGTCCGCAGGCCCCAGCGCGCCAGCGCCAGCACGATCGGCTCGAGCTCACGCCCGTAGTCGGTGAGCTCATACACCAGCCCGCATCGCAGGATCGGCACGCGCCGCACGACGCCGCCGTCCTGCAGCTCCTTGAGCCGGGCCGACAGGATGTTCGTGGGGATGCGCGGCAGGCCGGCCTTCAGATCGGTGTACCGCCGCGGACCGACGAGCAGATCGCGGACGATGAGCAGCGCCCAGCGCTCGCCGACGAGCTCGACAGCCGCGGCGACGCCGCCGTATTGACCGTAACTGCGGGCAGCCATCTATGCCGCGCCTTCCCCCTGCCCGGCCAGGTAGGCGTCGGGGCCCTGTTCGACGGCTTCGGGGATCATGTAGAGGAACCCGAGGGAGTTGCCGTCGGGGTCGTCCAGGTCGCGGCTGTACATGAACCCGAGGTCCTGCGCGGGTCGTGGCTCGGTGCCGCCCGCGGCCAGCCCCGCCTCGACGATCCGATCGACGTCGGCGCGTGAGTCGCAGCTGAACGCTGTCGACACCGCCAAGGAAGTCGCCGGGTCGCCGATGGGCTTGTCGGTGAACGTCGCGAAGAACTCGCGACGCAACACCATGAAGAACACGTTCTCGTCCCACACGATGCACGCGGCGTTCTCGTCGGTGAACTGCGGGTTCAGCGACGTGCCGAGGGCCGCGTAGAACGCCTTGCTGCGCTCCAGGTCGTTCGTGGGAAGGTTCACGAAGATGTTGGTCGTCATGAGGGCTCCTTTTCCGCTGCTTGTTCTTAACAAGTAAGCTTGCAAAGAACAAGCGGGCACTGTCAAGCCCCCGTCGTGCGACTCCCCCGCGCGGTGGAGGCGGCAGCATCCCGCGCGCCCTACGGTGGGAAGATGCCCGCCGACCCTCGCCTGCAGCGCCAGGATGCCGCACTGGCTCTGGCCATCGGCGTCGGCGCCCTGATCAGCGCGGCCCTGGGCACCGTGGCAGGGATTTACCGCGAGCAGCAGGCGCCGCTGTGGTACGCCGTGGTGTATGCGCTGGTCCTGGCCGTGGCCCTCGCGTTCCGGCGACGCTACCCGAGCACCGTCGCGGTGGTCACCGCCGCCGCGTTCTTCGCCGCGGGAACGTTGCACGTGCCGGAGATGTTCATCGGCACCATCGCGATGTTCGCCGGCTTCTACACCGTCGGAGCACTCTCGCCCGACCGCCGGCGCGCCGCGTGGGTGCGCATCGGCATCGTCATCGGGATGTTCGTGTGGCTGCTCACGGCGACCTTCATCGAGGCGACGCATCCGAGCGACAGCACCCTGTCACAGGCGGGCACGTTCTCGCCGTTCGTCGCATATGCGCTGCTGAACATCCTCATCAACGCCGTGTACTTCGCCGGCGCGTACTACTTCGGCCAGCGCGCATACGCGGGAGCGCAGCAGCGGCGCGCGCTCCAGGAGCGCACCGCAGAGCTCGAGCGCGAGCGTGAGCGCACGGCAGCGCAGGCCGTGGCCCTGGAGCGGGTGCGCATCGCGCGCGAGCTGCACGACGTCGTGGCACATCATGTCTCGCTCATGGGCGTGCAGGCCGGGGCCGCACGCGCGATCATGGCGAAGGACCCGGATGCCGCGGCCCGCACGCTCACGCAGGTCGAGGCGTCCGCGCGCAGCGCCATCGGCGAGCTGCGGCAGCTGCTGGTCACGCTGCGCTCCAGCGACGCCGACATCGCCGGGAACACGCTGGGCCTGGCGGCCCTGTCCACGCTCGCCGACGAGTCCACGGCCGCCGGCGTGCACACCACCCTCGCCGTCATCGGCACTCCGCGTGCGGTCCCCGACACCGTGCAGGTCTCACTGCATCGCATCGCGCAGGAGGCGCTGACCAACGCGCGCCGCCACGGCGGTCCCGAGGTCACCGCCGACGTGCGACTGCGATACGAGACGGACGCGGTGGAGCTCGAGATCGCCAACACCGGCCGGCGCGTCACCCGGGTCGGTCGGGGCCTTGGCCTTGTCGGCATGCGCGAGCGCGCCGCCGCCGCCGGCGGGCGCATCGAGGCACGCCCGCGCGAGACCGGCGGTTTCCTCGTGCGCGTCACGATCCCGGTCGAAGGAGACACGGGTGCCTGAGCCGCTGCGCGTGCTGCTCGTGGACGACCACGCCATGATGCGTGCGGGATTCCGCTTGATCCTGCACGCCGAAGACGACATCCGGGTCGTCGGTGAAGCCTCGACCGGTGCCGAGGCGCTGGCCGCCGCCCGGGATCTGCACCCCGACGTCGTCTGCATGGACGTGCAGATGCCCGATATGGACGGCCTGGAGGCCACCCGCCGCCTGGTCGCCGACCCCGAGGTGGCCTCGGCGGTGCTGATCGTCACGACGTTCGATCGCGACGACTACCTGTTCGCGGCACTGGCCGCCGGCGCTGCGGGCTTCCTGCTGAAGAACGCCGGGCCGGAGGAGCTCGTGCGCGCCGTGCGGGTGACCGCCGCCGGCGACGCCCTGCTGGCACCCGAGGTGACGAGGCGGGTCATCGCCCGCTTCGCGCAGGGTGCGGCAGCATCCGGGCCGCCCGCCCTGCAGGGCGGCGCACGGCCGTCGCCTCCGGTCGTTGAGCGAGCGAGCGCAGCGCCCGACCCGGAGCGCCCGCTCGTCGAGCTCACCGACCGCGAGGCCGAGGTGCTGCGGCTGGTGGCGGAGGCGTTGAGCAACGCCGAGATCGCCCAGCGCCTGTTCATCGGCGAGGCGACGGTGAAGACGCACGTCTCGAACGTGCTCGCCAAGCTCGGCGCCCGCGACCGCGTGCAGGCCGTCGTGCTGGCGTATCGCCACGGCCTTGCCTGACCCTGCCGCGCGCCGCGCCGCTTTCCGGATTCAGCCGTCACCTCTGACGGGCTCGGATGGGCCAGAACCGTCACGGGTGACGGCTGAACGGGGGAACGAGCGGGACCACGCTCCGTGTCCGCCGCACGGCGGACACGAGGAACCCGCCGCGCGGGGGAGGCGGCGGCATCCTGTCCCCCGTAGCGTGGAGCCACCAGGCGAACCACCAGACCAAGGAGGACGGATGCTCGAGCTGCGAGGCGTCACGAAGAGCTACGGCGGACGGCGAGCGCTGGACGGCGTCGGATTCGACGTCGCTCCGAACCGGCTGACCGGGTTCGTCGGCGGCAACGGCGCCGGCAAGACCACGACCATGCGCATCGCACTGGGCGTGCTCGACGCCGACGCCGGAGAGGTCTCGCTGGACGGCTCGCCCATCACCGCCACCGACCGTCGGCGCTTCGGCTATATGCCCGAAGAGCGCGGCCTCTACCCGAAGATGAAGGTCGGCGAGCACATCGCGTATCTCGCACGACTGCACGGGTATGCGAAGGCGGATGCCGAAGCCAGCGCGACGCGGCTGCTCACACAGCTCGGACTCGGCGAGCGAATCGGCGACAAGGTCGAGACGCTGTCGTTGGGCAACCAGCAGCGCGCCCAGATCGCCGCCGCCCTCGTGCACGACCCGGAGGTGCTGATCCTCGATGAGCCGTTCAGCGGCCTGGACCCGCTGGCTGTCGACGTGGTCGCCGGCGTGCTGCAGGAGCGCGCCGCGCAGGGCGTCTCGGTGCTGTTCTCGTCGCACCAGCTCGACGTCGTCGAGCGGCTGTGCGACGACCTGGTGATCATCGCCGCGGGCACGATCCGCGCGGCGGGACCGGCCGAGGCGCTGCGGGAGCAGCACGCGGGACGCCGATTCGAGCTGCGCACGACGGGAGACGTCGGGTGGCTGCGCGCGGAGCCCGGGGTTGAGGTCGTCGACTTCGCCGGCGGATCGGCCGTGTTCGACGCCCAGACCGACGAGGTCGCCCAGCGCGTGCTGCGCAGGGCCGTGTCCGACGGCGCCGTCCTCAGCTTCTCGCCGCGCCGCCCCACGCTGGCGCAGATCTTCAAGGAGGTCATCCAATGAGCACTTCCCCCTCGACAACCGTAGTCACGGCAGCTTCGGCATCCGCGCCGGGCACACCGTCGTTCGCACAGAGCGCGTGGCTGGTCGCCGAGCGCGAGATCGGCTCGAAGCTGCGCAGCAAGGCGTTCGTCATCTCCACCCTGATCATGCTGGTGCTGGCGCTGGCCGGTGTCATCTGGGGTGGCTTCGCAGCGGCGAACCCGTCGCGGACCCCGGTGGCCGTGACCGGCCAGACGGCATCGATCGTGCAGGGTCAGAAGGGCCTGACCGTGACCACCGTCGCCGATGACGACGCAGCCATCGCGCTCGTGCGCAGCGGCAAGGTCGACGCGGCGATCCTGCCGGACGCGACGTCGCCCGTGCATGTCAAGATCGTCGCGAAGGACAAGACGCCGACGGAGCTGGTGGCACAGTTCAGCGCTGCGCCGTCCGTCGAGCTGCTCGACGCGAACCCCCAGGATGCGCTGTTGCGCTATCTCGTCGCCATCGGCTTCGGCGTCGTGTTCTTGTTCGCGGCATCCTTGTTCGGCAGCACGATCGCGCAGAGCGTCGTTGAAGAGAAGCAGACCCGCATTGTCGAGATCCTGATCTCGGCCATCCCTGTGCGCGCGCTGCTGGCGGGCAAGGTGATCGGCAACACGATCCTGGCGATGGCCCAGATCATCGTGCTCGTGGCCATCGCGATCATCGGCCTCGGGGTCACCGGCCGGGGCGACGTGCTCGGCGGGCTCGGCGGGCCGATGGTATGGTTCGCGATCTTCTTCCTGTTCGGCTTCGTGCTGCTCGCGTCGCTGTTCGCCGGCGCGGGAGCCATGGTCTCCCGGCAGGAGGACATCGGCTCGACGACGATGCCCATCACGATGCTGATCCTCGCCCCCTATGTCATGGTGATCATCTTCAACGACAACCCTGTCGTACTGACCGTCATGTCGTACGTGCCGTTCTCGGCACCGGTGGCGATGCCGCTGCGTCTGTACCTCGGCGAGGCCATGTGGTGGGAGCCGCTGGTCTCGCTCGTGATCCTCGTGGCCACCTGTGCGGCGGCGATCGTGGTGGGCTCGAAGATCTACAGCAATGCGCTGCTGCGCATGGGCGCGCGCGTCACGCTCGCCGAGGCGCTGAAGGCGTAGCTGGGCGGCTCGCCCACGCATCCCACGGGGCCGGATCTCGCGCATCCGCGGGCACCGGTCCCGAAGCATCCGGCTACCGCGGCTTGTGCCGGGCGCGGACCAGGGCGTCGGCGGCGCGCACGAGCGCGAGATGCGAGAAGGCCTGCGGGGTGTTCCCGGCCTGCCGGCGCCCGGCCACGTCATATTCCTCCGAGAGCATGCCCACGTCGTTGGCCAGCGCGCACAGCCGGTCCATCAGCACCCGCGCGTCATCGAGTCGCCCGGTGGCCGCATACTGCTCGACGAGCCAGAACGAGCAGGCCAGGAACGGATACTCGTCTCCGGACAGCCCGTCGACGCCTGTCGCCGTGCGATAGCGGCGCAGCAGACCGTCCTGCATGAGGTCCGTCTCGATCTTGGCCACCGTGGCCAGCATCCGCTCGTCGTCGGGGGCGCAGAACCCCACCTGAGGAAGCAGCAGCAGCGAGGCATCCACCTCGCTCGTGCCGTCGTACTGGGTGAAATGGCCGTCGGTCACGCCGTGCTCGTCGATCTGCGCCTTGACATGGTCACGCAGCTCGCGCCAGGTGTCGACCGGGCCCTTCAACCCGTGCTGCTCGACGGCGCGCACGGCACGGTCGAACGTCGCCCACATCATGACCCGCGAATGCGTGAACATGTGCGGTTCGCCGCGGATCTCCCACAGCCCGTTGTCGGGCCGGGTCAGCTGATTCGCGGCATACGCGACGAGCTTCTTCTCCAGCGGCCAGGAGAACGCCGACTCGCTCAGCCCCGCATCGCGCGCTGCCGACAGCGTCACGAGCACCTCGCCGACGACGTCGGCCTGATACTGCAGCGCCGCGCCGTTGCCGATGCGTACCGGGGCGGATGCCGCATACCCGGGCAGGCTTGTCAGCTCGCGCTCGACGAGGTCGCGTTCGCCGGCCAGGCCGTACATGATCTGCAGATCGGCGGGGTCGCCGGCCACCGCGCGCAGCAGCCACTCGCGCCAGTGCGCGGCAAGGCCCACGAAGCCGTGATCCAGCAGGGCCTCCAGCGTCAGCGCGGCATCCCTCAGCCAGACATAGCGATAGTCCCAGTTGCGCTCGCCACCGAAGTCCTCGGGCAGCGAGGTCGTGGCCGCGGCGGCGATGCCGCCGGTCTCACGGTTGGTCAACGCACGCAGGATCAGCAGCGAGCGCACCACGAGGTCATGGTGCGGGCCTTCGTGCGCGATGCGGCTCGCCCACGACTCCCACCAGCCGCG
>CALKHM010000324.1 GCA_937988695.1 uncultured Microbacterium sp. | reverse complement strand
CGTTGCGCGCCCACTGCACGGTCAGCGAGCCCACCCCGCCGGCAGCCGCCGACACGACGACGACATCGCCGGGACCCGCATCCACCGCATCCACCAGGGCATACGCGGTCGTGCCCGCCACGAACAGCGCGCCCGCAGCCTCCCAGGCCACACCGGCCGGCTTTCGGATCACCTGCTCGGCCGGCACCCGCACGAGCTCGGCATGACTTGCCCGGTCGTTCGTGAAGCCGATCACCTCGTCGCCGGGCGCGAAGGCGGCAACGCCCGTCCCGACCTCATCGATCACCCCCGCGAAGTCGCTCCCTTCGCCCTCTGGGAAGGTCGCCGGCCAGCGGTCGTGCATCCTGCCCTCACGGATGCCGATCTCCCCCGGGTTGATCCCCGCCGCCCGGACGGCGACCACGACCTCTCCCGCGCCGGGCGCGGGCCTTTCCACCTCCACGACCCCCAGCACGTCCACGGAGCCATAGGTATCGAATCGCACTGCGCGCATCGTCGGCCTCCCCGGCCCATTCTGCCCCTGACGCGGCACCCCGGTCGCGGCGTTCGGAGGTTATGATCTTCTGTCTGCAGTTCGGGAAGAGGCCGCTATGGGAGCAGCTGAGGCGCGCCGTCGCGCCGTGGGTTCGGGTCCGCGTCGCGCGGGGATCGGCATCCTCATACTGGTGGCGATGGCCGTCGCGGGATGCGCCGCCGAGCCGCCGGCGACGGCGCCGATTGCCGCGGCGACCGCTCCGGCCGTCGCGGTCGCCCCCGCCGATGCGGAGCCCGCCGTGTGTGCCGTGTCGTTCGTGGACGACGCAGCCCCGCTCGCCGTGCAGCAGCAGCACGTGGGCGCCCGCTTCGCGGCACTGCCGATTCCGGCGCGCGCGGGCTCGGTGTTCGCGGGCTGGTACACGAGCGCGGCTGCTGCCCTCTCGCGGGATGCGGCATCCCGCGTCAACGGAGCGAAGCTCGTCGAGTGCCCCGACGGGCGGCTGACACTGCACGGCGCGTGGGACTCGCCCGCGCAGTTCTGGGCGACGGGTACGCGGGTGCCGATCCTCATGTACCACACGTTCACGACCGACCCCGACGGGATCAGCGGATCACAGCGCTCGAACACCGTCTACACCCGGACGTTCGACGCGCAGCTCGGCTACATCGCACGCGAAGGCTTCTACCTGCCGACCTGGGACGAGCTGGACGCCTTCATCGACGGGCGCCTTGCGCTGCCGCGCCGGTCGGTGATCATCACCGACGACGATGCCGCGCCGTCATGGTTCGCGCTCGGCGTGCCGCTCGTGGACGAGCACCGGCTGCTGACGACCTCGTTCGTCATCACGCAGAGCCGTGACTGGAAGGTGCCGTCGATCTGGGTGCAGCAGCGCTCGCACACCAACGACATGCACCGGATGGGTGCGAACGGACGCGGACTGATGGTGAACCTGCCCGCGGCGGCGATCGCCGCCGACATGGCGACGTCGGCGCGCATCCTGGGCGTGGCCCAGGTGATGGCTTATCCGTTCGGACACGTCGACGCGACCGCGGAGCGCGGGCTTGGCCAGGCCGGCTTCCAGATGGCGGTCACCACGGTCCCCGGGTACGTGACGCCGGGGACGAACAAGCTCGAGCTGCCCCGCATGAAGGTGGCCTACGGCATGAGCGTGCAGGAGCTGGCGGCCGTGATCGGCTGAGCGGCCTCATTCCCAGACGCTCGGCGCGGGCGTACGCGTCGAGGGCAGCCGGGATGCCGCAGCCCACTCGCGCACCCACGGCTCGATCTGCGGCAGGCCGTCGGGAACGCCGATCGCGGCGAACAGCTCGTCGTGCGGCAGTGTGCCGCCGGCGCGGCGCAGGAGCCGGGCGCGCACGATCGCTCGCGTGTAGATCTCCCCGTCGACCACGACCCGGTGCTCCATGTAGACCGCCCGATCGTCGTGGCCCAGCATCCGCGACTCGACGTCGAACCGCTGCCACAGCTGCAACGACTTGCGGAACGTGATCGTCTCGGCGGAGACGACCGCGTACCAGTCGTGCGCGCGCATGACGTCCCACATCCCGGTGCGCACCAGCAGGTCCCAGCGGCCCAGGTCGAACAGCGACAGGTAACGGCCGTTGTTCATGTGCATCAGGACGTCGATGTCGCTGGGCAGGCTGGTCAGCCGGATGCGGCTCAGGCCGCTCATCGGGAGGGTCTGCCCGCGCCGCACACGCCGGCGCGCCTGCAGGTGGATGAGGATGGTCCGCCAGATGACATTCACGACGGGCGATCGTACTCGGTCGGCGCCGCGCACGCCGACCTCGCCCCGACCCGGGGCCGGGGCCGGGGACCCGCCGACCCGCCGACCCGGACCGCCGAACCGACCCTCCGACCCGGGGCCGGGGACCCGCCAGCGCTGCACTTCTCACCCCGCGCTGCACTTTCCTGCTGATGCTCCAGAAAAAGACAGCCGCATCAGCGGAGAAGTGCAGCGCCGCAGGAACCGCTCGATTTCCCCCTGGCGGTCCGGCCGCGTAGAGTCTGGCCATGAACGCCCAACTGCAGACAGACATCGTCGTCCGTCCGGTCCGCGACGTTGACGCTGAGGCCCTCGGCCGGGTCCACGCGGCCTGCTGGCACGAGACCTACGACCACCTCATCAGCAAAGCCGCACTCGAGCGGATCTCCCCCCGGCGCCTGGCCGAGCTGTGGACCCACTGGGCCGTGCAAGGCCCCGAGTTCCACATGAGCGCAGCGCTCGTCGACGGCGAGATCATCGGCTTCGTCGGCTCGGGCCCCGCGCGCGACAAGGACGCGCCGCGCAACCGTGAGCTGTACTTCATCTACCTGCTCGCCAAGTACCACGGCACCGGCATCGGCCGCCAGCTGTTCGATGCCGCGGTCGACGAGGGAGAACCGCTCTACCTCTGGGTCGCCGAGGACAACCCCCGCGCCCACCGCTTCTACGTGCGCAACGGGTTCGCTCTCGACGGCGCCCGCCACACCGAGCCGTTCCTGGGCGAACAGCTCACCGAGGTCCGATTCACGCGCTGACCGTGCTGCAGATCTGGGCCCTGGAGGGCATCCCCGAGATCGCTGCCGGCACCGACCTGGTGCAGGTCGTCGTCGACGCCGCCGGCGATACGCTCGCCGACGGCGACATCCTCGTGGTCACCTCGAAGATCGTCTCGAAGGCCGAGGGGCGCACCGTCGTGGCCGACGACCGCGAAGAGGCCATCACCGCCGAGACCGTGCGGGTGGTGGCATCCCGCACCTCGGAGTCCGGTCACAGCACACGCATCGTCGAGAACCGCCTCGGGATCGTCGCGGCCGCCGCCGGGGTGGACGCCTCGAACACGGCTCCGGGCACCGTGCTGCTGCTGCCGAAGGACCCGGATGCCTCGGCCCGCGCGATCGCGGAGGGCGTGCGCGCGCGACTGGGCGTGCAGATCGGCGTCATCGTGTCGGACACTCTGGGTCGCGCCTGGCGCGAGGGCCAGACGGATGCCGCGATCGGCGCGGGCGGCGTGCACGTGTTCGAAGACCTGCGAGGCAAGACGGATGCCGCGGGCCGGCCGCTCGTGGTCACCCAGCCGTGCGTCGCCGACGAGCTGGCCTCGGCCACCGACCTCGTCAAGGGCAAGGCCGCACGACTGCCCATCGCGGTCGTGCGCGGTCGCGCGGATCTCGTCGGGGCGCTGGACCTGCCCGGCGCCCGCTCGATCATCCGCCCGGCCGACCGCGACATGTTCCGGCTCGGCGCCGACGAGGCCTACGACCTGGGCTACGCCGCGGGAGTCGAAGAGATCTGGGAAGAGCGCGGCCCGACCGGCTGACCCCCGGGTCGCCGGGCTCTCCGCCATTCGTCACCGGGAGGCCTCCGCCGCCGCGGTGATCGGGCCCTCCACCCCCGGCCACCGGTCGAGCTCTCAGTCCGAGAGCTCGATCGTTCCTGCCGAGACGTCGACGTCGACCGTGCTGGCCGCCCCGGGCGTCGAGCCGATGCGATTGT
Organism: uncultured Microbacterium sp.; assembly: GCA_937988695.1. Classification (GTDB taxonomy): domain Bacteria; phylum Actinomycetota; class Actinomycetes; order Actinomycetales; family Microbacteriaceae; genus Microbacterium. The sequence continues at coordinate 3,811 of CALKHM010000324.1, read as the reverse complement.
GGAACGATCCGGCCGAGGTGTCCGCCCGCACGTCGTACTGCCCCTGCGGCACGGTGACCCGCATCGCTCCCGCGCTGGCCGACAGCTTCACGTGCTGCGGCTGCTCACCGGTGAGCACGGCGTTCAGATCGCCGGCGCTGACCTCGAGATCCGCGCGGTGGACATCGGCGAGCCGCAGGTCGGCCCGGCCCGCGCTCATGTCGGCGGTCACCTCGTCGGCCGAGCCGCTGACGGTGAGCTGCCCGGCTCCGGCGCTCAGGGTGAGGCGCGCGAAGTCGCCGCGTGCGGTCAGCGCGCCGGCGGAGACGTCGAACGAGGCATCCGCCCTCTGCAGGCTCTGCGGCAGCAGCAGCACCGCGTTGCCGTTGCCGTGCCCGAACCAGCCGCCCCACCACCGGAACCGCCCGTCGGGCGCATGCACGACGAGCTTGTCGCCGTCGCGGCGCAGCGTCCACTGATCGGCGCTGGTGCCCGACGTGACGGTGAGCTGGGCGTCGGACACGTCCGAGAACTCCACCCGCAGCGAACCCGCGTTCAGGTCCACGTCCAGCGCGTTGACGCCCGCAACCGCCGCCGAGCGGCTGGTCGTGCGCACCGACGCGGAGGTGAGGGTGGATGCCGCGGCCGACACGACCCCGCCGACCGCGATCAGGCTGCCGATGACGATCGCGACCAGGGCGATGACCTTCGCGCTGCCCGACCCTCCCGACGGAGGTCGCGGCGCGGGTGCCGTGGGCAGGGGCGGCACGGGCGGAATGCCTGGGCTCTCGGTCGTGCTCATCGGATCTCTCCCGTCTGCGGCGTCTCGCCGCTGTGCGCGATATGGGCGAGCGCTGCCAGCACCCGCCGGTTGCCGTGTTCGTCCTGCTCGAGATCGAGCTTCTGGAAGACCGACGTGATGTGCTTCTCCACGCTGCCCTCGGTGATGTAGAGGGTCTGCGCGATGGCCTGGTTCGACTTTCCCTCGGCGATCAGCGCGAGCACGGTGGACTCGCGATCGGTGAGCCGCTGCATCCGCTCGTCCTGCGTGCGCCTGCTCAGCAGCTGCGCGACCACCTCCGGGTCGAACACCGTGCCGCCGGCGGCGATCTGGTCGACGGTCTGCAGGAAGTCGCCGACGTCGGCGACGCGGTCCTTCAGCAGGTATCCGAGGGCGCCGCCGCGTCCCGCGATGAGATCGGACGCGTAGCGCTCTTCGACATACTGCGACAGCACGAGGATCGGCAGATCCGGCTGCCGGCCGCGGATGCGCAGGGCTGCGCGGATGCCCTCGTCGGTGCGGGTGGGCGGCAGCCGGACGTCGAGGATGCACAGCTCGGGCCTCGCCTCGGCGAGGGCCTCATCCAGGCCGTCGGCGTCGGGGAGCGCAGCGACCACGTCGTGGCCGGCGTCCTCGAGCAGCCGTACCAGCCCCTCGCGCAGCAGCACGGAGTCCTCACAGATCAGAATGCGCATGGCACGCTCACCTCCACGCTCGTTGGCCCGCCGACGGGGCTGTCCAGACGGAACGTGCCGCCCACCCCGAGCACGCGGTTCGACAGGCCGTCCAGTCCCCCACTGGCCACCACGGTCGCGCCGCCGATACCGTTGTCCTCGACGCGCGCCCACAGGATCCCGCCCTCGCGCTGACGCACGACGACCCGGCATTCCGCGGCGCGGGAGTGCTTGGCGGCGTTGGTCAGCGTCTCGGCGATCACGAAGTACACCGCCGCCTCGGCCTGCGGGCTGCAGCGCTGCACGAGCCGCGCATCGAGCACGACCGGGATCGGCGAGCGCGCGGCCAGCGCCGACAGCGCGGCATCCAGCCCGCGATCGTCGAGCACGGAGGTGTGGATGCCGCGGGCCAGCTGGCGCAGCTCCGTGATCGCCGCCTTCGTGGAGGTGTGCGCCTCGGCGATCAGCTGCTTGGCGGCGTCAGGGTCGCTGTCGATCTTCTGCTGCGCCAGGCCCAGCGTCATGCCCACCGAGACGAGCCGGGGCTGGACGCCGTCGTGCAGATCGCGCTCGATGCGCGTGCGCTCGACGTCGGCGGCGCGTACGGCGCCGGATCTCTGCGCCTGCCACGAGCGGGCCTGCTCGGCCAGCTGGGCCTCGCGCGAGGGGACGAGGATCGCCCGTACCAGCACGCCGTGCAGCGCGGCAAGGCCCACCAGTCCGGCGATGGCGGCGATCGCGGCGAGGATGCCGGCCAGCACCGCGTACTCGACGGGGACGTCAAGGCCGGTGCCCTGCAGTCGGACGGTGTCCTCGTCGCCGCGCAGCAGCGGCGTGAACGTCATCGCGACGCCCGAGGCGCCGATGGAGATCAGCGAGAGCACCGCCCAGCCCAGCAGCGCCGACACCGCGGCGCTGGCGATGCCGCGCCACATCGACCCGTCGGTGAACTGCGTCCAGACCGTGCGCAGCCACCCTGTGAAGCCGGGCCGGGCGCTGGTCCGCGGCCGCAGCGGCGCGATGCCGAAGCCGTACAGCCCGTCGACGCGAGCGGTCTCCAGCCACGCCAGTGCGAACAGGGCGTACACGAAGCCGAGCAGCAGGATCAGGCCGACACCGAATGCGAAGGTGAGCATCACGCCGGTGGCGAGCAGGCCGAGGATGAGGCCGAAGGCGACGGCCCAGATGACGCCCACCAGCGCGAGCTGCGCGATGGCGCCCAGGACGCGAGGCGGCGTGAACACTCGCGGTGCCGGTCCGGTCGTGGTTGTGGTCATGACTCCACGCTAGGGTGCGGCATCCGTTCGCACAGCGCAGGGATCCGCCCACCTGGGTTCGGGGTATCCCCCGGTCCGGCCGCGCGCCGCGGCACGGCGGCGCCGCCGCGCGGCCGCGCGAACTTCGCCAAATTCACATGAATTCGGCGAATGCACATCAAACCGCCGGAAATTTCGTGTGCACTCGGCCAATTCATGTGAATTTGCCGCACTGGGGAGGCAGCCGCGGACGCCCGGGCGACCGGCCCGAAGCGCCGCCGCCACCGCGGGAAGCGGCCGGACGGGACGGCGAGCGCGCGCTCAGCGTTCGCTGACGCGGCCGAACAGCTTCGCGATCGGAGCCAGGACGAGCGGACGCGCGGCCACCCACCCGGCAGCCGTGATCACGATGGCGCCGACGAAGAACCAGAAACCCACCCACCCGTCGCCGCTGCGCGCAGCGAACATGCTGTTCAGGTTGTGCAGCGCCCCGGTGGTCAGCACGAGCGTGACATGTCCGACGATGAACAGCACGAAGAACAGCATCGTGGGAAAGTGCAAGGCGCGCGCCCACTCCACCGGATACGCCTTGTTCAGGCGCGTGGCGTTCCTCGGCCACACCCCGCTCATCCGCACGCCGGTGATCGCCGCCAGCGGTGCTGCCAGGAACACCACGACGAAGTAGGCCAGCTGCTGCAAGCTGTTGTAGTTCACCCAGCCATCCTCGATCGGCCAGTCCAGCGACACATACTGCAGCCCCGCCGACAGCGCGTTCGGGAACACCTCCCAGCTCGTCGGCACCAGCCGCATCCACTGCCCGGTCCACAACAGCAGCACGACGAAGACGACGCCGTTGACCAGCCACAGGATGTCCAGCGACTGATGCAGCCACAGATTGATGCTGATCTTGCGCTGCGGCTTGCCGCGCGCGCTCCAGAACGCCGGCGGGCGCTTCTGATGCCGCACCTGCAGGCCCGACCGGATGATCAGCACCATGAAGAAGATGTTCAAGAAGTGCTGCCAGTTCAGCCACACCGGAAACCCGACCGGCGCCGACGCCGGCAACGCATACGCGCCCGGGTACGCGGCGAGGAAGTCCTGCATGAAGCCCACACTGAGGA
>CALKHM010000323.1 GCA_937988695.1 uncultured Microbacterium sp. | reverse complement strand
TACGAGATATTGGCGTGACTGGAGTTCAGACGTGTGCTCTTCCGATCTGCGCGCCCATGGCGAGTCGTCGGAGGCGCAGGCGTGGTTGGCCGCCCATCTGCGCTCGCTCGCCTACGTCTGAGACGAACGGCGCATTCCGTGCGCGAGTGAGGAGGAGGCATGGCCGCAAGGCTCGCCGGCTCGACGTCCGCGTACCTGCTGCAGCACCTGGACGACCCCGTCGACTGGTACCCGTGGACAGCAGACGCCTTCGCCGATGCCGCCCGTCGCGACGTCCCGGTCTTCCTGTCCATCGGATACAGCACGTGCCATTGGTGCCATGTGATGGCCGCCGAGTCGTTCGAGGACGCCGAGACCGCGGCCGTGTTGAACGCCTCGTTCGTCTCGATCAAGGTCGACCGCGAAGAACGCCCCGACATCGACGCCGTCTACCAGGACGCCGCCCGTGCGCTGGGTGCTGGCGGATGGCCGATGTCGATCTTCCTCACCCCGGACGGCGAGCCGTTCTATGCCGGGTCGTACTGGCCGAAGGCGGCCGCGGCGGGGCGGCCGTCGTTCTGCGGGGTCCTCGACGGAGTGAGCCGTGCCTGGAACGGTCGCCGGGGCGCCGTGCACGCCTCCGTCCAGTCCCTCGCAGCCGAGCTCGCGCTGGCCGATCGGGAGCGCAGCGTCGGAGGGTCTGGTGACGCCGAGACGGTGGCGGAGCGCGCGTTCGCGGCGGCGAGACGCCTGCGCGACGGTGAGCGGGGCGGGTTCGGAACGGCGCCGAAGTTCCCGCATCCGATGACGATCGAATGGCTCCTGCACCGCCACGCCCGCACCGGCGATCCGGAAGCGCTCGAGATCGCGCTGCATGCGCTCACCGCGATGGCACGCGGTGGCATCCACGACCTGCTCGACGGGGGTTTCGCCCGGTACTGCACCGATGCGGACTGGCGGATGCCGCACTTCGAGAAGATGCTGCCGGACAACGCTCTCCTCCTCGTCGCCTACGCGACCGCGGCCGTTCTGGCGGACCGGGAGGATCTCGCCGCCGTCGCGCGGAGCACGGCGGAGTTCCTGCTGGGCGGGTTCCGCACGGGCGAGGGCATGTATCGCTGCGCGTTCGACGCCGACAGTGATGGGGTCGAAGGCGGCTACTATCGCTGGACGGGCCGAGAGCTCACCCAGACGCTGATCCCCGCAGGGCTGGATGCCGGCCACTGGGCACGCGTGCTCGGGGTCGACACCGGTCCTGCCGCCGAGAAGGGGTCGGCCCTCGTCCTGTCCGGTGCAGGTGACGACCGTGCGACGCCGCCGCCCGGATGGGACGCCGTTCGCGCCGCGCTGGCCGGGCAGCGCTCCCAGCGGACGGCCCCGCGCACGGACGACGCGGTGCTCACCGACGCGAACGCCCTCGCCGTGCGGGGCCTCGTGCGCGCGGGGCTCCTGCTCGACGAGCCCGCGTGGATCGCTGCCGGCGCCGCATGCGCCCGACGCCTGCATGAGCGCGTGCGCAGCGACGGCCGGATCGGCCACGGAGCCGGCGGCGACAGCGGTTTCCTCCTCGACCATGCCGCGATGGCCCTGGCCGACCTGGAGCTGTTCCAGGCGACCGGCGACCCGATCTGGTTCACGCGCGGTGCCGCTCTCGCCTCAGTGACGGACGAGCGATTCCGCGATGAGGGCGGCGGCTGGTACGACACGGAGGTTCAGGAGCTGTTCGCGCGCCCGAAGACGCGCACCGATGACATCGTGCCGGCGGGGACCTCGGTGATGATCGAGGTGTGCCTGCTGCTGGGGGGTCTGACCGGCGACCTCGAATGGCGTCGGCGGGCGGACGAGGCCGTCGCGGGCAGTCGTGCGGGCGCCCAGCCCACCCGGCACGGGTGGCTCCTGCGCCAGCTCGAGTGGCTGAGCGCGCCGCAGCGGGAGGTCGCGATCGTCGGAAGGCCGGGGCCGGCGCGGGAGCTGCTCGCGCGCATCGCCCGGGGCAGGCCCCGGCCGGGCACGGTGACGGTGGTGGCCGACCCGAGTCGTGTGGCCGGCGCGATCCCGCTCCTGGCCGGCCGCACCGAGGTGGAGGGCGCGCCGGCGGCCTACGTGTGCCGGTCCCTCACCTGCCGCAGACCGGTGACCACCGGCGAGGCGCTGCGGGCGCTGCTGGCGTGACGCGGCGGGCCTTGACCGCCGGCATCCGTGAATCAGCCGAACAGCAGTGCGAGCACCGTGGCGCCGCCGGCGACGAGGATGAGCGCGACGATGACGACCCATGCGGTGATCTTGATGCGTCGCTGGCGGCGCTCGCTGTAGACGCTGTACTCGTCGTCGTCGGCCATGGCCTCAAGTCTACGTTCCGCTCACGAGTTGCCACGAACGATCGCCACGGCCCGGAGAACGCCCACCGTTGGCGGCGACTGACCGCACGGGCGGGATGCCGCGGAGGGCGCTCACTCCGTGACGGTGGGTCCGAACGCGGCCGGCAGGGTGGTAGCCGACGCCGAGCGCAGCTCGGCGGCCGGGATCGTGAACACGCCCTGCACCTCAAGGGCGGCATCCGCGCCGGACAGGTCGGTGACGCCGATGCGCAGCACCGGGTAGCCGCGCCCCTCGCACAGCCCGCGGAACTTGACGTCGTCCTCGCGCGGCACGGTGACGATGACGCGACCCGTGGACTCCGAGAACAGGGCGGATGCGGCATCCACGCCGTCGCGCTCGATGATCTCGTCGAGCCACACCCGCGCGCCCACGCCGAAGCGCAGCACGCCGTCGGCGAGGGTCTGCGCGAGACCGCCTTCGGAGAGGTCGTGCGCGCTGGAGATCAGGTTCTCGTCGTTGGCGGCGCGGATGAGCTCTGCCAGCCGCTGCTCGCCGGCGAGGTCCACGGCCGGCGGCCGGCCGCCGAGGTGGCCGTGCACGGTTGCTGCCCACGCCGAGCCGGACAGCTCCGTGGAGGTGACGCCGAGCAGGTAGATGTTCTCGCCCTCGTCTTGCCACCCGCTGGGCACCCGGTGCGCGACGTCGTCGATGATCCCCATGACGCCGACCACCGGGGTCGGGTGGATCGGAGTGTCGCCGGTCTGGTTGTAGAAGCTGACGTTGCCTCCCGTGACCGGGATGCCGAGCTCGAGGCATCCGTCTGCGAGGCCGTCGACGGCCTGCGAGAACTGCCACATGACCTCGGGGTTCTCGGGGCTGCCGAAGTTCAGGCAGTCGGTGACCGCCACCGGCACCGCGCCGGTCACGGCGACGTTGCGGTACGCCTCGGCCAGGGCGAGCTTCGCGCCCTGGTACGGGTCGAGCTGACAGTAGCGTCCGTTCGCGTCGGTGGCGATGGCGAAGCCGAGCCCCGAGCTCTCGTCGACGCGGATCATGCCGGCGTCGTCGGGGAACGCCAGGGCCGTGTTGCCGCCGACGTAGAAGTCGTACTGGTTGGTGATCCATGAGGTGTCGGCCTGGTTCGGGCTCGACACGAGCCGCAGGAACTGCTCGCGCAGCGTGTCGGGATCGGTGGAGCGGGCCAGGGCCGCGGCAGGATCCTGCTGCAGCGCGTCGATCCAGGTGGGGTAGGCGACCGGGCGCTCGTACACCGGCCCGTCGACGGCCACGGTCGAGGGGTCGACGTCGACGATCTGCTCGCCGTGCCAGAAGATCTGCAGGCGACCGTCGCCGGTGACCTCGCCGAGCACGCTGGTCTCGACATCCCACTTGCCGGTGACGGCCAGGAATGCGTCGAGCTTGTCGGGCGCGACGATCGCCATCATGCGCTCCTGGCTCTCGCTCATGAGGATCTCCTCGGGCGTGAGCGTGGGGTCGCGCAGCAGCACGTTCTCGAGGTCGACGCGCATGCCCGAGCCGCCGTTGGCGGCCAGCTCGCTGGTCGCGCACGAGATGCCGGCGGCGCCCAGGTCTTGGATCGCCTCGACGAGCTCGCCCTGGTACAGCTCCAGGCAGCACTCGATGAGCACCTTCTCGGCGAACGGGTCGCCCACCTGCACGGCGGGGCGCTTGGTGGGCCCGCCGTCGGCGAACGTGTCGGAGGCGAGGATGGATGCTCCGCCGATGCCGTCGCCGCCCGTGCGGGCTCCGAACAGCACGACCTTGTTGCCGGTGCCGCTGGCGTTGGCGAGTTTCAGGTCCTCGTGCCGTAGCACGCCCACCGCGAGCGCGTTCCCGAGCGGGTTGCCCTGGTACACCGGATCGAACACGGTCTCGCCGCCGATATTGGGAAGCCCCAGGCAGTTGCCATAGAACGAGATGCCGCCGACCACGCCGTGCACGACACGGGCGGTGTCGGGGTTGTCGATCGCGCCGAAGCGCAGCTGGTCCATGACCGCGACCGGGCGGGCGCCCATGGAGATGATGTCGCGCACGATGCCGCCGACGCCGGTGGCTGCGCCCTGGAACGGCTCGATGTAGCTCGGGTGGTTGTGGCTCTCGACCTTGAATGTGACCGCCCAGCCCTCGCCGATGTCGACGACGCCGGCGTTCTGGCCCATCCCGACCATGAGCCGCGTCTTCATCTCGGGCGTGACCTTCTGGCCGAAGCGCTTGAGGTAGATCTTGCTGGACTTGTACGAGCAGTGCTCGCTCCACATCACGGAGTACATGGCCAGCTCGCCGCTGGTGGGGCGTCGGCCGAGGATGCTCTTGATCTCGGCGTACTCGTCGGGCTTGAGTCCGAGAGCAGCAAACGGCTGCTCCTTCTCGGGCGTCGCTTTCGCGTTCTCGACGGTGTCGGCGACGGGTGCCGAGGTGGGGGTGGTCATGCAGCTCAGCTCCAGGGATCGCGGGCGCCGGACGCTTTCGATTCTAGTTGGCCGTCGCGCGCTGCGACGGCGGGCAGGGATGCGGGGATGGCGCGCACTGCCACCGTTTCCACAGAGTATGTTAAGAGAATTCTCATCTTTCTCGGGAGGAGTCGAGACCAGTGTCACAGCGTACGCGTCGGGTGCCCGTATGGGGATGGGTGCTGATCGGCATCGCAGCACTGGTGGCGTTGTTCCTTCTGGCGCCGCTTGTCGCCGTGGCCGCGCTGGTCCTGCTGATCACCGGCATCGTCGCGCTCTCGAAGAAGACACCGACGTGGCTGCGGCTACGCAGCAGGAACGCGGCCATCGCGGTCACTGCGGGCGCCGCCGTCGTCTTTCTCGTCACGGGCAGCGTCAGCGCGGCGATGTTGTCACCACGGTCGAATGACGGTGACCGATCGGTCGGCGTCGTGGACTCGACCCCTGTTCCCACCGACCTGAAGACCTCTGTGCAGCGACGCACCGCGAGCCCGACACCGGAACAGACCACGCCGGCCCCGACGCTTACTCCCACACCCACGCCGACTCCGGTGGTACCCACGCCTGCTCCGGTGGCACCCACACCCGCACCGGTCAAGCCCAAGCCCGCACCGGTCAAGCCGAAGCCTGCTCCCGTCAAGCCGAAACCCGCACCGGTCAAGCCCAAGCCTGCACCGGTCAAGCCGAAACCCGCACCGCAGACCTATTACAAGAACTGCGCGGCGGTGCGTGCGGCCGGGAAGGATCCGCTCTACGTCGGCGATCCCGGCTACAGCAGGAAGCTCGATCGCGACGGCGACGGCGTCGCCTGCGAGTGACGTCCGATCGACGATGCCGCGCTCTTGACGTTGCCGCTTTCTGCTTATGATGCGGCATCCTTGCGCTGCTCTTGAGGTGCACTGTTGCCGCCATCAACGCCTTGCACAGACGGCCCTGTCGGGGCTTCCCGGTACGGTCTGCTCAGCAGGATGACGGGGAGAGAAGAGGCGCGATGTGGTCGGGACACTAGGCGATGGGCTGCTGAGTCCGATGACCCGCTCGGTGTGGGCGAAGACGCGCGTCGACCCGCGGCAGGACTTCGCCCTCGTCGGCTGGTTGCCGCTGTATCAGCACCTCGACGATGCGGCAGCTGTCGCAGGACTGCTGTGGGACGAGTGGGCGCCGCGATCCGTGACCGACATGATCAGACGTGCCGTGGGGTCAGAGCAGGCCGCACGTGCGTTGTTGACCTGGTTGGCGGGCGTCCATGACGTTGGCAAGGCCTCCCCCGCCTTCGCAGTGCAGGTTCCCGTCCTCGCTGACCGCATGCGCGAGATGGGGCTCGCATGCGACCCGATGATTAAGGACACAGAAGAACGCCGACAGGTGCGGCACGAGCTCGTCAGCTATCTTGCCGTGCAGGACTGGCTTGTGGACGAGCACGGGTTCGATCGGTCGATCGCCGCCGCCATCGCGAGCGTGGCCGCCGCACACCACGGGCGCCCCGCTGACTCCGTCATGGTGATGGCAGCCCGTTCCAAACCGCATCTTGTGGGAGAGGGAGCTTGGGGTGAGGCTCGGCGGGAGCTGCTGGCCGGAGCCGATGCGGCGTTCACCGCCTTCGGGGATCATGCGCGGTGGCAGAGCGCGCAGCTGCCGCAGCCCGTGCTCGTCTTGTTGAGCGGCCTGGTCATCGTGGCCGATTGGATCGCGAGCAGCGACCTGTTCGACGCTGCGCCGTTGGGCGGGCCTGCGGCCTCGTCGACTCAGGACCGCGTGCACGCGGCCTGGCAGACGCTCGACTTTCCGTGGCGTTGGCAGCCGAAGGCGGAGCAGACGGATGCCGCGGTCCTGCTCGCGTCGCGGTTCTCATTGCCGCGCGGGTCGGCGCCGCACCCCACGCAGTCGGCATTCATCGAGATGGCACAGACGATCGCTCAGCCGGAGCTCATGATCCTCGAGTCCGAGATGGGGTCGGGTAAGACGGAAGCGGCACTGCTAGCGGCGGAGATCCTGGCATCCCGATTCGGCTTGAGCGGAGTGTTCGTCGGGCTGCCGACCCAGGCCACTGCCGACGGCATGTTCTCGCGGGTGCTGGACTGGGCCGAGCGTCTTGGGTTGGAGACGCCGTCCACAGTGTTCCTGGCTCGCAGCCGCGCATTTCTGAATCCCGACTACTCGAAGAAGAGGCGCGAGGCGTACTTCCGCTCCATCGGCGACGCGTACGATGTGCGGCACGAGGCATCCTCTTCGTCGAATGTCATCGCTCATCGCTGGTTCAGCGATCCGCGGCGAGGACCTCTCTCGAATTTCGTCGTCGGCACAGTCGACCAGGCGTTGTTCGCTGGCTTGCGCAGCCGCTACGTGATGCTTCGACACCTCGCGCTTGCCAGCAAGGTCGTGATCATCGATGAAGTGCATGCGTACGACGTGTACATGCAGGAGTACTTCGTCCGGGTGATCGAGTGGCTCGGATCGTACGGCGTGCCGGTCATTCTGCTGTCAGCGACTCTGCCGTCGTCACAGCGTCGCCGGTTCATCGAAGCCTACGATCGTGGCCGGCGGCTGCTCCTGGCGTCGACAGGTGACGCGGCCGCAGATGACGAGGAACTCACCTGGGCGCAGCGGCGTGCGCGGCGCGATCGAGCTACGGCAGACGCCGCATTGCCGTATGCCGCGCTCGAGGGTGAGATCGGTTACCCGGCGATCTCGCGGACATCAGCAGGAGGTTCGGCAGTTGTGGTCTCGCCGGCATCCAGCGGCCGGCAACGTGACGTGCACGTCGTCCGCATGGATGACGATCTGACCGAGCTCATCGGTCTGCTGCGTTCGGCGCTGCGGGAGGGAGGATGTGCAGCGGTCATCCGAAACACCGTTCGGCGCGCACAAGAGACGGTCGCCGCGATCCGCGACGCATTCGTAGGAGAGAATGTTGAGATCACCCTCGCGCACTCGCGCTTTCTCGGCGTCGATCGCGCACGCAAAGACCGCGAGCTACTCGATGAGTTCGGCCGGGCGGGGCGTCGGCCGGAGAAGAGTGTTGTCGTTGCGACCCAGGTGATCGAGCAGTCACTTGACATCGACTTCGATCTGATGGTCAGTGACATCGCACCGGTAGATCTGCTGCTACAGCGCAGTGGCCGGCTGCATCGGCACGCAGAGCGCGATCGGCCCTCACCGCTGCGCCACGCGCAGTTGGTGCTGGTTGCACGGGAATGGGCCGATGCTCTGCCGATCTTCGATCAGGGCACGAGAGCGGTGTATGCCGAGGCGATCTTGCTCCGGACCGCTGCGGTGCTACACCGACGGGACGTTGTGCGTCTGCCCGCGGACATCGCTCCTCTCGTCGAGACGGTCTACGGCAATAGCAGCGAGTTCGTGCCGGAATCGTGGCGAAGAGCGCTGGATGCCGCGACACGGGACCTGAAGAACGCGCAGGCGAAGCAGCGGCAGGCTGCAGATTCGTATCGGCTTGGCGCGGTCAACCCGCAGCGGCGGACGCTGATCGGCTGGGTGAGCGGGCCGGACGTCGACCCTGAGTTGAGTCCGCCGGGCCGAGCGACGGTGCGCGACACCGAAGAGACCCTAGAGGTGGTGGTGCTGCAGCACGATGGCAGCGGCGGTTTCTTCATTCCTGCGTGGATCGAGCGCGGCGGACGGGGTCAAATTCCCTCGAACGAGGTTCCTGATGCGCGACTGACCCGCACGATCCTCGGCTGCATGCTGCGCCTACCGATAGGGATGTGTCGCGGGAATGCGCTCGACCGTCATATCCAGACGCTTGAGCGCGAGTTCGAACTGCAGGCCTGGCATTCCAGCCCTGCGCTAAGGGGCGAACTGGTGCTGGCCCTGGACATGGAGGGTCGCGGCCGCCTCAACGAGTTCGACGTCAGCTATTCGCCGGAGGATGGGTTCTCCTTCGCACGACACGAAGTTTGATCGGCGTGCGCGCTGCACCGGAGGAAGTGCGCTTGTGATTATTGTTGGAAATAATCCGATCATGACCCGCATCGACGATGTGGGGGTCACATCACAGGGGAGTGATGAATGAGCGCTGGGGACTTCTCGCTCGCTTCTGAGCCATGGATAGCGGCGAGGCTCCTAGATGACACATCGGCGGAAGTCTCGTTGCGCGAGGCATTCGCTGGGGCGCGGGAGATCCGAGAGATCGACGGTGAGTCGCCGACTCAGGTGTTTGCACTCATCCGACTG
>CALKHM010000322.1 GCA_937988695.1 uncultured Microbacterium sp. | reverse complement strand
CCGCCACGAGCCCTGAGCCCCCCAGGTGCTCGGTGGGAAGGTACGCGAGGAACGGCGCGCAGAAGCTGATGGCGGTGTTCGCGGCCGCACCGCCGATCCATTCGCGCAGCCGGAGCACGATCCAGCCGGTCGCCGCCCCGACCACGATGGCGATGACCACGCCCCACACGAACGCGCCGATCGCGCCCCAGGCCGAGAACCCCGCGGCGATGGCTGCCACGGCCGTGCGCAGCAGCACCAGCGCCGTCGCGTCGTTGAGTAGGCTCTCGCCCTCGAGCATCGTCACGACGCGGGGCGAGATTCCCAGACGTCTCACGATCGATGTGGCCACGGCATCCGTCGGCGACAGGATCGCGCCCAGCGCGATGCCCACCGGCAGGGTGACGCTCGGGATGACCCACCAGAAGAACAGCCCGAGCACGAGGGCGCTGACCAGCACGAGCACCACGGCGAGCCCGGAGATCGGCCCGAAATCACGGCGGAACTCGATCGCCGGCAGGTTGACCGCCGCGGAATACAGCAGCGGCGGCAGCACTCCGACGAGGATCCATTCCGGCGGGATCTCCGGGATGTGCAGGAACGGCAGCAGCGAGATGACGAGGCCTACCGCCACCAGCAGCAGGGGACCTGCCACGCCCAGCCGTTGCGCGAGCGTGTTGATCACGACGATGAGGATGATCCCGCCGATCGCGACGAGCAGACCGAGCAGCAGCGGTTCCATCGGCACTCCTCGCGGTGGTGGTGCAGGAAGCCGGGCACGTCGGAGTCGCAACCGTGCAGACGGCGGTGCGGAATACCTGCTTCTTCGCATATGCGGGTAGCGGCATCCTCGCCCCGACGGTGCGCCCGCGATAACGTTAGCGCATGACGTTCCACGACAACGCCGAACGTCGGGGGGAGACAGTGAGCGGTCCGACGCGCCTGGACGCCGTCTTGTATGCCGACATCGAACCGTACGACAGCGGGATGCTGCTGGTCGGCGACGGCCACCGGGTGTACTGGGAGCAGAGCGGCAACCCCGAAGGAAGGCCCGTCGTCTTCCTGCACGGCGGCCCGGGCAGCGGCACGGCGGCCTGGCACCGGCGCTTCTTCGATCCGCAGCGGTATCGCATCGTGCTGCTGGACCAGCGCGGATGCGGGAGGTCCACGCCGCACGTGTCCGAGCCGGGCGCCGACCTGCGCCACAACACCACCTGGCATCTCGTGGCCGACCTCGAACTGCTGCGACGCAATCTCGGCATCGAGCAGTGGCAGGTCTTCGGCGGCTCGTGGGGAAGCGCGCTGGCCCTCGCGTATGCGCAGACGCACCCCGGGTCGGTGTCCGAGCTCGTGCTGCGCGGCATCTTCACGCTGCGCCGGCATGAGCTGGAATGGTTCTATGAGGGCGGGGCCTCGGCGCTGTTCCCCGACAAGTGGGAGGAGTTCATCGCCCCCATCCCGGTGCTCGAGCGATCACGCATGATCGAGGCGTACCACCGGCGACTGAGCGATCCCGACCCGGCCGTGCACGTGCCGGCAGCGGTGGCGTGGTCGCGCTGGGAGGCCGAGACGGTGTCGCTGCTGCCCGACGACGAGCGCGTGGCCGATGCCGTGGAGCCGTCGCACGCCGTGGCGTTCGCCCGCATCGAGAACCACTACTTCATGCATGGCGGCTGGTTCCGCGAGGGGCAGCTCATCGACGAGGCGGGGGCGCTGCGCGACATCCCGGCCGTCATCGTCCAGGGCCGTTACGGCGTGTGCACGCCGATCATGACGGCGTGGGAGCTGCAGCGGGCGTGGCCCGAGGCCGAGCTCGTGGTCGTGCCCGATGCCGGCCACTCCGCCAGCGAGCCGGGGATCGCCCGCGCGCTGCGCGAGGCCACGGACCGCTTCGCCCAGGTGTAGGGGCCGGCTGCCGGGCCGCCCGGTGCCCGGCGCCGGGCGTGGGGTGTGCCGGGCGTGGGGTGTGCCGGGCGTGGGGTGTGCCGTACTCCGGAGACGTGGGGCGGGTGGGGCGGATGAGGCCGTCATCGGCCTCGTGGTTCACGGTGTTCCGGGGTTGGGGACGCCGCGCGGTCGCGCGGCGGTGTGCCGGGTGTTCTGGCGTGCCGGGCGCCGGCTACAGCAGGCCGGCACGAGCGACCGCGTCGCGCTCGCCGATGAGCTCGGCGACGGACGCGTCGATCCGGGCGCGTGCGCGGGCATCCAGCGCCAACCCCTCGACGATGCGGTACCCATCGCCGTCGCTGGTGACGGGAAACGACGAGACCAGTCCCTCAGGCACCCCGTATTCGCCATGCGAGACCACCGCAGCCGAGGTCCAGCCGGCGTCGGCGGGTCGGCCGAGCATCCAGTCACGCACGTGATCGATCGCGGCATTGGCGGCGGATGCCACCGACGACGACCCGCGCACCTCGATGATCTCCGCCCCGCGGCCGGCCACCCGGGGCACGAACTCGTCATCGAGCCACGACGTGGCGGCATAGGGCCCGCCGAAGCGCGCGGACAGGGCATCCAGCGCTCGGGCACCGTCTACGGTCGCGTGTGCGATGTCGGGGAACTGTGTCGCGGAGTGATTGCCCCAGATCGCGACGTCTCGGATCGACCCGGGCATCACGTCGAGCGCGGCGGCGAGCTGGCCGACGGCTCTGTTGTGATCCAGCCTGGTCAGGGCCGTGAAGCGGTCGTCGGGCAGGTCGGGCGCCGCCGCTCGCGCGATGAGCGCGTTCGTGTTGGCAGGGTTTCCGACCACCACGACTCGCACGCCTGCCGCCGCGTGCGCGGCGATCGCGGCGCCCTGCGGGCCGAAGATCCCGGCGTTGGCGGTGAGCAGGTCGGCGCGCTCCATGCCCGGACCGCGCGGACGCGAGCCCACCAGCAGGGCGATATCGCACCCGTCGAAGCCGACTGCGGTGTCGTCGGTGACCTCCACGTCGCCCAGTAGCGGGAAGGCGCCGTCCTGCAGTTCGAGCGCGGCGCCCTCGGCGGATCGCAGGCCCTGTGGGATCTCCAGCAGTCGCAGTCGCACGGGCTGCCCAGTGCCGAGCATGTCGCCCGCCGCGATGCGGAACAACAGCGCGTACCCGATCTGTCCGCCCGCGCCGGTGATGGTCACGGTGACCGGTGTCTGTGCCATGGTCCGAGCCTATGCCGCGGACCGCTCGTCCGGGCGTCGGGCGGGAGCGCGGCGACCCGGGGTGGTCGTTTCGACTCGCTGCGCTCGCTCAACGACCGGAACTAGGGGTGTGCCCGCTCGACGACCCGGGTGCGCTCGCCCGACGACCGGCGCTAGGGGGGTGCTCGCTCGACGACCCGGGTGCGCTCGCTCGACGACCCGGGTGCGCTCGCCCGGCGACCGGCGGCTACCGGTCACGGATGAGGTCGGCTGCCACCTCGCCGATCACGATCGCCGGCGCGTTGGTGTGCCCGTGGATGATCCGCGGCATGATCGAGGCGTCGGCCACGCGCAGGCCCTCGACGCCGCGCACGCGCAGCTCGGGATCCACCACGGATGCCGCATCCGACCCCATTCGTGCGGTGCCGACCGGGTGATACAGGGTGTGCGAGTAGCCGTGCAGCGACACGTCCGCACGCTCGGCCGGCGTCATCCGCTCGCCTCCGGCCGGCTGCACCCAGCCGCCGGTGGTGACCGCGCGCAGCGCATCGGTCTCCAGCAGCCGCTCGCACACCGCGAGGCCGGCGAGCATCGCCTCCTCGTCGAGCGGGTCGGACAGGTACGCCGGGTCGATGACCGGCTTGACCGCCGGATCGGCCGATGCGAGCCGCACGGTGCCGCGGCTGCGCGGCTGCAGCAGGATCGCGCCGACCGTGAGCCCCTCGCCGGGCAGCGGCACCAGGCCCTCGCCGACATAGGGCGCCGCGGCGAAGATGATCTCGATGTCGGGCAGGCCGACGGGCTCGCCTGCGCGGTCGGCGACGTCGGTGCGCACGAACCCGTACGCCTCCGCGACGTTCGAGGTCAGCATCCCGCGTCGCCGGGCCAGGTACGCCACGAGCTGCCGCGGCTTCTGGGCTCCATACAGCGTCCCGCCGCGCGCGGCGGGGGCGAGCCCGGCCACGAGGTGGTCCTGCAGGTTCGCGCCGACCTCCTCGGCGTCCACGAGCGGGCAGATGCCGTGCGCGCGAAGCTGCGCGGACGGCCCGATGCCGCTGCATTGCAGCAGCTGCGGGGTGCCGATCGCGCCGCCGCAGAGGATGACCTCGCGTCTCGCGCCGGCCTGCCGGGTGATGCCGTCGATCTCCACGTAGACGCCGGTGGCGCGGGCGCCCTCGAACGTCACCTTCCGTACGAGCGCATGGGCGATCACGCGCAGGTTCCGCCGGCGGGATGCCGGTCGCAGATACGCGTCGGCGGTCGATGCGCGCGCACCCCGGTGGTGAGTGACCATGGTCTGTGAGAATCCCTGACCGGCGGGCAGGTTCGGCGCGGTGACCGAGTAGCCGGCCTCGCGCGCTGCCTGCAGGAACGCCGCGGTGTGCGGACGCGGGTCGCGCTGATGCTCGACGTGCTGCGCACCGGTCGTGCCCTGCGTCGGGTCCGTGGCATCCTGCGTGCGCTCGACACGCTGGAAGTACGGGACCAGTGACTGCCACGACCAGCGCTGGCCGGCCGCGGTCGCCCACGCGTCGTAGTCGGCGGCGAACCCGCGCACCCACATCATGGCGTTCAGCGACGACGACCCGCCGAGTGTCTTGCCGCGCGGCCAGTACACCGTGCGACCGTCCAGTCGCGGCTGCGGCGCGGTGTCGTAGCTCCAGTCGTACGGGCCGCGAAACAGCTTCGAGAACGCGGCCGGCACGTGCAGCTCAAGCGCCTTGTCGGGGCCGCCGGCCTCGAGCAGCAGCACCTCGACGTGCGGGTCCTCGCTCAGTCGCGCCGCCACGACGGCGCCCGCGGAGCCTGCGCCGACGACGATGTAGTCCGCCTGCAGCGGCCTGCTCATGAGCGCATGGCCTTCGTCAGGGTGGCGACCAGGTGCGGCGCGCTGTGGTGCATGTTCCACCGGGTCAGGCCCTCGCTGACCGCGCTACCGGTGCGGGCATCGACGAACCACGGCGGCTTGGGCAGCACCGAGAACCGGTCGCGTCGGCCGAGCGAGCGCGGGAACGGACGGAACGGCCCGCGCATGATCGAGCGCTCCACGCCGCCCAGCAGCCGGGTGTTGTGCACCACCCCGATGCCGCTGCCGACGTCGTCGATCGATCCGCCGGGGAAAGCACCCCAGGACAGGACCGGGGTGGCGAACACGATCCCGGTCCAGGCGTTGATCGCGATGCCACCGTAGTGCAGCTCGGCGATCGCCCGCTCGAAGCCGTCGCCGAGCGCATGCTCGGTGTCGGGATCGATCAGCACGTTCGCGCCGAGCGTGCCGGTGAGCCTCCCGTTCGCGTGTGACACAGCAGCATCCAGGAACTCCTGGCCATTGCCGGCGAGCCCGATCACGCCGAGCACCGGTGCGAAGTACTCGGTGCGCTCGAGAGGGTCTGCATCGTCGTCGGCGCCGATCTCCACCAGGGCCCGGGTGCGGTCAGCCGACCAGGTCGCGTCGGGATAGTCGGTCGCGGCCGCCTCGAGTCGGCCATCGCTGTTCGGGTACCACACTGGACGCTGCGGCGCCTGCGCGTACGCCTCGCGCAACGCAGCCAGGAACGCGCCGCGCTGCGGCCAGTCGCGGCTGATGATGACGACCTGCCCGGCGATGCAGTTGTGCCCGCTGTTGTGCAGCCGCATGGTGGCGATGTGGGATGCCTGGTACTCCAGGTCGGCTGTCGTCCAGCGCCCCGGCACGACGATGATGGGCGAGACGCCGCCGAGCTCGGCCGTGATGGGCGTGGCAAGCCTCGGATCCCCTGCCTTCCGCCGCCGTGCGGCCTCGGCCCCGGTGCCCCACACGATCGCGTCGAACGTCGTCGCAGAACCCGTGATGTGGATGTGCGAGAACGCCTCGTGCCGGGTGAGATAGGCGCCGACGTCTCCACCGCCGCGCACGATGCGCAGGAAGCCGGGTTCGGTAAGCGGTGCCAGGGCGCGCTCGAACAGTGGCACGAGCGCATCCTGCGTGGGGTTCACCTTCAACACGCTCACGCGGTTCGCGGCCAGCAGCTCGTAGAACACGTCCATCACCGGGATCGCGGTGATGTTGCCGGCGCCGAGCACGAGGCCCACGCTCGCCTGCCCTGCCGGATGCCGCTGGCCGAGCCCTGCCGAATCCGCGGCCTGCCGCGCCGAGACACCCGGCTCGAACCAGACCTCGCCCGTGAAGCCCGACAGCAGCAGCCGGTCGATCCTCTCTGCGGGGAACACGTGTGCACGCACGCGGCCGCCGGGCGCGGCATCCGTCTTCACTCCGTCCAGCGGGCTGGCGCCCCGCGCCAGCGCCCGCAGCGTCGACACGTATCCGTCGATCGCGCCGAGCACGGCGTAGGGCCCCGCCAGCCACTCCTCCCCGAACAGGGGGCTCGACTCGTCGAGCCCCTTCGAGCGCGCGGCGACGGTCGCCCACTCCTCGGCGCAGGCGACCACGGCGGCGCGCACGCGCTCGAACAGCCGCGCGCGCTGATCGAGCGTCAGCAGGCTCCACGTGCGCGCGCCGGAGCCGACGGCCGCGATCGCGTCGTCCAGCTCGGCTCGCGTCGCGTCGGCAAGCGCGGCGGAGGCGTCTGCGGCGGCCGTCTTCTTCGCGCTCGGACGCTTCAGCTCCGACGCGGGCTCGTGGCTGTTCGCGGGTGTCGGCACGACGCTCTCCTTCGGGCGGGGTGTCTCAGTCTAGTCGTGAGACTGCGTCTCACGACGGGTGCGATCGGATGCCTCAGGCGGCGTCGATGTCGCTGCGGCGCAGGCGGTAGCGGTCGAGCGCCACCAGGCTCAGCACGATCAGCACAGCGGGAACGACGCTGAAGCTGACGACGATCCCGCTGACCGCGGCATCCGGCTGCGTGACCGTTGCATCGTTCGTCGACGAGATGTAGCCGGTGACCGCGAGGATGATCGACAGCACGGTCGCGCCCAGGGCCATGCCGATCGTCTCCCCGGCGGTCCACACCCCGCTGAACGCGCCCGCCCGGCCCGGTCCGTGCGTGCGCTCGTCGTGCGAGATCACGTCGGGGAGCATCGCCATCGGCAGCGACTGCATGCCCGCGTAGGCGATGCCCGCGACGGCGACCGGCGCGTACGCCCAGGCACCCGGCGCGAACTGCAGGCCGAGCAGCGACAAGGCCGCCAGCGCGAACAACACGCTCGCGTAGGCGAACGTGCGCTCCTTGCCGAGCCGGTTCGCGATCGCTCCCCACACGGGCGCGGCGAGGAACGCGGGCGCGATGAGGGCTGCGAACAACAGCTCGACGGCGGCCTCGGAGTGCAGCACCCAGGTGGCCACGTACTGGGCACCGGCGAGCATCAGGCCGGTGGCCAGGGCCTGCAGGAGGTATGCCCCCAGGAGCGTGCGAAACGGCGCGCTGCGACGGAGGGCCGCCAGTCCCTCGGCATAGTGCGCGCGGATGTCCAGCCCGCTCGTCGCCGAGCGAGGGTCGCGTCGTGGCGCTGGCACCGAGCGCCCCGGTGCCAAAGCCGCATCCTCACGGGCAGCGCGTGCGTGCGCGGACACCGTGGTGGCCACCAGCATCCCGACCGTCAGCACGATGCCGGCGACGATGCCCATCACCAGGTACCCGCCCGTGACACGCCGTAGGGCGGGCCCGCCGGCCCCGAACAGCAGGATCGCGAGGGTGAGCGCGACGACGCGCCAGGTGAGCAGCCGGGTGCGCTCGTCGTACCGGGGTGTGAGCTCGGCGGGCAGCGCGATGTACGGCACCTGGAACAGGCTGAACGCGGTCGCCGTCAACAGAAAGGCCACCAGCACCCAAATCGCGCCGAGCACGGGGCCGAGCGCGGCCGGGGTCGCGAACGTCAGCGCGAAGAACGCCCAGATCGTGCAGGCGCCGAGCATCATCAGTCCGCGCCTGGTGCCGTGCCGGATCCGGTCGCGGTCGCTGAGGGCGCCGACGACCGGATCGATGATGACGTCCCACACCTTGGCGGCGGTGATCACCACACCCGCGGCGAGGGCCGCGACGCCCAAGGAGTCGGTCAGGTAGTAGGTCAGCACCAGCCCGGGCAGGGTGGCGAACCCGCCGGTGCCGATCGAGCCTGCGGCGTAGCGGGTGATGATGCCGGCCGACAGCCGGGCTGCGGGAGCGGCGGCGGCGTCGCGCGCAGCGGCGTCGGGAGCGTCGTTGCTCATGCGGCCAGTGTAGGCCGCGCCGCGTCCGGCCCCGCGCCGCGGCCTCCCTCGCCTCCTGTGCGCCAAATTCACATGAATTTGGCGAATGCACATCAAACTGCGGGCGGTTT
>CALKHM010000321.1 GCA_937988695.1 uncultured Microbacterium sp. | reverse complement strand
TACCCGGACGTCTCTGAGGTGTTCGACCGCGACGGTTCCGATGTGATGCGCTGGTTCCTGATGTCCAGCTCGGTGCTGCGCGGCGGCAACCTCGTCGTCACCGAGGAGGCCATCCGTGCCGGCGTGCGCGAGTTCCTGCTTCCGCTGTGGAACGCGTGGTACTTCTTCGCGACATATGCGAACGCCGCGGCCGGCCCGGACGGCGCGGGATACGAGGCCACCTGGCGTACCGACTCGACCGACGTGCTCGATCAGTACATCCTGTCGCTGACCGGGCGACTGGTCGCCGACGTCGCCACCGACCTGGAGGGGCTGGACTCGACGACTGCCACCGAGCGACTGCGCGATTTCGCCGAGGCGCTGACGAACTGGTACATCCGGCGCTCGCGCGACCGGTTCTGGGTGGGGGTGGATGCCGCGAACCCGCGTTCGACAGAGGCGTTCGACACGCTCTACACGGTGCTGGAGACGCTGTGTCGTGTGGCCGCTCCGCTGATTCCGCTGGTGGCCGAGCGGGTGTGGCAGGGACTGACCGGCCGACGCAGCGTGCACCTTACCGACTGGCCCGACGCGGCATCCTTCCCCGACGCGACCGGCATCCGCACCGCTATGGACACCGTCCGCGACGTGTCGTCGGTCGCCAACGCCCTGCGCAAGAAGGAGCGCAAGCGGGTGCGACTGCCGTTGGCACGGCTGACCGTGGTGGTCTCCGACGCGGCGGCGCTGGCGCCGTACGACGGCATCCTGCGCGACGAGCTGAACGTGAAGACCGTCGAGCTGGTCGCGCTCGGTGACTCCACCGCGGCGGAATACGGCATCACGCACCGGCTGGCGGTGAACGCGCGCGCGGCGGGTCCGCGGCTCGGCAAGGCCGTGCAGCAGGTCATCCAGGCCGCGCGGGCCGGCGACTGGTCGCAGGCGGACGGGGTGGTCACCGCCGGCGGGATCGCTCTCGAGCCCGGCGAGTACGAGCTCGTGCTGGAGACCAGCGGCCGACCCGCGGGGGAGGCGCTCGCCGTGCTCGAGCAGGGCGGGTTCGTGCTGCTGGACACCGTGACGACCCCGGAGCTGGAGGCCGAGGGGCTTGCCCGCGACGTCATCCGCGCGGTGCAGGACACGCGTAAGGCCGCCGGCTTCGATGTCAGCGATCGCATCCACCTGCAGCTGGCGTTCGCCGACGAGACCGATCGTGACGCGGTGGCCTCGGCGTTCGACGTCGCCGACGTCGCCGGCGAGACGCTGGCCGTCGCGCATCGCGTGACCGCCGTGGACGTGGCCCCCGTCGTCGACGGTGGGCATCTGGCCGAGTTCCCCACCGGGAAGTTCGCGAACGCCGGCGATTTCTGGGTCGCCGTGCAGAAGGTCGAGGCATCCGTATGAACGATCGTGAGCGCGCCGACGCGGTCTACGCCGAACTGCTCAAGCGGCAGGGCGAGCAGTGGGTGCAGCCGCGCGTGGAGCGCACCCGCAGGGTGCTCGAGCTGCTCGACGATCCGCAGCGCACGTACCGGGTGGTGCACATCACCGGCACGAACGGGAAGACCTCGACGGCGCGGATGATCGAGAGTCTCATCCGGGCGCATGGGCTGCGCACCGGGTTGTTCACGAGCCCGCACCTGGAGCGGTTCACCGAGCGCATCCTCATCGACGGCGAGCCCGCCGACGACGGTGCCGTGGCCGACGCCTGGGACGAGATCCTTCCGTTCATCGACATCGTCGACGCCGAGCTGCGGGCCGCATCCGACGCCCCGCTGACGTTCTTCGAGCTGCTCACCGTGCTCGGCTTCGTCGTGGCCGCCGACGCCCCGGTGGACGTGCTCGTGCTCGAGGTGGGCATGGGCGGGTCGTGGGACTCGACGAACACCGCCGACGGCGACGTCGCCGTGTTCGCGCCCATCGCGATGGACCATGCCGACCGTCTCGGCCACACGATCGAGGCGATCGCCACGGTCAAGTCCGGCATCATCAAAGACGGCGCGGCCGTCGTCTCGTCCCGGCAGCTGCCCGAGGCCGAGCGGGTGCTGCGGGCGGCGGCAGCAGCCAAGGGTGCGACGATCGCCTTCGAGGGCGAGGACTTCGCCCTCGTCGAGCAGCGGCTGGCCGTCGGTGGCCAGCAGATCACGGTGCGTGGGCTCGGCGGCGTCTACGCCGACGAGTACCTGCCGCTGTACGGGTCGCATCAGGGCTTCAACGCCGCGCTCGCGATCGCGGCCGTCGAGTCGCTCATCGGGCAGACCACACAGGCGATCCCCGGTGACATCGTCGCCGAGGCACTGTCGCGGGCGACCTCGCCGGGCCGCCTCCAGCTGCTGGGGACCGCGCCGACGGTCTTCGTCGACGCCGCGCACAATCCGCACGGAGCGCACGCCCTGGTGCAGGCTCTGCGCGAGTCGTTCGACGTCAACGAGTGGGGCGTCGTCTTCGGCGTGCTCGCCGACAAGGATGCCGCGGGCATCGTCGCGGAGCTGGCCACGGTCGCCACGCGTGTGTTCGCCACGGCACCCGAATCCGAGCGTGCGCGTGATGCCGACCTCGTCGCCGACCTCGTGGAGGCCGCGGGCCTCCCGGTGACCGTGCACCCCGACCTCGCCGACGCCGCCGATGCCGCCCGCGAGTGGGCTGCGGCATCCGATCGTCGTGCGGTCGTCATCGCGGGCTCGATCGTGCTGGCGGGGCAGGCGATCACGCTGTCGAAGGCCGAGGACTGGAAGAGCGGGTGGGATCAGTGACGCCCAGGCCTCAGGCCGCACCGCGCCGTCGACGAGGCGCCGCGGAGTCGCTCGGCCAGATCGTGCTGGCGTTCGAGACCATCGTGGTGTTCCTCGCAGGCCTGGTCGTGTTCGGCCTGAAGGCGCTGCCCGACTCCGTACCGGACTGGTGGGGCATCGTCGGCGGGGCCGTGATGGCCGTGCTGATGCTCGCGACCTGCGCAGTGCTGCGCCATCGCTGGGGGATCGTGCTCGGCTGGGCCCTGCAGGTGGTGCTGGCCCTTGCGGCGTTCCTGGTGCCGGCGATCCTGTTCGTCGCCCTGGTTTTCGGTGCGATGTGGGGGTATGCGACGATCAAGGGGGCGTCTTTGGACCGCCGCAACGCCCAGCTGATGCGAGACGCCGAAT
This sequence comes from uncultured Microbacterium sp., assembly GCA_937988695.1. Taxonomy (GTDB): domain Bacteria; phylum Actinomycetota; class Actinomycetes; order Actinomycetales; family Microbacteriaceae; genus Microbacterium. The sequence continues at coordinate 2,738 of CALKHM010000321.1, read as the reverse complement.
CTGCGAACGGAGAATGACATGGCCACCGAAGAGACTCTCGTCCTGGTAAAGCCCGACGGCGTCGCGCGGGGCCTGACCGGGGCGATCCTGGCCCGTATCGAGGCCAAGGGGTACTCGCTGGTCGATCTGCGCCTCGTCGAACCCGATCGTGAGCGCCTTGAGAGGCACTACGCCGAGCACGAGGGCAAGCCGTTCTACGAGCCGCTCATCGAGTTCATGATGTCGGGCCCCTCTGTCGCGATCCGCGTCGCGGGGGAGCGCGTCATCGAGGGCTTCCGGTCACTGGCGGGCACGACCGACCCGACGACGGCCGCGCCCGGCACCATCCGTGGCGATTACGGACGGGACTGGGGGCTTCCCGTGCAGCAGAACCTCGTGCACGGCTCGGACAGCCGCGAGTCGGCGGCGCGCGAGCTCGCCATCTGGTTCGGCTGAGCGCTCAGGCCCAGCCGAGCGTGATCTGAATCGTGTGCCAGATGTTGGGGATCGCGTTCAAGCGGACCTGCGCGAGCAGGATGACCACCCCGTAGCCGACGATCGTCATCAGCGGCACGAATGCCATGAGGCGTTCGGCGACGTGTCTGCCGCGCTCTGGCAAGGGCACCACGCCCGATCGCAGCAGGTGCACGGTCATGGCGAAGAATGACGGGATCGTCACCGCCCAGGTCACCATGCACCACGGGCACAGCGTGTTCAGCACGAAGATGCTCTGGTAGATGAGCCAGCACACGAACGAGATCGCGAACACGAAGCCCGCCCAGAACAGCCACCAGTACCAGCTGGCCAAGCGCGCGCCGGCGAGGATGGCGAACCCCACGACGATCGGAGCGACCCAGCACGCTACGCCGATGATCGGATTCGCGAAGCCGAAGACGTTGCCCTGGGGGGACTCGATGTTCTTGCCGCACTGCACGAGGACGCTGAAGTCGCAGGACGCCTTGGATGAGGGGTTCTGCAGCAGGAAGATCTTCTCCAGCGTGAGCTGGAAGGCCGCCCACCATCCGATCACCCCCGCGATGATGAGCCAGACGGCCAGGCCGGTCGGTCGGGTGTGCGACGGAGGGTGTGCCATGCGTGGAATTATGGCATTCCCGGTTCAGCAGACGGCGCAGCACGGCCCGGATCGAGTCGACGAGCGGCGTCGCTTCGCACTTTCAGCGTCGGTAGTGCGATAATGGCTGCAGGATGCATTCGCGGCCGCGCCGCGAGACGCATCACGAAGACTTCGGGCGACGAACGCCCCTTGCAGTCAGCGCCACGGGCCTGCTGCAGACCGAGTGAGTTCGCGGCCCCCGTCCCGCACCGGAAGGGCGGAGCGGCGCCGCACGAGATTTCGTCGGGTGACGCGCGGTGTCACCCGCAGGGAGTACGCCGGTGACGGTCGATGACAACAACGAGCCCCATGACGAGCAGCCGATCTGGGATGCCGCGGCACAGCCGCCGCTGATCCCTCAGATGCCGGCGGCTGAAGCGGCGCGGGCATGGGCGGAGACGCCCGACGCGCAGGCGCCCGCCGAGGCAGCGGCAGCCGTCGAGGCGGCAACGTCTGCCGAGGAAGCGCCGACCGGGGACGAAGCGCCGGCCGAGGATGCCGCAGCCGAAGCGCCGGCCACGGACGAGGCATCCGTGCCCTCTGCCGAGCTGGAGCCCGAACCCGTGACCGCCGAGGCGGAGACTCCTGCCGAGCCCGAGGCGGAGGCATCTGTCGAGCTGGAGACTCCTGCCGAGGCCGAGGCGGAGGCATCTGTCGAGCTGGAGACTCCTGCCGAGGCCGAGGCCGAGGCCGAGCCCGAGCCCGAGCTGGAGACTCCTGCCGAGCCCGAGCCCGAGCCCGAGCAGCCGACGGCCGTGAGCCTGGGTCTGCTGCCCGAGCAGTTCGTCTCGGCGGTGACCACCGACCTGCACTTCTACGCACCCGAGATCCTGCTGCTGCCGCCGCTTCCGCCGTCGCCGGGCACGCCCTCCGCGCCAGCGCTGGAGAGCACGTCGTCGCGACGCCGCAACCGGCGCCGCGGTGAGAGCCGTGACGACGATCAGCAGTCCGCGCGCGAGCGCACGGTCGAGGTCATCACCGAACCGCAGCGGATCAAGGGCTCGACCCGTCTGGAAGCCAAGAAGCAGCGTCGTCGCGACGGCCGCGAGGCCGGACGCCGTCGTCCTGTCGTGACCGAGGCGGAGTTCCTCGCGCGCCGCGAGTCGGTCGACCGGGAGATGATCGTCCGCTCGAAGAACGGACGCATCCAGATCGGCGTGCTCGAAGACAGGATCCTCGCCGAGCACTACGTCGCCCGCAGCCAAGACGCGTCGCTCATCGGCAACGTCTACCTCGGCCGCGTGCAGAACGTGCTGCCGAGCATGGAGGCCGCGTTCGTCGACATCGGCCGGGGCCGCAACGCCGTGCTCTACTCGGGCGAGGTCGACTGGGAGGCCGCTGCGGCCGAGGGCGAGAGCAAGAACCAGGCCCGACGCATCGAGCTCGCGCTCAAGCCCGGCGACCGCGTGCTCGTGCAGGTCACCAAGGACCCGGTCGGACACAAGGGCGCCCGTCTCACCTCCCAGGTGAGCCTGCCAGGCCGCTACCTCGTCTACGTGCCCAACGGCTCGATGTCCGGCATCAGCCGCAAGCTCCCCGACACCGAGCGCTCGCGTCTCAAGAAGATCCTCAAGGAGGTCCTTCCCGAGAACGTCGGCGTCATCGTCCGCACGGCCGCGGAAGGGGCGACCGAGGAGCAGCTGAC
>CALKHM010000320.1 GCA_937988695.1 uncultured Microbacterium sp. | reverse complement strand
CGGTGGCCGAGGCGGCGCGGGCGGCAGCCGTCGTGAACCCGCTGGCCCAGGCGATCACGAGCTGGTTGTCCTTCTTGGCCACCTGAGTCAGGATCGTCTGCGTGTTGTCGTAGCCGACGTTCGTGTCGGTCATCAAGGTGAGGTTCAGCGCCGAGGCGGTCGCCTTGGCAGCAGCCAGCCCTTGCTGGTTCCAGCCGTGGTCGGACTCGGTGGCCGGTGTCACCACCGCGATGTTGGTCACCTTCGCGCCGCTGTCGCCCGAGGCGCCCGAGCTCGCCGGGCCGCCGGAGCCGCCACCACGAGGGGTGCACGCCGCCATGCTCGCGACGAGGACGGCCATACCGGCGATGGCGACGACCCGCTTGAGGATCCGACCCCCCGGGCGCAAGGATTGTGTGTCGCTCATGATTGCGTCCTCCCCTTCTGGATTGCCCTCTAGGACTTCGTTGTCCCGCCGTTTCGGGACGGCGGAGCACTCCAGGTTGTTCTCACACTATGCGAGACGTGTTTGATATTATGAGATGGTTGATTCAGTGTCAACGGATCGACACACTCCCATGATCCGACGAAGTCGTCGGCACTCGAAGGAGGATGCATGATCAGCAGATCGATCATCGGCGCCCTGGCATCCCTCGCTGCGGCGGCCTTCCTTCTCGTCGGCTGCTCGGCCGCCGACGGTCCGGGGGCCCCGGCGCCGACCGGTACGACGTCGGTGGTCAGTCCCTCCCTCTCCGCTCGCGACACGGCCGCCCTCACGCAGCTGCGCCGCGCGGCGAGCTCGAGTGCCGAGGCCGACGGCGCCGGCACCGCGCAGTCCGTGGACTGCTGGATCCCGTCGCAGCACCTGGTCGGCGGCCAGGCGCCGGCCGGAGTCTTCAGCGTGCTCTGCCGCGTGCACTATGAGGAGGGGACGACCGCGCGCTACAAGGACATGACCTGCATCGGCGACTTCGCGAAGGATCCGATGCTCACCCGCTGCTATCGGTGGGCCTATTACTCGGCGGAGCCGCGCTTCGAGGACGGTCCCCGACTGGCCTCTCCACCGCCTACGCCGTTCCCGGAGCCCTCCCCCGCGGCGGGTTGACGCAGCGGCTTCGCAGGTGTGCGGGACCGACGGCGGAGACTCTTGACGTCCCCGTGCAAATCTCATATCGTGACAATCGAATAACGACATATAAGATTCCTGGCTTTGGAGGCAACGTGGCTGATCCGAAGGTGTACCTGCTCGACGGTGGGACGCTGGTCATCGACAAGTCGGACGTGTTCTGGCACATCGACCCCGGAACCCCGGTGCGATTCCCCGTCTACAGCGTGTTGGTGGAGCATCCCGACGCGCTCATCCTCTATGACACCGGCTACGACCTGGAGCACACCAATCGTGTGCTCCCGTTCGAGCTTCCCGAGCAGACGCCGGAACAGACGATCCCGGCCCAGCTGGCGCTGTGCGGCTACAAGCCCGAAGACGTGGACATCGTCGTCAACTCCCACTTCCACTTCGACCACGTGGGCGGCAACAAGTACCTGACGAACGCGGTCACCCTCGTGCACAAGGAGGAGCTGCGGCATGCGAAGGTCCCCGAGTCCTTCGAGCGCCTCGGCTACTCGGACCTGTCCTTCGACCACGAGGGCGTGAAGTACCAGGCCATCTCCGGCGACTATGAGATCGCGTCCGGCGTGCACCTGTTCGAGACGCCGGGCCACACCGTCGGGCACTACTCGATGCTCGTGGAACTGGCGAACGAGCCCTCGATGCTCTTCGCGGGCGACGCCGCCTACACGCATCGCACGCTCGACGACGAGATCGTGGGCGGGTTCCACAACGACCCCACCGACTCCCTCGATTCCATCCGACGGCTCAAGTACCTCTCACGCACGAAGGGCGCCGACGTGTACCCCTCGCACGAGATGGAGCCGTTCCTCACCTGGAAGCTGGCACCCGCCTACTACGGCGGGGAATGAGCCGCGGACCGGTCGGACGACCCCGAGACCCGAGACAGCAAGGAACAGGAGCGTGACCCCATGACGGAATCTGCACAGCGGGTGGCCATCGTCACCGGCGCCGCACAGGGCATCGGCGCGGCCATCGCGCGGGAGCTCGCCAAGCACGGCCACAAGGTCGTCGTCGCAGATCTCAACGAGGACGGCGCGAAGGCGGTGGCAGCGCAGATCGACGGCCACGCCGTGCGCACCGATGTGAGCGACCCCGAGCAGGTGAAGGCGCTGCGCGACGAGGTGCTCTCGAAGTTCGGCCGCGTGGACATCCTCGTCAACAACGCTGCGATCGTGCCCTTCGTGCCCTGGGAGGACATCACCTTCGAGGAATGGCGCCGCGTCATGTCGGTCAACCTCGACGGCCTCTTCCTCATGATCCGCGCCATCGGCGACGAGATGGCACGGGCGGGCTACGGTCGCATCGTCAACATCGCCTCCAACACGTTCGTGGCCGGCACCCCCAACTGCGCCCACTATGTAGCGACCAAGGGCGCCTCCATCGGTCTCGTGCGCGCGCTTGCCGGCGAGGTGGGCAAGAACGGCATCACCGTCAACGCGGTAGCGCCGGGACTGACGGCGAGCGAGGGCGTGATGGCCGGTCCGCACGCCGAGGGCTTCGGCTACGTGGTGCCCGCCCAGGCCTTCGACCGCCGGGGTCTGCCGCAGGACATCGCGCCGGCGGTCGCCTTCCTCGCCTCCGAGGAAGCCGGCTGGATCACCGGCCAGACCCTCGTGGTCGACGGTGGTCACACCCGCAACTGAGCGCATGACGCACGCGGACGTCCTCATCGTCGGCGGTGGCTCCTCCGGCTGTGTGCTGGCAAACCGCCTGAGCGCGCAGCCGGACCGCCGTGTCGTGCTCGTGGAGTCCGGGACGAGAGTCTCCGACCCGGAGGTGGCCCGGCCCGAGCGGTGGCCGTTCATCCAAGGCCGGGCCTACGACTGGGCGTACACGACGACCACGCAGGCGGGCCTCGACGGGCGCCGGATGCCGTGGCCGCGCGGTCGGGGCCTCGGCGGCTCCAGCAACCTGCACGCCATGGCGCACATGCGCGGGGACGCCTCCGACTTCGCGCGCTGGGCGCACGAGACGCAAGACGCCCGCTGGTCGTGGGCGGGGCTGCTCCCCTTCTTCCGCGCGCTCGAGCGCTTCTCCGGCGGCGCCGACCAGATGCACGGCGGACAGGGTCCGATGCCCGTGCTGCTGCCCGACCGGCAGCTGTCCAGTCCGCTGGTCACCTCGTACCTGGACGCGTGGATGTCACTGGGCGTCCCCCGCATCCACGACCACAACCACGGGGACATGGTCGGGGCGACCCCGAACTCGCTGACGATCGAGAACGGACGGCGGGTGACCGCCGCCGACGCGTATCTCACCCCCGACGTGCTCGCGCGCCCCAACCTGACGGTCCTGGAGCAGACCACCACGCATCGCCTCGTCGTGAAGGGCGGCACGGTGACCGGTGCCCAGCTGGGTCGCGACGGCGTCCGGCAGATGCTCGAAGCCGACGAGATCATCCTCGCCGCCGGTGCCATCGGCGATCCTCTGCTGCTCATGCGTTCCGGCATCGGCGACCCCGAGGTGCTGGCCGCCGCAGGCGTCCACGCCGTGCTCGAGCGCCGTCAGGTCGGACGCAATCTGCACGACCATCTGCTGGGCGCCGGCAATCTGTACCGCTCCCGCCGGCCGATCCCTCCCACCCGACTGCAGATCTCGGAGTCCATGACCTATCTGGCAGAGGGCGGGCCCGGCGCGACCGGCACGCCGGAGGTGGTCGTCGGCTGCGTCGTGGGCCCGAGTGTCTCCGAGCGCTACGCCGCGATCGCTGACGCGCTCGAGGATGGCGAGGGCTACACGCTGCTGTTCGGCGTCACCCACCCCACGAGCCGCGGCGCCCTGCGCATCACGGGTCCCGAGGTCGACGACGCTGCGATCATCGACCCCGCCTACCTGTCGACCGAGCATGACCGCACCCTGTTCCGACGCGCTCTGGAGCTCGCCCGGCTCGTGGGCCATTCCTCGGAGCTGGACCGGTGGCGGGCGCAGGAACTGCTCCCCGGTGACCTCGCTACCTCGGACACGGCTGCGATCGACGCCTTCATCTCGCGAGCCGCGATCACCCATCATCATCCTGTTGGCACGTGTCGCATGGGCGCCGACGAGGACTCGGTCGTCGACTCCTCGCTCCGTCTGAGAGGACTGGACAACCTCTTCGTGGTCGACGCCTCGGTCATCCCCGCGATCACGACCGGCCCCGTGCACGCCGCGGTCCTGGCCATCGCCGAGTCGTTCGCCGCCGGGTTCTCACCGTCTCAGGGCCGCTGAGCCCTGCCCGACCCGCTGGCCGGCGTCGCCCTCGCCCAGGACCGCTCCATCGCCTCGACGAGGGCGATGGTGTACTCGTGGCCCGGATGTCCGAGGACGTCGCGAGTCGCGCCCGACTCCACTACCTGCCCGTCGCGCAGCACGACGGTGTGATCGGCCAGGCGTGTCGCCAGGGCCAGATCGTGCGTGATGAACAGCAGCGTCATCCGCTGCTGCTCGCGCAGCTCTTCGAGCAGGCTCATGACCTCGTCCTGCACGCTGACATCGAGCGAGCTCGTCACCTCGTCGCAGATGAGCACCTGCGGCCGTGCGACGAGTCCCCGGGCAAGGGCCGCGCGCTGCCGCTGCCCGCCGGAGAGCCGCTGCGGCATCACGTCGAAGTAGTCCTGTGACAGTCCGACGCGATCCAGCATCTGGCGGGCAGCCTCTCGCGACGCACGCACCCCGGTGCCTCGCAGCCGACGGGCCGCGACGGCGATCGAACCGCCGACCGTGCGCCGCGGGTTCAGCGAGCCCCAGGGACTCTGGAAGACGTATTGCAGGGCCGCGCGATCGCTCTGGCTGCGCCGCTCGACGTCGGCGGCGAGCGGCTTGTCATGCAGCCGCACCTCGCCGATCCATTGGCGATGGATGCCGGCGATCGACCGCGCAAGCGTCGTCTTGCCGCTTCCGGACTCGCCGATCACCGCCGTGCAGGAGCCCTCGATGACATCCAGGTCGACACCGGCGACGATCCTTTTGCGCCCGTGCCGGGCCTCCAGGCCCCGCACCCGCAGGATCGCCGCGCCGTCGACGGGCTCGGGGGGCGCAACGATCCGCGGCACGGCCTCCAGCAGTCGTCGCGTGTACTCGGCCCTCGGCGCGGTGCGGATGGCCGTGGTCTCGCCCTCTTCCACGAAGCGCCCGTGGCGCATCACCACCACTCGGTCGCACAGGCCCAGCAGCAGCGGGAGATCGTGGCTGACGAAGAGGATCCCCGCCGACCGCCCCCGGGCGAGCTCGCGGACGAGCTGCACGACCCGATGCTTGGTGGACACGTCCAGGCCCGTCGTCGGCTCGTCCATCACGATCAGCGCGGGTTCCAGCGCGAGCGCGATCGCGATCGCCACGCGCTGCTGCTGGCCTCCGGACAGCTCGTGCGGACGACGGGCGGAGAAAGCCGCATCCGTCGGCAGGCCCACACCGGCGAACAGCGCCGCGCGCCGCGCCTCCAGCTCAGCATCCGACGAGTCCAGATGGGCACGTACCACCTGCGCGAACGAGGCGCCGACAGACAGCACGGGATCCAGCGCCTCTCCCGGATCCTGTGGCACATAGCTCACCACCCGGCCGCGGATGTCGCGCAGCGCGGACGGGCGCGGCCGGTCCCCCGCGCGCAGGGTGGTGTGCCCGTCGATCTGCGCGGTGCCGCCCCGCAGTTCCAGACCCGGCGCGATGAACCCGAG
>CALKHM010000319.1 GCA_937988695.1 uncultured Microbacterium sp. | reverse complement strand
CCCGCCGGGCCCGAGCCGACCATCAGCCCGTCCATCTCGTCGGGAAGCTCGACCGGCCGATCCACACCGGTCCCCCGGGCCGGCTGCACGCGCGGGTCGCCGGACACGTATCCGTGGTGATGGAACTGCATGGATTCTCCTCGGCGCTGAGGGTGTCGCATCCCGGACACTTGTTCTATATTAGAACGCAACACTCTACTATTGAACACATCGTAGACGACGCCGGAATGTCCGACAAGGCCGGCCGCGGAGGATCCATGGTCCACATCCCCTCGGAGCCGGCAACGTCGCTCCCCGCGCCGACGACGGCTCCCCTGCCGCCCGCCGCGCCCGCACAGGCACCGGCCAGTCAGACGCTCAGCCGCGGCATTCGCATCCTGGAGCTGCTCGGCGACGCGAGGGAGCCCCTCGCGATCGACGAGGTCGCCCGCCGCCTCGGGGTGCACCGCTCGGTCGCGTATCGACTGCTGCGCACGCTCGAGGACCACGGCCTGGTCGCCCGCACCGATGCCGGCCGGATCGAGCTGGGCGCGCGGCTGGCGGCGCTGGCCGCCGGGGTGGCCCACGATCTGCAGTCCGAGGCGCTTCCCGAGCTGACCGCGGTGGCCAACGACCTCGGGATGACGTGTTTCCTGGCGGTGCTCGACCGCGACGAATGCGTGACGCTGGTCAGCGTCGAGCCCCGGCATGCGGTGGCCTCGGTGGCCCAGCGGCCCGGGTCGCGGCATCCCGTCGGCATCGGCGCGCCCGGCAAGGCGATCCTGTGCGTGCTCCCGCGGGCGCAGTGGCCGGCCACGATCGGGGCCGCCGTCGAGGCCGAGGTGGCGGATGCCACGGCTGCCGGCTTCGCCGTCAGCCACGACGAGGTGATCCCGCACCTGCACGCGGTGGCCGTTCCCCTGCCGCTGCGCGGCCGCGCTCCGGCGGCGATCGCGGTGGTGTCGCTGGCCGATCAGCGCCCGCCTGCCGAGCTGGCAGCCCGTCTGCGCGCGGCCGCCGACGCGATCCGCGACGCGCTCGGTGGCTGACGGCCCGCCCCGCCCCGCTCCCCCGCGAGGGTGCATCTGACGGCCGAAGGAGAGGGCGGCAACCACCTCCTCGGCGGTCAGATGCACCCTCGCGGGATGAGGTACGGGGACGCGGGACGGGACGGGGAGGGTCAGAGGGTGAGCTGCGACACGGCTCCGCCGCCGATGGAGACGGTCACCAGCGGCTGCGCGTGCGCGCGTGCGACGCGCAAGGTCATGCTCGAGCCGCCGGCCTCGGCGACCCGGGCGGCCGCCCAGGATGCCGCCGCCACCCGCTGCGGCTCGGTGAGCGGATCATCGCCCAGGTCATCGAGCACCACGACGTCGGCGCCCCGCTCCCGGGCCCGACGCAGCGCCGAGGTCAGCGGCTCGACGGCAAGGCTCGGGCTGCGGATGCGGTCGCGCAGGGCCGCCTCCAGCGCTCGCACGGATGCGGGCTCCGGCGCATCGCCGGCCACGATCTGCTCGAGCACCGGCGCCGCCATCTCGCGCACGACGCGCAGCTCGGCATCCCCCGCACGGCCGGCCTCCTCGGCCCGCGCCTCCTGCTCAGCGCGCGCCCGCTCGGCCACGCGATGCGCCACGATCTGCCGCGCCGTGTAGTGCAGCCCGATGGCGAACACCGAGCACGCCACGAGCGGGAACGCCTGCGTGTAGCTCGTGAGCAGGCCGTGCACGGGCGAGCCGGTCACAGCGACGCTCCACGCCGCGACGGTGGCCTGCATCGCCACCTGCCCGATCCACGCCGACACGATGCGGGCGCGAATGGCCAGACAGAACATGAGCAGGTCGCACGGGTTGTACTCCCAGGTCTGGTAACCGAGGTCGGTGACGTCCACGGGCAGCTGCCAGGTGACCGCGGCGGTGGCGAACACGATGACGGCGAGGATGACGACGGTGCGCCAGGCCGGCAGCGGCGTGGGGCTCGGCAGCACGACCAGCAGCAGGGCTGCCAGCACCGTGACCAGCACCGTGATGCTCAGCGGAGTGTGCGCGGCGGGACCGCCCAGCATCAGGGCGGCGTACGTCACATTGACCGTGTACAGCGCGAACAGCAGCCACGGCACCACCCCGAAGAACCCCAGATAGTGGCCGATGTCGTCGACGGGGATGGGGCGGCGCAGGAACACCGGACCGGTCGTGGGCACCACGCGCAGCGGGCCGGATCCCCGCGCCTCCCGCACCGCGTCGCTCCCCCGCGCCTCCCGCACCGCGTCTACCGGCATCCCCTGCCCCGGGCCTGCCCCCGCCGCCTCGCGCCCCCGACCGATCACGGACGCCTCCAGCTCAACGACACCGCCGTGCCGTAGCCGCGCGTGCTGCGCACTTGCGCGTCGCCGCCCTCGATGCTGCGCATCCGATGGACGATGCCCTGGCGCACGCCGAGCCGCGTCGCGTCGATCCTGGCGGGATCGAACCCGGCCCCGTCGTCGAGGACGACGAGATCGATGCCCTCGGCCGACACCGTCACCCGCACCTGGCGGTTGACCGGGGCCCCGTCCGACGCGTGCCGCAGACTATTGCGCAACGCCTCGGCGAGCGCCTCTTCGAACGCCGCCGACACCGCACCCGGGATGAGGTCGTCCCCGGTGAACGAGTAGTCGAACTGCACGCCCGGATCCATGCGGGTGGTCAGCGCCTGCAGCCGCCATGCCACCTGCTGCGGCGTGCCCTGGGAACGCCGGTCACGCAATCCCTCACGCATCTGCGCGAGCGCGGCGGCGGCCTCCGCCTGCACGCGCTCGCGTCCGGCTCCGTTCGCATAGGCCAGCAGGGCGACGATGATGCTGTCGTGCACGAGCATCTGCACGCGCCCGCGTGCCGCGCGGCGCGCGTCCGCGCCCGCGGCGATCCGCGACTCGCGGACGGCGTCGTCGACGGCGGCATCCAGGAGCCTCCCTGCGCGCAGCAACGCGAAGGCCAGGCACATGAACATGGTGATGAAGAACAGCTGCCGCAGGGCGTCTCCGAACGCGCGCCCGCGCAGCGGATCGTCGCAGCACAACCACGCGACAGAGAACATCGTGGTCTGCCAGACCACCAGGTACACGAGCACGCCGCGCAGCCGCCAGGCGAGCACGGCTGCGCACGCGGGGATGATCTCGAGCTCGGCCACCCAGGTCAGGCCGAACGCCACGGGCACACGCGTGGTGCCCAGCGCCAGGGGGATGGCAAGGTACACCGCCAGCATCCCGAGGGCCTGCACCCGCCAGATCCACCGCAGCGCGACCAGCGATGCCCGGGAGAACACGACCAGCGCGACGATGGCCGGCACCGTGACCACGACGACCGCGACGAGGCAGTACAGGGGCGTCAGCGTCGCGGCCTGCGATGTCATCGCCGGAACGACGCTGGCCGCCTCGACGACCGCGGTGATGCCCAGCGACATCGTCATCAGCCGGTAGAGCCGGCGGCGTGCGAACCTCTCCCGGCGTGGGGTGAGCGCGGCGGCAGAGGTCACGGGCGCTACGGGGTGTTCGGCAGCAGGGACGAGGGAAGGATGCCGTCTTCGACAGCGCGCTGGTAGAGGTCGATCTTCGTGTGTGCCGGGCGCCCGATCGCGGCGTACTTCGCGCGGATGCGGCGCACGTAGTCGTCCACGGTGTTCTTCGCGATCGCGAGGTCGTATCCGACCGTCTGCGCCTTCACCCCCTGCGCGAACTGCGCGAGCACCCGCTCCTCCTGCGGGCTGAGCCCTGCCGAGGCGAGATCGGGATCCGAGTCCATCACCGCCGCCCACTCGGTGGACAGCGCAACATCGTCGGCGGCGATGTTGCGCAGCGTCTCCTCCAGCACCTCGCTGGGTGCCGACTTGCGCACAAGGCCCATGATCGGGCACTTCGCGACGGCGCGCATGAGGTACGGGCTCTCGCCCGAGGTCAGGATCACGGCGCGGATGCCGACCGCGTTCAGCCGATCGACGTTGGCGACCGGGGACGAGCCGTCCGCCAGTCGCAGGTCGAGGACCGCGATGTCGATGTCGGGCCAGGACAGCAGCAGCTCCGCCACGGTGCCCGCCGAGCCGACGAACTCGAGCCCGTCCACCTGGGCGACCACGGCCTCGACCGCCAGCGCCATGATGTCGTGATCGTCGATGAGCCCGACTTTCATCGTGTCCCCTTACGATGTCCTGCCCTCCATCCCGAGATTAGCGCGTTCTCATCCCACGGTCGTACGACGACGTGCCCCCGAAAATGGGGGTTTCGCGTCACCGCGATCGGCGGTAGAAGACGTCGGCCGTCGGCGTGGCGCGCACGACGGACGTGCGCGCCACGCGTGTGACGACGATGCCCCACAGCATCGGCTCGTCGAGCGGGTTCGCCCCCACGCCCCCGCGGACCGAGGCACTCTCGGACAACACCACGCTAGCCGCGACCCGACCGCATCGGACCGATGGGATGCCCCCATATGTCGGGGCTTCCGGATACGCCGGCCGCTATGACGATGCGGCTCACACCGCCGAGAACCGACATCCGATCTGGGAGGCGCCGCGCGTATGGATTCTCGGCTGGAGCCGCAATTCTCGTGCCCTGCGCAGAAGCCCGTGGTGATCAGTTCTCGCGCTTGCAGTGCGGGCAGTTCCAGCGACCGGCTGCCGCTGAGAAGTGCGGGTCGATGTAGAACGCGCCGCCGCAGTGCCGGCACGTCACACGGCTCTGGTTCCCACCCGAGGGGCTGACCGTGCCCGTGTACATCGCCATGTCCGTCCTGCCTTTCGTCCGGTCGCCGGGCCCGGGCGTGATGCCACGGCCGGCCTCTGTCGCACAATCGCGCACGCACGGGGCTCCCGCAAGCCCTGAGAAGTAGGGGCGAGGCTGTCCACGCGGCACGGGTGCAGGCCCGCGGTTTGTCGATAGTGTGGCTGTGGACGTCTGTGGGGACATCAGGGGAACGGACGAGGTGTGAGCGGTCCGAAGGGGTACGACTACGCGGTGCGAGCCGCGGAGCTGGAACGACGACGTGCTGTCGAGGCGGGGCGCGCGCGGTGCCGGGCGTTGTGGGAAAAGGCCCAGGGGGATGCGGCGGAGG
>CALKHM010000318.1 GCA_937988695.1 uncultured Microbacterium sp. | reverse complement strand
CCCGATCGACGGGGTCCGGCGAGGTCTGTTCCATTCGGTCGATTCTAGTCTCGGCGCGCCGGCTCCCTTCCACTACGCTGAAAGGTCATGGGCAGTGACCACTATTTCAGCGCGTCACCTGCCAGTGCCGACAATCTCCGCACGATCATGGTCCGTCTGGCCGGTCGCGACGTCGAGGTCACGACCGCTGGTGGCGTGTTCAGTCCCGACCGCGTCGACGCAGGCACCCAGGTGCTGCTGTCGAACACGCCTCCCCCGCCGCCGGGAGGGAACATCCTCGACCTCGGCTGCGGATGGGGGCCGATCTCGCTGAGCATCGCGTTGGACTCCCCGCACGCGACGGTGTGGGCGATCGACGTCAATGAGCGCTCGCTGGAGCTCGTGCGCCGCAACGCCTCCGCGCTCGGCCTCGACAACATCATCGCCGCCACGCCCGACGAGGTCCCCGACGATGTCGCGTTCCGCAGCATCCGTTCGAATCCGCCCATCCGCGTGGGCAAGAGCGTGCTGCACGACATGCTGTTGCGGTGGCTGCCGCGTCTGGACGAGCGCAGCGACGCCTGGCTCGTCGTGCAGCGCAACCTCGGCTCGGACTCGCTGCAACGGTGGCTGGCGGCCACCCTGGACGGCTCGTTCAGCGTGCACCGCGCGGCGACCGCGCGAGGCTATCGTGTCTTGAAGGTGCGCCGCCACGGCACGCCCGCCACCGCGACGATCACCCTGCCCTGATCAATCATCCCGGCGGGATCGCTCGCAGCGATGCCGCGACCGGCATTGCTCACTCGAGCGTGATCTGCCCGGAGTAGACCAGCTGCGCAGGGCCGGACAGGAAGACGTGGCCGCCGGCCATGCGCACGCCCAGCCGCCCGCCGGGAACGTCGACCGCCCAGCGATCGGGTGCCGTCGCGCCGGCCCATTCGCGCACGGCGAGGGCTGCCGCGGCCACTCCGGTGCCGCAGCTGAGGGTCTCGCCGACACCCCGTTCGAACACCCGCATCCGGATCGAGCCCACCCCGTCGGCCACCAGGGGATCCGACGGCACCACGAACTCGACGTTGACGCCCGCCGTGGGCACCGGATCCAGGACCGGGGCCGTCGTCAGCTCGAGGGCCGCAAGCTCCGCGTGTGACGACAGCGCCACCACGACGTGCGGATTGCCGACATCCACGCCCTGCCCGGGCCGCGCCACCTCGAGCCCGCGCGCACGGACGAGCACATCGTCCTGCTCGATGCGGAACGCGCCGAGGTCGACTTCGTAGCCGAGCTCGCTGCGGGTCATCGTCAGTGGGCCGTTACGCGTGCCGATGATGACGGAGCCCCCGTCGGAGAGCTGCGCGAGACCCGCCTGCAGCAGATAGTGCAGGTAGACCCGGATGCCGTTGCCGCACATCTCCGCGATCGAGCCGTCGGCGTTGCGGTAGTCCATGAACCATTCGGCACCGGCGGATGCCGCATCCTGTCCCTCGCCGACGGCCGCAGCACGCACCACGCGCAGCAGGCCGTCGCCGCCGACGCCGAAATGGCGGTCGCACAGCGCGGCGATCTGCTGCGCGGTCAGGTCCAGCCGGCCGTCGGCGTCGGCCACGACGACGAAGTCGTTGCCGGTGCCGTGGCCTTTGGCGAACGCGAGAGAAGTGGACATCTCCTCCATCCTAGGCAGCGCATCACCTGTCGAGGATGAGCCGCTTGCCGGTCATCCCCCGATCCGCCCACCCGGCGCCCGCCGCACCTGGTCGCCATCGTGTTTGGATGAGGTCATGAAGGGATGGATCGCTCGCCTGCTGGGGATGCCGGGCACGGCATCCTTCGAGCGGTTCGACCGAGTGGTGGACGATGCCAACGCGCTCGAGACCTGGGCGGGAGAGCTCGCGAACGCCGAGCTGCCCGCCGCCGCCCATGCCGCTGGCGCCGGTCGCCGTGCCGACCTCAGCGACGGCTCGGCCAGCGCAGGCCTGCTGGCCGTCCTGCGCACCGCCAGCGAACGCGCGCTCGGCCAGCGCCCGTTCGACCAGCAGCTGCTCGCGTGCTGCGCACTGCTGACCGGCCACGCGGTAGAGCTGGACACCGGGGAAGGCAAGACGCTCGCGGGTGCCCTCGCCGCTTGCGCGTACGCGACGGCCGGCCGCCAGGTGCACGTTCTCTCGGTGAACGACTACCTCGCGCAACGCGACGCCGAGTGGATGCGGCCCCTGTACGAACTGCTCGGCGTGAGCTCCGACTGGGTCGGCCAGCGCACCCCGGCATCCGCGCGCCGGGAGATCTACCAGTACGACATCGTGTACGCGCCGGTCAGCGAAATCGGGTACGACGTCCTCCGCGACCGCTTCGCGACCTCGCTCGCAGACCGCGTGCTGCCGGCGTCGGACGTGGCGATCGTCGACGAGGCCGACGCCGTCATGATCGACGAGGCCATGTCGCCGCTGGTGCTGGCCGGATCGTCATCGGCGATCGAGCAGGATGTCGCCCTGGCCGACACCCTCGTGCGTGAGCTGCGGCCGCACGAGCATTTCGTCGTCGATGCGGACCGGGCCACCGTGTCGCTCACCGACGCGGGCATCGACGCGCTCGAACGACGTCTGGGCCGCGTGAACCTCTACGACCTCGAGCATGCCGACACGCTCACCCGCATCAACCTCGCCCTGCACGCGCATGTCCTCGTGCGGCGCGATGTGGACTATCTCGTCCAGGACGGCGCGATCACCCTGATCAACACCGCCCGAGGACGCATCGCCCGCCATCAGCGGTGGCCGGACGGGCTGCATGCGGCGATCGAGGCCAAGGAGCACCTGGCCGTCTCCTCCCCGGGCACGGTTCTGGACACGGTCACCGTGCAAGACCTGTTGCGCGGCTATGCCACTCTGGCCGGCATGAGCGGCACGATCCTGCCGGTCGCCGAGGAGCTCACGGAGTTCTATGCGCTCGCTGCGGGCAGAGTCGAACGGCGCCTGCCGAACCGGCGGGTCGACCAGCCGCAGCGGATCTTCCTCGACGATCGGGACCGCATGTCGGCCGTGGTCGAAGAAGTGCGCGACCGGCACCGCGCGGGGCAGCCGGTGCTCGTGGGAACGCAGAGCGTCGCCGAGTCCGAACGTGTGGCTGATGCGCTGGCGGCTGCGGGCCTGCAGACCCGGGTGCTCAATGCTCGCAACGACGCCGCCGAGGCGTCGGTCATCGCGGCAGCCGGGGAGTTCTGCGCAGTCACGATCTCGACGCAGATGTCCGGACGCGGCACCGACATCCGGCTCGGCGGGCTCGATGAGCGCGATCACGCGCGGGTGGCCGGCACCGGCGGACTCGCGGTGATCTCGGTGGGCCGTTTCCCCTCCCGTCGCCTGGATGCGCAGCTGCGCGGGCGCGCTGGGCGACAGGGCGACCCGGGGACTGCCGTCACGCTCGCGAGTCTTGACGACGAGCTCGTGCAGGCGCACGCCCCCGCCCATCTGCTCGCGACGATCCGCCGGGCGGGCCCGCGGCTCGACGAGCGTTCCCGCATCGCCATCGTCGATCGCGCACAGCTCATCGCCGAAGGCGTGCGGCGCGACCGGCACCGCAACACCTGGGAGTTCACCCGGGCGATCGCCCGACAGCGGCACACCGTGCTGGCCGAGCGCGGCGAGGTGCTGGACGGCGAGCACGCACACGCCGAGCTGGACGCGCGCATCCCCACGCAGCTGCGCGCGCTCGAGCAGGCGATCACACGCCCGGCCGTCACCGCTCTGGCTCGCGACCTCGTGCTGTGGTGCTTGGATGACCGCTGGTGCGATCACCTCGCGCTGTTGAACGAGATCCGCGACGGCATCCATCTGCAGGCGCTGGCGGGGCTGAATCCGGCGGACGAGTTCCACCGGATCGCGCTGCGCGAGTTCGATGGCTTCTTCACCGCGGTGTATGACCACGCCGCCGACGTCCTGCGTGGCGTGACCGCCGAGCAGGCACGGGAGGGCCTCCCCGCGATCGGGCTGCGCCGACCCTCGGCGACCTGGACCTACATGATCCGCGACAACCCGATCGGCACGCCGATGGATCGTGCGGCTCGCACGGCCGGTCGCCTCATCCGCTCACGCATCCTGCACACCGAGTGAGCCGCCGATGCGCTCGGCGGCCTTGATCACCCGATAGCGACCGCACAGGAACGCGCGGTTGCGGCCTGCCTCGATCAGCTCGAGGTCGAGGACACGCGGCAGCAGGGGCGCCCCGGCGCCGAGCGTGACCGGAGCGAACTGCACCCAGATCTCGTCGAGCAGACCCGCGTCGGCGAACTGCCCGGCCACCTCTCCCCCGCCGACCACCCACAGATCGCGCCCGGCCGCGGCATCCGTCATCTGCGCGTGCACGGCACGCACGTCGCCCGAGGCGAAGCGGAGGTCGGCGCCCGGCCGCTCTGGCAACGCTCGATGCGCGAGCACCCAGGCCGGCTGCGTGTACTCCCATCCCTCGCTGTGGCCGATGACCCACTCGTACGTCGAGGCGCCCATCGCCAGCGCCCCGACCGTGTGGATGAACGGCTCGTACCCGAGCAGACCAGCGGGGTCGACATCCTGCGTGAGCAGCCAGTCCAGCCCGTGTTCGGGCGTCGCGATGAACCCGTCAAGGCTCGAGGCGGTGTAGAAGATCGTCGTCATTCCGTCAGCATGCCGGCCACCACCGACATCTCACTGCCCGGAGAGGTCGACGAGGCCGGCCGCATCCGTCTCGGGCGCGACCCACCGCACGTCGGCGTAGCGCCGGAACCACGACACCTGCCGGCGCGCGTAGCGCCGGGTCAGCGCCTGGGTCTGGCCGATCGCCTCATTCCGGCCGAGCTCGCCGCGAAGCTGTGCGAGCGCCTGGGCGTAGCCGATGGCGCGGGGTGCCGTGGTGCCGCGCTCGAGACCTGCCCGGCGCAGGCGCTCGACCTCGTCGAGCAGCCCGTCCTGCCACATCCGCTCGACCCGGGCATCCAGCCGGGGCACGAGCTCGGCGCGGTCGACGTGCACGCCGACGATGCGCGTGTCGGGATGCCACAGCACAGGCGCATCGGGCAGTGCGGCCTGGTGGGTGCTCTCACCCTGAGCAAGCACCTCCAGCGCACGGACGATACGACGGCCGTTGCGCGGATCCATCCGGGCCGCGGTGGCAGGATCCGCCTCGCGCAGGCGCGCGTACAGCACGGCAGGGCCGTGTGTGTCGAGGTCCGCCTCCAGCTCGGCGCGCAGGGCGTCGTCGCGAGGAGGGAACCGGAAGTCGTAGAGCACGCCCGACACGTACAGCCCCGACCCGCCCACGAGCACCGCATCGGCACCGCGGGCGAAGACCGCGTCCACCGCCGCACGTGCCTCGCGCTGGTACCAGGCGACGGCAGCATCGTCGGTCACCTCGAGCACGTCCAGGAGGTGATGCGGGATGCCACGGCGTTCGGTCTCGGGGAGCTTGGCGGTGCCGATGTCCATGCCGCGGTACAGCTGCATCGCATCGGCGTTCACGATCTCGGCCGGGGTGCCGACAGCGGTCAGCGCCTCGGCGAGATCCAGCGACAGCGCGGTCTTCCCGGTGCCGGTGGCGCCCACGACGGCCCACAGACGGGGGCCTCGTTTCGAGGCGCTGCGCTGGCTCAACGACCGGTGGGGCGCAGGCCGATCGACGGCATGCCCAGCGACACCGCGCCGCCGGAAGCGCCCCCGTGCGCGGGCACCGCGCAGCTGTCGGCCCGCCCGCGCTCCCACGCGTCCCCGGCGCGCGTGCGCCGGATGCGCAACGGCGCACCGCCCGGTGCATCGGCCAGCAGGTGGAAGGGCGCGGCGTGCGTGATCCGCACGGTGACCATGTCACCGGGTCGCGGCAGATCCGAGCCCTCCGGCACCTCGAAGTGCACGAGCCGGTTGTCGCGCGCGCGGCCGGTCAGCCGGTGGGTGGCGGCATCCTTCTTGCCCTCGCCGGTGGACACGAGAACCTCCACCTCGCGACCCTGCTGCTTCTCGTTCTCCTCGAGCGAGATGCGCTCCTGCAGGGCGATGAGACGGTCGTAGCGCTCCCGCACGACAGGCTTGGGCACTTGGCCTGCCATGGTCGCTGCCGGCGTGCCCTCGCGGATCGAGTACTGAAACGTGAACGCGCTGGCAAAGCGCGCCTGCTCGACGACGTGCAGCGTCTGTTCGAAGTCCTCGTCGGTCTCGCCCGGGAAGCCGACGATGATGTCGGTCGTGATGGCCGCGTCGGGCATCTTCTCTCGCACCCGGTCGAGGATGCCGAGGAAGCGTGCACTGCGGTAGGAGCGGCGCATCGCGCGCAGCACCCGGTCGCTGCCAGACTGCAGCGGCATGTGCAGCTGCGGGCAGACATTCGGCGTCTCGGCCATCGCATCGATCACGTCGTCGGTGAACATCGCCGGGTGCGGGCTCGTGAAGCGCACACGCTCCAGCCCCTCGATTCCGCCCGCCGCGCGCAGCAGCTTCGCGAACGCCTGCCGGTCGCCGAACTCCACGCCGTAGGAGTTCACGTTCTGGCCGAGCAGCGTGACCTCGAGGGCGCCGTCC
>CALKHM010000317.1 GCA_937988695.1 uncultured Microbacterium sp. | reverse complement strand
CTCGACGAGTCGCGCTCGCCGGTGCTGGCGGCCATGCGCCGCGCCCTGGCCGTCGCCGACCCCGGGCGCTCCTGGCTGCCCACGTCGCCGTCCGGGCCCACCTTCCACCACCGGATGGACAGGATCCTCGCCGCCCCCGACGACCAGCATGACGTGCACGGCCCCTGGGAGCACCAGGGGCTGGTCGGTCAGCACACCCTCGCCGATGCGGGCACGAGCCTGGCGCACACCGAGTTCGGCGTCGAGGGCATGGCCAGCCTGCGCTCGCTGCGGGCCATCGTGCCGGAGGGACAGCGCTGGCCGGCAGACCTGTCCAATCCCGTGTACCGGCATCTGGGCCAGTGGTGGAACAACGCGGCGCTGGTCTCGGAGTCCTTCGGCGGACGGCTGGGCGACCTGCGACGGATGCAGCGGGCCAGCCAATGGCTGCAGGCGACCGGTCTGCAGTACGCGATCGAAGGCGACCGGCGTCGATGGCCGCGGTGCAGCATGGTGCTGCCGTGGCAGCTCGCGGAGAGCTTCCCGAACGCCTGGTGCACGAGCGTGGTGGAGTGGTCCGGTGAGGCCAAGCCGGCGTTCCACGCCGCGCGGCGTGCCTTTGCACGCACGCGGGCGAGCATTCGCACGCCACGCTCGGCATGGGGCGGCCTGCCGGTGCTGACCGCCCAGGCATGGCTGTGGGCAGAGGGCGGGATCCCCGCCGGGTCAAGCCTTCGTCTGCTGCTGCGCGACGTCTCCGGTGCGGTCGTGGCCGAGACCACCGCCGACGACCTCGACGCGGTCGCCGACCCGATCGCAGTCGCCACGCTGGAGACGCCGCGGCCGGAGGCCGACGGCATCGTCGTCTGGGAGGCGCAGTGGCGTGCCGCCGACGGCACGCCGATCGACACCGAGCGCGTCGTGGCCGTCCTCGGCGACGACCTCGGCGCGCTGCTGGATGCCGCACCCGCCCAGCTCGACGTGCGCGTGCGCGAGGACGGCGATCTCTGGCGGATCACGGCGACCCACATCGGCGGGCCCGCGCTCATCGGGCCGGTCATCCACGACGCCCGCCCCTGGGGCGCCGCCGGCAGCATCCTCGTCCGCGACGACCCGCGCCCGATGATGCCGGGAGAGACGCGCGAGCTGACCGCGCGCTGGAGCCGGGTGGCCCCCGCCGCGCGCACCCTCGTCTTCGACGCCTGGAATCTGGCACCCTTCACTGTGCGCGCGACCGGGCCGTGGACACGGGACCGGACGCTGCGGAGCTGACCGTGCGCCCGCCGAACATCATCCTCATCGTCGCCGACCAGCTGCGTGCCGACTGCCTGGGCGTCGAGGGCCGCCATCCTGTCCTGACCCCGCGCATCGACGGGCTGGCCGCCGCGGGAGCCCGCTTCACGCGTGCCTATTCGACCGCGCCGGTCTGCATCCCCGCCCGCCGGTCGCTGCTGGCCGGCCAAAGTCCACGCAGCCACGGTCTGCTCGGTTTCCAGGACGGCGTGGAGTGGGACGAGCAGGTGACGCTGCCGGCGCTGCTGCGAGGCGCCGGCTACCACACCCAGCTCGTCGGCCGCGACATGCATCAGCATCCGTCGCGCAAGCGCTTCGGCTACGACGAGATGACCATCACCGAAGACTACGAGCGCTGGCTCGCCGAGCGCCTGGGCACCGACCTCGAGCACGACCCGGCCGATCCCTACGGCGGGCCGCTGTACTCGACCGGCATCATGCAGAACGACTGGACGGCGGCGCCCTGGCCCTACCCGGACGAGACCCACTTCACGGCGTGGACCATCGCCCAGGCTCGCCGGTTCCTGCAGCGCCGCGACCCCTCGCAGCCCTACTTCCTCACCATCTCGCTGCTCGCGCCGCATCCTCCGCTGGTGCCTCCCGCCTTCTACTTCGAGCGCTACCTGCGGATGACGCTGCCCGAGCCTGTGCTCGGCTCGTGGGCGCAGGAGCCGCCGGCGCCGCGATCGCCGGACGCGCCGCGGGCGCGGCTGGGCGGCGAGCTGGCCCATGCGGCCCGCGCCGCGTACTACGCCCTCATCAATCACATCGACGACCAGCTCGGACGGGTCCTGACGATGCTCCCCGGGCTGCGCGGTGCCGGCGCAAGCGCCGGCGACACGATCACAATGGTCACCTCCGACCATGGTGAGATGCTCGGCGACCACCACCTCTGGCGCAAGTCGCTGCCCTACGAGGGAGCCGCGCGCATCCCGCTCGTCGTCCGCGCCCCCGCACGCTTCGGCATCCGGCCGGGGACGGTGATCGATCAGCCGGTCGTCCTCGAGGACATCATGCCGACACTCCTCGACTTCGCCGGGGTCGAGATCCCCTCCCGCGTGGACGGCGAGAGTCTGCGGCCGCTGCTCACCGCAACCGGCGGGCTCCTGCGCGAACGCGTGCATCTCGAGCTGGCGAACACCGACGACACGTCCTTCCATGCCCTCACCGACGGCCGGATGAAGTACGTCTGGTACACGCAGACCGGCCGGGAGCAGCTCTTCGACCTCGACGCCGACCCCGACGAGACGACGGACCTCGCCCTTCAGCACGGCCACGCCGCCGAGCTCGACCGGTGGCGGCGGATGCTGATCGAGGAGCTGGCCGGACGGGCGGAGGGGTTCGTCCAGGGGGGCGCCCTCGTTGCCGGCCGCCGCTATCGCCCCCTGCCGCCGGCGGACTCCACGAGGCCAACGGGATGACCGAACGCGCCATGCCCCGCATCGGTCGTCGGCGGTGGGAACGTTGCCATATCGAGGACGCTGGCCGCACGACGCAACGGACGTCACTGAACACGACGCTGTGAACATCAGCGCGACGAAGGAGAAGAGATGCGACTGTATCTAGTAGGAGCGGGAGTGATCGCCCGCACGCACGCGGCGGCATCCGCACGGTTGGACGAGGAGGTCGAGCTGCACGTGGCGGACCCCTCGACGGCGGCGCTGCAAGGGTTCACCGCCGCACACCCGGAGGCGACCGCCTACCGCTCGGCCGAGGAGATGCTGGCGGCCACGCCTGCGCGCGACGACGACGTGGTCGTGGTGGCCACACCGCCGGCTGCGCACGCCGGGCCCGCGCTGGCCGCCCTGGGCTCGGGGCGTCACGTGCTGTGCGAGAAGCCGTTCGCGATGGACGGCGCGCAGGCCGAGGAGCTCGTGCAGGCGGGTGAGCGCGCGGGGCGCATGCTGGGGGTGTGCAGCACCCGCTTCCGTGGACTTCCGCATACCGAGGCGGTCAAGAAGGTGCTCGCCGACGGCGTGCTGGGCGACCTCTACGCGATGACCTTCGTCACAAGGTGGGCGCGCAGCCGCGCCGGCATCGAGTATCAGCCGGAGAGCCGCTGGTTCCTGGACTCGTCCCGCAGCGGCGGCGGCGTGATCATGGACTGGGGCCCCTACGACGTCTCGACGTTGTTCGACCTGCTCGACCCGGTGCGCGTCGAGGTGCGTGACGCGTGGATCGCCCGGCCGCGCACCGGCGCCGATCCCGAGGACGTGGTCTTCGACATCGAGACGGATGCCGGAGCGGCACTGCGGATCACGCGGGCAGACGGCTCCGTGCTGCCGGTCTCGTTCGGGCGGGCCACCGGCACCCACGCCACCGAGAGCGCGCACGCGGAGCTGTTCGGCACGCTGGCCGCCGTGCACTGGGCACCCTTCGACTCGCACCAGCCGGTCTTCCTGCGCGCCGACGCCGACGGCGTCGTCGAGGAGCGCGAGGTCGCGCTGCCGCCGCGCTCGGAGGTGTCGATCCTGGAGAGGCCGCTGGTCTGCTTCGTCGACGCCCTGCGCGGCCGCCCGTCGGCGGCGGTGCTGGGCGCCGCCGTCCTCGCGGAGTTCGAGGTGCTGCAGGCCATCTACCGCGCCGCACACACCGGTGCGATGCAGACGATCGAGGTGTCGCGATGAGGCCCGCCGGGGTCGCGACAGCGCTCTACGGGTGGATGGAGCGCTTTGCTCGCGACGGGATCGACTGGGACTGGGACTCCCTCTACGGCGCCTGTGCGCGCTCGGGTGTGGGGGCGGTGGAGACCGATCCGACGCTCGCCAAGCGCGCAGTCCTTGACCGGCTGGGCCTGCGTGTGTCGGCGTCATACATCGGCATGCCGTTGACGCCTCGGTTCGCCGACCTCGAGGTGCAGGACCGGGTGATGCCGGTCGCCCAGCGTCTGGCGGCCGCCGGCGGCCGCGTGCTCGTGCTCAACGCCGACGCACGCGGGGGCGGTCCCGCCGGGCCGAAGACGCCCTCCGAGGTGGCGCGTCAGGGCGAGAACCTCAGCCGGATCGCCGACCTGGTCGCGCCGCTCGGTCTGCGCATCGCGCTGCACAACCATGCCGACCACTACGACGAGGCCGCGCAGGACCTGGAATCGGTCATCGTGCACTCCGATGACGCGGTCGGCCTGTGCATCGACACCGCCTGGGCGATGGCTGCCGGCCACGATCCGGTCGACTGGGCGCGCGAGCACTCCGCGCGAGTGCTGGCCGTGCATCTGCGCGATCAGTCCGGAAAGGTGCCGACCGACGCGCTCGGGGAAGGCGAGCTCGATCTCGCCGGCCTGCTGGAGGCGCTCGACGGATACGAGGGCTGGCTGACGCTGGAGCTCTGGCATCCCGACACCATGACACCCCGGATGGGCATGGTCGAGGCCGTGCGAGCGTCGGCGACGCTCCTGCGCGAGGCGATCGGCACCCAGAGCGGACAGGAGACGAGATGAGCGAGTTCCCCGACGGTTTCCTCTGGGGTGTGGCCACCAGCGCGTATCAGATCGAGGGCTCGCTCGAGGTCGACGGCCGTGGACGGTCGA
The DNA here is from genome assembly GCA_937988695.1 of uncultured Microbacterium sp. Classification (GTDB taxonomy): domain Bacteria; phylum Actinomycetota; class Actinomycetes; order Actinomycetales; family Microbacteriaceae; genus Microbacterium. The sequence continues at coordinate 23,324 of CALKHM010000317.1, read as the reverse complement.
TCTGGGAGGACTTCGCCGACCGGCCCGGCGCGATCGAGGGCGGCGGAGATGCCTCCGTGGCGTGCGACTCGTATCGTCGCTGGCCGGAGGACATCGCGCTTGTCGAGCAGCTGAACCTCGGCGCCTACCGCTTCTCGCTGGCCTGGTCGCGCATCATGCCGGAGGGCACCGGCACCGTGGAGCAGCGGGGGCTGGACCACTACGAGAGGATCGTCGACGCCCTGCTCGAGCGCGGGATCACCCCGGTGGTGACGCTGAACCACTGGGACATGCCCTCGGCGCTGATGGATGCCGGCGGGTGGGCCGCACGCCGCACCGTCGACGCGTTCGCCGAGTACGCGGATGCCGCAGCCGAACGCCTGGGCGACCGCGTGCCGTGGTGGATCACGCAGAACGAGCCGTGGATCATCCAGCTGCTGGGCTACCAGCTCGGCCTGCACGCCCCGGGAGTACGAGACCTGGGCGCGGCCGTCGCCGCCGGACACCACGTCCTGCTCGCCCATGGCGCTGCCGTCGACGTCATGCGCACGCACACGGCGGGCCGGATCGGCGCCGCGCTGAACCTCCTGCCATGCGTGCCGGCCAGCAACGACCCCGCCGATGTCGAGGCCGCCCACGGCTCCGACGGCTACGTCAACCGCTGGTTCCTCGAGCCGCTGCTCGGTCGCGGCTACCCCGCCGACATGCGCGCGCACTGGGAACGCGCCCTCGGACACGGCCTGGACGAGGTCATCCGGGACGGGGACGAGTCGCGCATCGCCGGGCGCAGCGACTTCCTGGCGGTGAACTACTACACGCACCGGGTCATGCAAGCCGCCCCGGTCGGCCCCGACCGGCCGTTCCCCTGGGAGGTCGTCGGCGACCCGGCTGCGGCGCGCACCGACGAGGGCACCGAGATCGTCCCCGAGGCCCTGACCGAGCTGCTCCTGCGACTGCACCGCGACTACCCGGGCGTCTCCCTGATGATCACCGAGAACGGGGCGATCTACGGCGACTCCCCCACGCATGACGGGCGCGTACATGACGTGCGCCGCATCCGGTATCTCCGCAGGCACCTGCGGGCCGTCCGCGAGGCGCTTGCCCAGGGCGCCCCCGTGGTCGGGTACATGCACTGGTCGCTGCTGGACAACTTCGAGTGGGCGCTCGGCTATCGGCCTCGGTTCGGGCTGGTGTACGTCGACTACCGCACCGGCGAGAGGATCGTGAAGGACTCGGCGCGATACTACGCCGAGATCGCGCGGACCGGACGCATCGTGGACTGGGATCAGACCCGCCCCGTCGGTCAGGTCGTGGACAGCCTCGGCGCCTTCGGGTGAGCCGGGCGCCGGCGGCCGCACGATTCAGGCGATCTCGGCGACCTCGCCGACCCCGCGACGGCGACGGGCGTGTCGCACGGAGTCGACGCTGAGCACCACCAGGGCGACCCAGACCAGCGTGAACCCGACCCAGCGCTCGAGCGACATGTCCTCGTGCAAGAGCGCGACGCCGGTCACGAACTGCAGGATCGGGGTGAGGAACTGCAGCAGGCCCACCAGGCTCAGCGGCGCCCGCCGCGTCGCCGCCGCGAACAGCAGCAGCGGCACCGCGGTGACCACGCCCGCCAGCAGCAGGAGCACCGTGTGCCCGGCGCCGGCGGTGCCGAGCGTGACACCCGAGGTCGCTCCCACCCAGATGAGCACCGCGACCGCGACCGGCGTCAGCCATGCCGTCTCCAGCGTGAGCCCGCTGACGGCGTCGACCTCGCCGCCCACCCGGTTCTTCGCCAGACCGTAGAAGCCGAACGAGAACGCCAGCAGCAGGGCGATCCACGGCACCTGCCCATACCCCACGACGATCACGGCCACGGCCGCCAACGCGATGCCGATGGCCGCCCACTGCGCGGGGCGCAGCCGCTCGTGCAGCACGACGACGCCCAGCAGCACCGTCACGATCGGGTTGATGAAATAGCCCAGGCTCGCCTCGACGACGTGTCCGGCGAGCACGGCCACGAGGTAGGTCGCCCAGTTGACGAAGACGAGGATGCCGGCGGCCGCCGTCCAGCCCAGCAGCCGCGGGCGCCGGATGATGCGCGCGAGCGCCGCCCAGCCGCGCGTGACGGTCAGCGCGACCAGGCAGAACACCAGGGTGAGCAGCACTCGCCACGCGACGATCTCCCATGGCGTCGACGGCAGCAGCGTCAGAAAGTACAGCGGGAACAGGCCCCACAGCAGATATGCGACGAACGCGTAGATGCCGCCTGTCGTGGCGGCGTTGGTCTTCTGCGTCACTTCACCAGCCCATCAGACGTCGAGGGCCCGGATGCCGCAGCATCCGGGCCCTCGAACGAACCGACTAGCGGACGACGACCGCGAGGACGTCGCGAGCCGACAGCACGAGGAACTCATCGGCGCCGAACTTCACCTCGGTCCCGCCGTACTTGCTGTACAGCACGCGGTCGCCGACGGCGACGTCGAGCGGAACACGGTTGCCGTTGTCATCGATGCGGCCGGGGCCCACGGCGATGACCTCGCCCTCCTGGGGCTTCTCCTTCGCGGTGTCGGGGATGACCAGACCACTCGCGGTGGTCTGCTCGGCCTCGACCTGCTTGATGACGATGCGGTCCTCGAGCGGCTTGATGGAAACCGACACGGTCTACCTCTTCCTTCGTTGAGACTGAAGACTCGTTAGCACTCAGACAACGAGAGTGCTGACATCAGTTTATGCGCTGTGTTGGCACTCTCGCAACGCGAGTGCCAACGCGGGCCTCCCATACGCTGGGAGGATGGACATCGCCGAGCTCACCGCGCTGCTCACCCCGACCGGGCTGAGCCTGCTCGATGAGCTCGAACCGATCGTGCACACCGCCGACGCCGCGCGCGCCGTCTCCCGCCTGCGCGCGGCCGGACACTCCCCCGACCTCACCTCGGCGGTGGTGGGGCAGGCGCATCTGCGGGCGAAGGCGACCGCCAAGTTCGGACAGTTCGCCGGGAGGATGCTGTTCACCCGCGCAGGGCTGGAGCAGGCCACTCGACTGCCCGTGGCCGCGCATCACGCCTCCCGGCTGCGCGCCGCGGGGATCTCGCACGTCGCCGACCTCGGCTGCGGCATCGGCGGCGACGCCCTCGCGTTCGCCGGCGCCGGGCTGCGGGTCAACGCCGTGGACGCCGACGAGGTGACCGCCGCGATCGCCGCCTACAACCTCGCCGCGTTCGCCGACACCGTCACCGTGCGGCACGCGCGAGCCGAGGCGGCCGACCTCTCCGACGTCGAGGCCGTGTGGCTGGATCCCGCCCGTCGCACGGCCGGGCACGGGCACACTCGCCGCGTGGGCCCCGACGACTACGCTCCCCCGCTGGAGTGGGTCTTCCGGACCGCGGCGTCGATCCCGGCCGGCATCAAGCTGGGGCCTGGCCATGACCGCGACGCGCTGCCGGCCGACGCCGAGACGCAGTGGGTCGGTGCGGACGGCACGGTCGTCGAGCTCGTCGTGTGGACCGGCGCGCTGGCTCGTGCGGGGGTGCGCCGGTCGGCGCTCGTGCTGCGCGGGCCAGACGTGCACGAGCTCACCGCTGAGGGCGACGCGCCCGACGCCGAGGTGCGAGCGCTGGGGGCGTACCTGCACGAGCCCGACGGCGCCGTCATCCGCGCCCGGCTGGTCGGCGAGGTCGCGCGGCAGCTGGAGGGCGGCATGCTCGATCCCCGCATCGCGTACATCACCGGCGACGCGGCCGTGACGAGCCCGTTCGTGCAGTCGTTCCGGGTGCGCGAGACGATGCCCGCGAACGCCAAGGCCGTCAGCGCCGTGCTGCGTGCCCACGGCATCGGTGCCCTGGAGGTCAAGAAGCGCGGCATGGACCTCGACCCCGCCGCGTTCCGCCGTCGGCTGACGCTGCGCGGCGACAGGTCGGCGACCCTGATCCTCACGAGGATCGGCGATCGTCACCGCGCGATCCTCGCGGATCGCGTCGGGTGAGATCGCCGTCGGTGATAACGTTCCCCGGAACGAGCCCAGAACGAGGAACGGTCTGCAGATGAGCGGCCAGCGCCGGCGCCCCACCGTCAAGGAGGTCGCCGTACGAGCGGGCGTCAGCCCGATGACCGTGTCGCGCACGCTCGCCGGCGGCGTCAATGTCACACCGGAGCTCCAGCAGCGTGTTCTCGCCGCGGTCGCGGAGCTCGGATACCACCGCGACGAGAACGCGCGCAGCATCCGCCCGGGCCAGCCCAGCGGGCTCATCGGCGTCGCGATCACGAACATCGCCAACCCGTACTACAGCACGTTCGCGCTGGGCGTCGAGGAGGAGGCCGCGCGGACGGGGCGGCGCATCCTGCTCGGCAACACCGCGGAGGACCCCGTGCGCGAGGCGCAGTTGGTGGGCGACTTCCTGGGACGCCGCGTGGAGGGCCTGATCGTGGTGCCCACCGGTGTGAGCAGCGACCACCTCGAGCACGCCCGGCACAGCGGCGTGCCCGTCGTGCTGGCCTCCCGTCGCGTGGCGGGCCTGGTCGCCGACAGCGTCGTGCTCGACGATGAGGACGGTGCCCTCCGAGGCACGAGCGCGCTCCTGGAGGCCGGGCACACGCGCATCGCCTATCTCGGCAACATCCGCCGCATCTTCACCGGCGAGCGCCGCTATCGCGGATTCGTGCGAGCACACCGGGAGCACGGCATCGAGCTGGACCCACGGCTCGTCGCGGAAGGGCAGCAGGAGGTCGAACAGGCCGCACGGGCGATGCGTGCGCTGCTCGAGCTCGACGACCCGCCGACGGCGGTCTTCTGCGCGAACAACCGCAACACGATCGGCGCGGTGACCGAGATCGGGCGTCAGATCAGCAGCGCGGGGCGTCGGGCCCTCGATCTGCCAGAGCTGATGAGCTTCGACGACTTCGAGCTGTCCGGTCTCATGCCCGTGCCGGTGAGCGTGATCGCGCATGACCCTCGTGAGCTGGGCCGGCGTGCGGCGGCGCTGCTCCTGGGCCGCCTCGAGGATGCCGGCGACGCGGCGCCCCGCGAGCTCGAGCTGCCGGTCACCCTGCTGCGGCGCACCCGGCGCGCGACGGATTGACCACCCGCTTCCCGATTGATAACGTTACCAACGGTAGGACACGGAGAGGACGTCGTGGCGGTACTCGGGATCGATTTCGGCGGCACAGCGGTCAAGCTGGGTGTCATCGAGCACGACGTGCTGGTCGTCTCGGACAGCCTGCCGACCACCGGGACCGCGGAAGACCTCGAGAAGGCCGCGGCCCGCGCGAAGACCCTGCTGGGCAGCACTCCTCCGGCCGCCGTCGGCGTCGCCGTCCCCGGCGTCGTGACCGACGAGGGCCGCGGAATGCTCCAGGCCAACGACAAGTATGCGTTCCTGCGGCACCTCGACCTCGTCGACTGGTCGGTACGCGCGTTCGGCGTTGCCGCCGTGGTCGAGAACGACGCCCGCGCGGCGCTGATCGGCGAGATCCACGGCGGATGCGCGGACGGCGCCACGGACGCGGTCGCCGTGATCCTCGGCACCGGCATCGGCACGGCTGCCGTGATGGGCGGCGTGCTCGTGCGCGGCGTCCACGGCCACGCCGGCATCCTGGGCGGCCATGTCACGATCGACCTCGCAGGGCCCAGCTGCCCGTGCGGCAACATCGGCTGCGCCGAGTCGCTGGCCAGCGCCCGCGCCCTGCGCGAGCAGCTCCCCGAGCTCGACGGCTACGACGACCTGATCGCCCGCGCCGCCGGATCGCCGGCGTTCGACGAGGTCCTGACCCGGCATCTGGCGGCGTGGGGCGCGACCGTCGTCACGATGTGTCACGCATACGACCCGGACGTCGTGGTGCTCTCCGGCGGCATCCTCCGCGCCGGCGACGTGATCCGCCGGCCGATCGCCGCCTACGTCGACCGGCACCTGTGGTCGTCGGCGCACCGCCCGCGCATCGTCGTCCCGACGGCGCCCGAGCTCTCGGTCATGCGGGGAGCGGCGGCGCTTGCCGCACGTGACCGGGATGCCGGTCGTGGGAGGAAGACGCGATGAACGGCACGATCGGCGCAGTGCCGGGCGGGCGCACGGCGCAGCGACGGTACGACACCCAGCCGACAGTGGAGCTGCCCGCCGGCACACACGTCGTGCGAGGCGCCCGGGCGTGGCAGGCCGCGGCGGCGCTGGCCGCAGACCGCGCGGCCGGCAGGCCGGCTCGATTGATCGTGGACGCCTACCCGGGCACCGACCTGCCCGCCCTGCGGGACGCGCTCGGCAGCGCCTTGCCGGAATGGCGGGCGGTGTCCGTCGAGGACGCCGCCCGCCCGATCGCCGAGATCGACGCCCTCATCGCGCCGAATCTGACCGACGATCGCGTGTTCGGCGTGCTCAGCCACGCGACGCTCGCGGACTTCTACGACGATGCGGCACTCACGCGGCTCGCACAGGACGTCGACGCCGCCCAGGAGAACGTCGTGCTGGTCGGGTGGGGCGCGGCCCTGGCCGCCCGGCGGCTGGCGGCGGCATCCGTGCTCGTGCTGGTGGACATGGCCCGCTGGGAGCTGCAGCTGCGCCAGCGCGCGGGAGCGACGAACTGGCGGGCAGAGAACCCCGGAGAGGACCAGCTGCGCAAGTACAAGCGCGGCTTCTTCGTCGAATGGCGCGTCGCCGACCGGCACAAGCGCGAACTGTTCGAGCAGATCGACTTCCTGGTCGACGGCAACGCGATCGCGCCCGCCCGGCCGGGCCCGGACACCCCGGAGGCGGGCATGATCACGGGCGACGCGTTCCGGGCAGCGCTCGCGCACGCCACGACGCGTCCGTTCCGCGTCGTGCCGTTCTTCGACCCCGGCGTCTGGGGCGGGCAGTGGATGAAGAACCTGATCGGCCTCGACCCGAGCACGGACAACTACGCCTGGTGCTTCGACTGCGTGCCCGAGGAGAACTCGCTGCTGCTGCAGGGCAACGGCGGCGTGGTCGAGATCCCCGCGCTCGACCTCGTGCTCAGCCGCCCCGCCGACCTCCTCGGAGCGAAGACGTTCGCGCGCTTCGGCGCCGAGTTCCCGATCCGTTTCGACTTCCTCGACACGATGGGCGGCGGCAATCTGAGCCTGCAGGTCCATCCCCTCACGGACTACATCCAGAGCACGTTCGGCATGCACTACACGCAGGACGAGAGCTACTACCTGCTGGATGCCGGCGAGGACGCGGTCGTCTACCTCGGCGTGAAGACGGACGTCGACCGCGACGGGATGCTGCATGACCTGCAGATCGCGCAGGAGGGCGGATGCCCCTTCCCGGCGGAGAGGTACGTCAACGCCTTCCCCGCGCGCACGCACGACCACTTCGCGATCCCGGCAGGCACCATCCACTGCTCCGGGGCAGACGCGATGGTCCTGGAGATCTCGGCGACGCCGTTCATCTTCACGTTCAAGCTGTGGGACTGGGGGCGCGTCGGGCTCGACGGCCTCCCTCGTCCCGTGCACCTCGACCACGGTGCACGCAACATCCAGTGGGACCGCGACACCGAGTGGACGAGGGCGAACCTCGTCGGCCGCGTCGAGGTGGTCCGCGACGAGGACGGCGTGACCGAGGAGCGCACCGGACTGCACGAGCTCGAGTTCATCGAGGTACGCCGGCACTGGTTCACGGCGTCCGCCGAGCACGACACGGAGGGGACCGTCAACGTCCTGAACCTCGTCGAAGGCGACGAGGTTCAGGTAGTGAGCCCTCTGGGCGCGTTCGAGCCGTTCACGATCCACTATGCCGAGACGTTCATCGTCCCGGCTGCCGTCGGACCGTACCGGATCGAGCGCACCGCGGCATCGCGCGGCGAGCGATTCGCGACCGTCAAGGCGTATGTGCGCGGCTCGCGCACGACCGACGACCAAGGACAGCCGGCGACAAGACCCGGACAGCCCGGACAGGGGTCCCAGTCCTGTCCCGACACCCGATGAGGCACCCCGATGACGACGATCGATCTCTGCGACTCAGGCTGGCGGCTCAAGGAGTATCTGCCCGGAGACTGGTCGCGACCGGAGCTTCCGGCACGTGCCCGCGCGACGACCACCGGCTGGATCGACGCACGGGTCCCGGGCAGCATCCAGCATGACCTCTGGACGGCCGACGAGATCGCCGACCCGTACGTCGGGCGCAACAGCCTGGCGATGGAGTGGGTCGCCGAGCGCACTTGGGTCTACGTGTGCGACTTCGCCGCCGATCCGAGGTGGCGCTCGCAACGCGCGCAGCTGCGCCTGGACGGCGTCGACTACGCCGCGCGCTTCGTGCTCAACGGCGTCGAGCTCGGCGTCCACGAGAGCATGTCGACACCAGCGCTGTTCGATGTCGGCCCGCAGCTGCGCTACGACAGGCTGAACGAGCTGACCGTGATCCTCGCACCGGCGCCCGCCGAGCAGGACCAGATGGGACGCACGTCGCTCGTGCGCTCACGCAAGAGCCGCATGGGCTACTGGTGGGACTTCTGCCCGCGCATCATCAACCTCGGGCTGTGCGGCGCCGTGTCGATCGAGCTGACCGGGCCGGTGCGTATCGACGACGTGTGGCCCCGTCCGCGCCTGGACGCGGACCGCTCCCGCGCCGAGGTGCCGGTCACCGTCGCGGTGGACGCCGCAGGACCATGCCGCGCCGAGCTCGGCCTCGTCGTGACCGGGCCGGACGGCGGGGTCGTGCAGACGACGACCAACGCCGATCTGGATGCCGGCACGCAGACACTCGAGCTGTCCGTCACGCTCGAGCACGCCCAGCTGTGGTGGCCGAACGGGCACGGCGAGCAGCCGCTCTACCGGGCTGCAGTCACCGCCCGCTGCGCGGAGGAGGAATCGCACGCCGCTCACGCGGACTTCGGCCTGCGCACGGTGGAGGTCATGCCCAACAAGACCGACGACCCGTCCGCACCCCCCTACACGTTCGTCGTCAACGGCCGGACGATCTATCTGAACGGATGGAACTGGGTGCCGTTGGACGCGCTCTCCGGCCGCGCTCAGGACGACAAGCTCGACGACGTGCTCGAGCTGGCCGCACGCGCGCACGTCAACCTGCTGCGCGTGAACGGCGTCGGCCTGATCGAGTCCTCCCGCTTCTACGACGCGTGCGATCGCCTCGGCATCATGATCTGGCAGGAGTTCCAGGTCACCAGCAGCGAGCAGGACCGCAAGCCGTCGGAGGACGCGGGATACCTCGCCGCGGTCACGGCGGAGGCGCGACGCATCGTGCCGCTGCGACGCTCGCACCCGGCGCTTGTCATCTGGTGCGCGGGCAACGAGCTGGAAGGCTCCGACAAGCTGCCGTTGGACGACACGGAGCCGCTCATCGCCGCGCTGCGCGAGGTCGCGACCGAGCTGGATCCGCAGCGGCATTGGCTGCCCACCTCGCCGGTAGGACGCAAGCCCTTCAACGGGTTGTCCTCGATCCGGCGCGATCCCGACGGCCTGCACGACGTGCACGGCCCCTGGCTGTACGAGGGGCTGGAGGCGCAATACGAGCTGTACAACGCCGGCACGTCCCTGCTGCACAGCGAGTTCGGATGCGAAGGACTGACCAATCCGGAGACTCTGCGCGATCTGCTGCCGCCCGGCGAGCTGCACGTCCAACGGCTCACGAGCGCCTCCTGGCGGCACCTCAGCGCATGGTGGGTGCGTCCGCAGCTCTGGACGCAATGGCTCGGGCCGGTCGACGATCTCGATCGTCTGGCGTACGCCAGCCAGATGCTGCAGGCCGAGGGCGTGCGCTACGCGATCGAGTCCAACCGGCGCAGGATCCCCCGCAACAGCGGCTCGCTGCCCTGGCAGTTCAACGAGCCCTACCCGATGGCGGCGTGCACGTCCGCGATCGACTACTACGCCAGGCCCAAGGCGCTCTACTACGCGGTGGCAGGCGCCTACCGTCCGCTCGCGCTCAGCGCCCGCTACGACCGCATCGCCTGGGGCGGCGAGCGTCGGTTCGAGGCCGACGTGTGGGTCGTCAGCGCCCTGGCCGCCACCGTTCGCGATGCGGTCGTGCACGCGCGGATGCTGTCGGTCACCGGAGAGGTCTGCAGCCAGGCGACGATGCGTTGCGACGCGATCGGTGGGCTGCCGGTGCGGCTGGGCACGATCTCCTGCACGCTCGCCGAGATCGGCTCTGACGCGTTCTTCCTCGACCTGCGACTGGTCGACGCCGGGGGCGCCACGCTGTCGACATGGCGCACGGCGTTCAGCCGCACGGCAGACCTGGCACCGCTGCTGAAGGTCGCACAGACCTCGCTGGAGGTCATCGCGGCGGACCAGGCCACCCGCATCGAGATCGCCAACACCGGTACACACGCCGCGATGCACGTGCGCGTGAGCGACGACCGCCCCGTCCGCGCGCAGGGGCAGGCCCTGTTCAGCGACTCGCACTTCTGCCTGCTGCCCGGCGAGAGCGCCGCCCTGCACGCACAATGGCGGCGGGTCCCTGCCGCTCAGCGACGGGTGCGCGTGCAGGCCGCCAACAGCACGGCCTACCGGCGCTGAAACAGCAGGACCCGCGCGGCCGGCTCGTCGGGCAGCGCCAGCGTCACCGCGCTCGCCCCGCGCTGGAGCCCGGTCGGCAGCGGCGGGTAGAGGAGCATGGGCTCGCCCGCCGCCTCGGCGGGAAGCGGGATCGACCGCTGTGTGACGCCTGCCCGCCGCCACACCGCGAGAAGCACGCCGCCGGGTGCCGAGATCCCCAGCGCGACCCAGTCGTCGCGCCAGCCCGGCAGGCCGAGCGGCCAGAACGGGACACCGTCGGGAACAAGCGCGCGGATGCCGCGGTAGGCGTCGATGCCGGCACGGACGAGCACGCGCTGGGACTCGTCCAGCAGGTCGAGACGTCCGCTCAGGTGCACACGGGTCAGCAGGCTGTTCACCATCGTCAGCCCGATGCGCTCGTCACTGTCCCCCGGGCCGGGATATGACCAGACCGCAGCCTGTTCCGGGGTGACCGCCGATGGCGCCGCTGCGGCGATCGCCGCCGTGTGCACGGCATCCTGGTTGTCGGTCATCGACTGCAGCTGCAGGCGCGACAGCAGCGCATAGTCGATGCGCTGACCGCCGCTCGCGCAGTTCTCGATCGTGAGGGAGGGATGACGCGCGGCCAGCGCATCCAACCAGGCGAGGTAGGCCCGGCCATGCTCGGCGATGCCGTCGACCGGGTTGGCCGACGCCCCGAGGTCGGTGCCCGCCGTCACGTCCACGTTGTAATCCAGCTTGAGATAGCCGATGCCGTACTCGGCGACCAAGCGGTCGATGACGGCATCCACATGCCGGCGGGCGGCCGGATGCCGGAAGTCGAGCTGATACCGGGCCGACTCGACCACGCGCTCGCCGTCGCGGTGAAAGAACGCCTCCACCGGCAGGCGCTCGGCCAGCGGACTGCGCACGCCGACGACCTCCGGCTCGAGCCACAGCCCGGGAACCATGCCCGCCGCACGAGCAGCGTCCAGGATGCGGCCGATCCCGTTCGGGAACCGGCGCGGCGAGGGCTCCCACTCCCCCACGGCATCCCACCATTGACCGTCATCGGCATACCAGCCCGCGTCGACGCAGAAGACTTCGGCCCCGGCGCGCGCGGCAGCATCGACGAGCGGGAGGAGCCTTTGCTCGGTGGGGTCGCCCATCAGGCAGTTCATGAAGTCGTTGAACACCACCGGAAGCCGGCGGTTGTCATCGTGCGGCCGCCGGACCAGACGCCGGTAGCGGGTCAGCGCGGCGAAGGCCGCGTCGTCGTCGTCGCCCACCGCCAGCGCCACCGGCGGGGTGATGTAGGACTGTCCGGACCCGAGCCTGTGCGTCCAGCCATGCGACGGGCCCGCCGGGCCGCCGGCGATGAGATAGGTGGAGTCGCCATGATCGCCGACCTCCCAGCGCCAGGGCCCTGCCGGCTCCAGCTGCCAGGCGAGAGTGCGCGGCCGGTCGTGCGCCGCGATGAAGCCCATCGGAAGCCGCCCACCGGACGACCAGGTGCCGGACACGCTCCGGATGATGCAGGACCGGCCGGTCCGATATCCCCAGCGACGCAGTCCGACGTCGTCCACGCCCTCGTCGGCGAGCGTGCGCACGCGCCAGGAGACCTCGCGGAACCAGGAGTTCTCCGCGGTCCCGATGCGATCACGCCACCAGTGCCCGCCGGGCGTGCCGATCCCACCCAGGCACACGGCGGAGACCGCGTGCAGGGCGACCGGCCCGGCTCCTGCCGTGACCTCGGTCCACGCTCGGACGACGGGGACCCCGTCATAGGTCTGGAACACGCTGGTCGCGCGCAACCCGGTGTCCGGGTCATGGGAGGTCACCGCCAGCCGACGCCCATCCGCCGACAGATCGTGCGCGACGTATCTCAATCGCCGGCTCAGCCTCCCGCCCATCAGCCGCTCCGAGCTGGCCAACGAACCTCCCGCGCCGCCCGCGCGCAGCTCACACAGGGGCAACGCCCACGCGCCGGGCGCGGGCGGTCGAGCATCCGGCGTGCCGATCCATCGCAGCGAGGGATACTCGTCGTCGGGGATGTCCAGGACCAGCCGCACCCCGCCGCCGGTCCAGTCGAGCACGCTCATCGGATCTCTCCCGCCTTCTCGTCGCTCACGCCACGCCGTCAGTGCGTCGGAGGCTCCCCGGCGGTGCCATGCCACGCATTCCACAGTCCCGCATACTCGCCGCCCAGCGCCACCAGCTCGTCGTGCGAGCCGGCTTCGGTGATCCGGCCGTCGCGCATGACGACGACCCGGTCGGCATCGCGCGCGGTGTGCAGACGGTGCGCGATCGCGATGACCGTGCGGCCTTCCAGAACACGATCGAGCGCGCGTTCGAGCCCGCGGGCGGCACGAGGATCGATCAGCGAGGTCGCCTCGTCGAGCACGAGCGTCTGCGGGTCCAGCAGTACGAGCCGCGCGAGTGCGACCTGCTGCGCCTGGGCGGGCGTGAGCACGACTCCGCCCGAGCCGACGCGCGTGTTCAGCCCCTGCGGCAGGGCACGCAGCCAGCCGGCCGCGCCGACGACCCGCAGCGCCTCGATCAGCTCGGTCTCCAGCGCCTGCGGAGCGGCCAGCCGCAGGTTGTCGGCGAGCGTGCCCACGAACACGTGCTGCTCCTGGGTCACCAGGGCGACACGCTCGCGAAGCTCTGGGATCGGCAGCCGGGTCAGCTCCACCCCGCCGAGCGTCACCCTGCCCGAGGTCGGCGCCGCGATGCCGGTCAACAGGCGGCCGAACGTCGACTTGCCCGACCCGGAGGGGCCCACGATCGCGATCCGCTCTCCCGGCGTCGGAGCAAGGTCGACCCCGTGCAGCACCTCGGTGCCGTCCCGGTAGGAGAACCGCACGTCCTCGGCGACGAGCCGGTCGCTCTGCGGGCGTGCGTCACCGGGTTCGCGGTCGGCTGGTACCTGCTCCACGCCGACGATGCGTGCGAGCGCCGTCGTGCCCACCTGGATGCGATCCATCCAGGTCACCAGCTCCTCGACGGGACCGGCGAGCTGCATGGAATACAGGGCGATGGCCGCGACCTGCCCGGCGGTGGCAAGGCCTCCGCCGATCATGATCCCTCCCACCAGTAGCACGAGCACCACCGGAAGCAGCAGGCCCAGCGTCGTCACCGGATACCAGACCGACCGCAGCCCCAGCGTGTACCACTCGGCGTTGCGCCGCTCCCGCAGCGCCTCGTCGATCTTGCGCCGTTGCGCCGCGGCGAGGTCGAGCGCATCGATCGTCGACGCGCCCTCGACCGTCTCACCGACCACGCCGACCAGCCGCCCGTACGACGCGAGCTGCCGCCGGTACCCGGCCTTGGACCGCTTCATGTACCAGCGGGTGCCCGCCCACAATAGGGGTGATCCGGCAAGCAGCACCAACGCCAGCAGCGGATTGACCAACGCGGCGGCCAGGGCGGTCAGGATCGCCGTGACCCCGGTGATGAGCAGACGAGGCACGCCGAAACGGACGATCTGCGCGACCGAGTCGATGTCGCTCGTGGTGCGGGAGAGCAGGTCGCCCGTGCCCGCGATCTCGACGGTCGACAACGGCAGCGCCAGAACGGACTCGAGGAAGCGCTCGCGAAGCCGAGCGAAGACGGTCTCGCCCAGACGCAGGGATGTCAGCTGTGCGAAGCGCGTCAGGATCGCCTGGACGACCACGGTGGTCACCAGGATCACCAGAGCGAGGTCGACGGTGGCAGCGTCCGCGGCGCCCCGCGTCATCGCGTCGATGAGGCGGCCGATGATGAGAGGTCCTGCCAGCCCGGCGAGCGCGGCGAGGACCTGCAGCACCACGACGGCGGCAAGCTCCAGCCGATGGCGGGCGATCAGGTGGCCGATCGTGGTGCGCAGGGCCCGGCCATCGGCGATGGGCAGCAGCATCAGCTCTTCTTCCTGGGTGTGTCCTGCGTCGGGATCGCCCCGGTCGCCTCTGCCTGCTTCCACGCGAGGTCGATGGCGCCCGTCCACGCCGGTTCCCGGCGCGGCTGCGCGGGAGGTTCGGCCTCGTTCACGGTGCGGGCCACGATCGAGCGGTACACCTCGGCGGCGTGGTCTGCGCGGTGCAGCAGCTCGTCGTGGGTGCCGGTGCCGATCACCACGCCGCGGCTCATGACATGGATCACGTCCATCTGGCCGAGCACCAGCGGGCTCTCGGTGACGATCACCGTGGTCCTGCCGTCCCGGGCTCGCCGCAGCCGGCGGGCGATCACGGCCTCGGTGTTGGCGTCCAACGCGCTGGTCGGCTCGATCAGCACCAGCACCTCGGGGTCCAGCGCGAGCGCCCGGGCAAGGCTCAGTCGCTGCCGCTGGCCTCCGGAGAACACGCTCCCGCGCTCGGGGACGTGCTCGTCGAGGCCGGCGGGAAGGGCGTCGATCGCGTCGCGGGCGGCCGCCGTCTCCAACGCGCGATCCAGCGGACCGTCTCCCGACTCCGGCGTATGCCGACGGCTCATGCCGCGCACGTCCAGGCCGTCGCGCAGCGTGCCGGCGAACAGATGCGGCGTCGCGCTGCTGACCACGATGCGCTCGCGGATGTCGTGCACGCGCAGCCGAGTGTGGTCGATGCCGCCCCACAGCACGGGGGCGTCGCGGTGCACGCTGTCGTCGAACCGGCCCAGGCGCACGGCCACCCGGGCGGCGGCACTCGGATCCTCGGCGACCAGCGCCGTGAAAAGGCCCCCGGCGATCGCCACCCCGGAGGCGACGTCCCTGATCTCGACACCGGGCGCGGGGGCGGGAACCGGGTCGACGGGGTCGGTGACGGCACGCTGCACGCCCAGCACCTCCCGCACGCGCCCCACCGCCACGAACCCGCGGGAGAAGGCCATCGCCGCCTCGACGGAGGTGCGAAGCGGGATGAGCAGGAACACGGAGTACCCGTAGAAGGTGACCAGCTCACCCGCACTGATCTGACCGGCCAGCACGAGTCGCGCGCCGAGCCACACCACCGTCGCGATGAACAGCCCGGGCAGCAGAACCTGGAGCGCGTCCAGCCACGACGACAGGCGGGCGACCACCACGCCCCGGCGGCGCAGCTGCTCGGAGCGCGTCACATATCGGGCGAGGAACTCCTCCTCGCCTCCGATCCCGCGCAGGACCCGCAGTCCGACCACGGTGTCGGTGGCAAGCTCCGCGAGCGCGCCCTGCTCCCGCCGCCAGGCCAGCTGGCGTCGCTGCAGCGGCCGCAGGAACAACGAGAGGACCGCCAGCAGCACCGGCATCCCGATCAGGACGAACAGCCCCAGGGACACCGAGGTGAACAGCGACACGACGCCGACGGCCACGTAGGCGACCACTCCACCGGAGAACCGAGCGGTGACGTCGAACATCTCGCCCACCCGCAGCGCATCGTTGGCGATGGTCGAGGCCACCTCACCGGCCGAGGTGCCGGTGCTCATCGCGATCCCGGTCTCCGCGCTGTGATGCCCGACGATGCGAGACACCGACAGCGACGACCGCAGCCAGTTGGACACGGCCCTCCGGTGCCGCAGCACGGCAAAGCCGGCCTGCGCGACGGCGACCGCGGCAAGTCCCGCGCACCACGGCAGCACACCGGCCAGCCCCGTCGCCGTGGCGGCGTCGATCGCGCGACCGAGCAGAAACGGCCAGACCACCTGACACAGCATCCACAGGATGCCGAACGCGACACCGCCCAGCAGCGTCCAGGGCTGACGCCCTGCCTGCCACAGCAACAGACGCAGGGACGAGGAGCCGACCGGCGGCGCGGTCATGGTGCGACGCGGGTGACCACGACGTCGCGCGTGCCGTGCGGCGGCACCTCGACATCCGTTCCGGTCCAGCCCGCCACCATCGGGATCACCGCCGCACGGATCGCGTCCTCTTCCGGGTTGTGCAGGCGCACACGCACTCCGGCGTCGCCCGACGGCGTCAGCTCGGCCAGCAGGCGCCCGACCGGCTCCACGCGCAGCGGGGCCGCAGACGGCTCCGGGACCGCGGCGCGGTGGTGGCGGCCCTGCAGCGGCTCGAGCAGGTCGCGGCCGTACCGGAGAACGTCGTGCGCGGCGGGAACGGCCGGCCGGAACCGGTAGCGGAACGTGCGATTGACCTCCTGCCGTGCCTGGAAGTTGGTGAAATGCAGGTTGTTCATCAGCCAGCTGTAGATGTGACCGTGCGGCGCGTGCAGCATCCGCGCCCACTCTCCGGTGTGGATTCCGCCCACCTGCACGAGCGGCGCATCCCGTGTGCCCCACAGAACACCGCCGCCGTCGCCGCAGACGCCGATGGCGTGCTGGATGCTGTACCAGTCCTTGCTCGTGTCGGGAAGCTGCTCGCTCTCGGCCGTGAAGACGGCACCCGCCGTCTCGAGCAGGAACTGCGGGTCGGTCACCGCGAACGGGAACACCACGAAGACGCTCTCCGGCACGAATCGTTCCGACTTGTCCACGTGCACGTCGACGTCGATGTCGGAAAGATCATCGGCGATCGTCAGGGCGGCCCGAGCGCGGAGGATGCCCGGGATCTCGGTGCGCCACCGCAGGCGCGTGATCGCCTCGCCCCGCTCGATGCGGACGGGACCGGTCCCGACCGCCAGCCGCCGCTCGAACGCGGGCCCCGGGTGGTCCGGGTGGAACATCTTGGGCGAGGTCGTGATCATGGGATGGGACGAGCCGGCGGCGACGACGCCCACGACGACCGAGCCGAGGCCCCCCAGGGCACCCGGGTCGATGAGCTCGCGGCCGGTGGCCTCTTCTCGGAGCGAGACCACGCCGCCGCGGCGCGGGTCGACCAGCACCGTGTAGCCGCCGGCGCGCACGGGACCCGTCGCATCCCGCGGCTCCACGGGCGGCGGCACGGCGAACGAGGCGGTGGAGAACGCCGGCACCGCCGCGGCGATGCACGCGCGACGGTCGCCGTCGACTTCCACGTCGACGAGCTCGGCACGATCGGTCTCCGTCGTGTTGACGACGACGATCCGCTCGGCCTGTGCGGCGCCCGCGCCGGAATGGACGGCACGGTACCACCCCTCGATGGCGAGGTCCCGGGCATGGTCGAACGCATCGTACGCGAACGCGGATTTCGCATTGTGGCTCGAATGGCTGAACGTGGAGTGCGGCTTGGAGTACGTCTCCCAGCAGCAGCTGCTCGTCCACGTGCGCGAGCGCGCGCTGCACCTCGTCGGCCGTGCGCAGCCGTACCGGACCCCGCCGATAGCCGAGCACCTCGGCCAGCGGGACGTCGTGCTCGCC
This sequence comes from uncultured Microbacterium sp., assembly GCA_937988695.1. Lineage (GTDB taxonomy): Bacteria > Actinomycetota > Actinomycetes > Actinomycetales > Microbacteriaceae > Microbacterium. The sequence continues at coordinate 5,689 of CALKHM010000317.1, read as the reverse complement.
TTGCAGCCGCGCAAGCGACAGCGTGCCGCGGGCCAGGCGCGCGAACGTCCGCGCCTCGCGGTAGACGGCGACCTCGCGCGCCGTCGAGCCATGCCCGTGCGACCACCAGTCGGCCCACTCACCGCGCACGCTCGGCAGCGGGATGCCGGTCGACTCCCTCTCCAGCTCGTCGAGCGCGTCATCCATCGTCGCCGTGCGCATCGGGATGCCGGGATGCCGTGCGTTCCAGGCCCGCACGACGTCGAGGAAGCGGGCGGTCGGCCAGCGGTTGTCGTTGGCCGCGTGCACCAGGGCCGTCGTCCACGGGTAGTCCGCCCGCGCGTCCAGCCGCTGCAGGAACTCCTCGATGCTGCGCATGGCAAGCGGCACGTCGCCGTCGATGATGCCCCACTCCTCGCCGAATCCGTAGTGGGTGGACAGCCAGACGAAGACGCTGCGACCGGTCGGAGCGATCCAACGGAAGCCGGAGGGCTGCGTGAAGGGCGGCCGCCCGTGATCGGGATTCAACGCCATGACCAGCCGGGTGATGCCGGCATCGAGCATCTGGTCGACGACGCCCCAGGACAGCCCGTTGACGTCGCCGTGCTGCTGCGTCCGGATCGTCAGCCCGGCCGCGCGCAGCTCGTCCAGCGCGTCGTAACCGGCCGCGTACTCGAACGCGCTGGGCAACTGCGTCATGTTCAGGTATCCGCCGGTCACGCTGATCCTGCCGCCGTGCACCAGCGTGGCCAGGAGCCTGCGCCGCTCCGGTGAGGCATCGCGCAGGAACGCGATGACCGGACGAGCGACCTCGAACGTCCAGCGGAAGTCATCGGACCCGGCCGCCGAGCCACCGGCCAGGTCGAGGACGCGGTCGACGATCCGTGCGTGCATCTCGTCGATGATGCGCGGGCTGTTGGTGTAGCCGACGTCGTGATGGGTGTGCGCAACCAGGAGGATCTGGCGAATGGACATGGACGATCTCTCGATTCGACGTTGCCGAGCAGGGCCGGTCGGGGCCGTGCACAGGGGCGGGCGGCACCGGCCGCCCGCCCCTGTGCTGCGCGATCAGCCCTTGGTGGCGTTGTCGTATGCGCGCAAGGACGCGGCCTGCGCGTCCTTCAGCGCCTGATCCGTCGACTTCTCTCCGAGGAGGACGGAGGTGACGGCGTTGGCCAGCTCCTGCGTGATGGTCTGACCCGCAGGCGACGACCCGAAGGTCTTGCCGTAGTCGAGCACCCCGTAGTACGTCTGGATGACCTGGTCGAAGTCGGCGTTTCCGGACGGCTTGACATAGCCGTCACGGATCTTCTGGTCCGCCTCCGGCGAGCCGGTGAACAGACCGGTGTTGATCCCGCCGTTCTTCTTCAGCGTGGCCACGCGAGCTTCTTCGGCGGCGATCCAGGAGTCGAGATTGGTGATCTCGTCCATCCATGCGCACGCAGCCACGGGGTTCTTCGCCCCCACCGGGATCGCGAACGACGTGCCGCCCGCGACGGAGAAGGGCTGACCCTGCGCGCCCTTGAACGGCACGGCCTGCAGGTCGATCTTGTCGAGGTACGGCGAGAGCACGTTCGGGTACCACTGGGCGTAGACCTCGGCCCCGACCTGCTTGGCCACGAACTGGTTGTTGTCGCCGAAGGCGTCGAACGAGTCCTTGAGGCTCTTGACCTTCGCATAGCCTCCCTGGGCGTCCATGATCTTCTTCAGAAGATCGATGCCGGCGGCGTTCTTCGGGTCGTCGAGCGTCGGCTTGCCATCGGCGTCGGTGATCTGCCCGCCCATGCCCAGCACCCAGAGCCCGTCGTTGTTGGGGACGTCGGGATCCAGGCCCAGCGTCGTGGGAACGCCACCGGAGGCCTTGTACATCTTCGCGATGGCCGGCAGCAGGACATCCGGCTTCGAGGTGTCGATCTGGTCCGGAGTCACCCCGGCGGCCTTGAGGACATCCATGTTCAGAAGGATTGCCGGAGGCTGATAGAACTGCGGCGTCGCCCACACCTTGCCCTTGTAGGTGACGTCATCCACGACATACGGGTACCACCGCTTCTGCGGGTCGACGCCACGCGCCTTGAAGCAGGCGTCCAGCGGCATCAGAAGTCCCTGGGCGGCGTACTGCGTGACGGTCGGGCGATCCAACTGCACGATGTCGGGCACGTTTCCGCTGGCCAGTCGCGTGGTGAACTTCTGCGGATCGAAGCCGGAGCCGTCGATCTTCACGTCGACGCCCTTCAGCTGCGCGGCCGCATAGCCCAGGCGCGCCTTGCCCACATCGTCGGCGTTGTTGAACGCCCAGGCGTTCAGGGTGCCGCTCGGCTTCGCGCTGTAGTCGATGTCAGAGCCGCCGGTCTTGCCCGTGCCGCCGCCGCCAGAGGAGCAGGCGGTCAGCGTCATCGCTGTGACTGCCCCCAGAGCCAGCAGCCCGATCAGTTGCTTGCGCATTTCTTTCCTTTCCTGGGCCGGAACCCCGGCCATTTCCACTCCACTGTGACCAAATGTGGGAACCTTCCCACATCACCGTAGCGGTGAGCTGTCGTCGGGAACAAGGCATTTCCGCGACTTTATGCGATTGTGATACTGCGAGACCTGACAACGATGCCAGTTCCGCTTCACCCCTTCCGGCCCGTCGTCGCGATCCCCTCGACGAAGTACCTCTGCCCGAAGGCGAACAGGATGAGCATCGGCAGGGTGACGATCAGCGCGGCCACCATGACGTATTGATAGTCGCCGTGGCCGCCCGACGAGGGGTTGAACAGCGCCATCGCATACGAGATGCCCAAAGGCGCCGTGAAGCCGTCCGGCGAGCCGGCGTTCAGATAGATCAGGGCGCCCTGGAAGTTGTTCCAGCTGGCCTGGAACTCGAACAGCAGCACGATGATGAACGACGGGACGGACAGCGGCATCGCGATCCGCCAGAACATCCCCCAGTAGCTCGCCCCGTCCAGTCGCGCGGCCTCGAACAGCTCCTTGGGCAGTCCGAGGAAGAACTGCCGTTGCAAGAAGATGTAGAAGGCCGACCCGAACAGGTTGGCCGCCCACAGCGGCGCCCAGGTGCCCAGCAGCCCGATGTCCTTCCAGATGAGGTAGACGGGGATCATCGTGACGGCGCCGGGCAGCATCATCGTGGCAAGCACCAGGCCGAACAGCATGTTGCGACCGGGGAACCGGAAATACGCGAATCCGAACGCGACGATCGAGCTGGACACCGCGACGGCCACCGCGGCGAGGATCGCGATCCCGACGCTGTTGCCGATCCAGCTCAGCAGCGGCAGCTGGTCCCACACCTCGACATAGTTCCCCGGCGAGAACGTCTTGGGGATCAGCCGGTTGTCGAACACCTCACCGCGCGGCTTGAAGCTGGCCGCCAACAGCCACACGAACGGGTAGAGGAACAGCAGCACGATCCCGATCGCGACCAGGACGAGGATGAGCTTGCCGAGGAAGGTCTGCGGTGCGCGCAGCCAGGCGGGTCGCCGCCGCCGCGTCGGCGGCTGCAGCGCAATCGCCTGCTCGGGCACGGCCTGCACGAGCCCTGGTGTCTCCTGCTGCAATGACATCAGCGCTCTCCTTCGTAGTAGACGAACTTGCTGCTGAACTTCACCTGGATGGCGGTGACGATGAGGATGATCACGAACATCAGCCACGCCATCGCTGCGGCGAATCCGAAGTTGAACTGCTGGAACGCCTGTTGGAACAGATAGATGCCGTAGAACAGCGCGGCATCCGGCGAGCTCGTGCTCTGGTTGTTCCAGAACAGGACGTACGCCTGATCGAACACCTGGAACGCGGCGATCGAGAGCACGATGACATTGAAGAACAGGGCACCCGAGATCATCGGGAGCGTGATGGTCCAGAACTTGCGGAAGGCGCCCGCTCCGTCGATCGAGGCCACCTCGTACAGCTCGGTGGGCACGTTCTTCAGCGCGGCCAGGAAGATCACCATCGTCCCGCCGACCGCCCACAGCGTCATGAGCACGATGCTGGGCTTGACCCACGCCGGATCCACCAGCCACTGCGGTCCCTGGATGCCGAACAACCCCAGGAACTTGTTGATCGCGCCGCTGTTCCCGTTCAGCAGGAGGAAGAACACCGAGGCGGTGGCCACGGCCGGCGTCATCTTGGGCAGATAGTAGACCGTGCGGAAGAAGCCGCTCGCGCGTGTCATCTTGTCCAGGAGCAGCGCCAGCAGCAGCGCCACGATGATCTCGGCGGGGACGGCGATCACCGCGAAGTACAGGGTGTTGCCCAGCGAGAGCATCACCTTCGGATCCTCGATCAGCTGCGCGTAGTTGTCGAAGCCTGCGGGGCGGGCGGTGTTCGTGGCGAGGTTGTAGTCGCTGAACGAGATATAGAGGCTGTACAGCATCGAGAACGCGGTGAAGATCAGGAACCCGATGATCCACGGCGAGATGAAGAGGTAGCCGGCGATGGCCTCACGCTTGCTGTAGTGGTCCTTCACCCGCTTGCGGCGGTGCCGGCCCGGCTCACGGGCCGTCGTCAGCGCTTCGGTGGTGACGTTCGCCCCGACGCTCACGGTCGGATCCTCACGGTTGGGGTTGTGCCCATGAGTGGTACCTCCGGCGTTGTCGATGTAGTGTGGCATCGTTACCACATGGGTTGAACTATAGGTGGAGATCGCCGTGTTGGCAACAGGTGCGTCCGCCGGCTGCCACGACGATGACCCCGAAGCGGAGAGGGGATGCCGCGTGGACACCGAGATCATGGTGTATGCCGCCACGGCGGCCGGCGTGTGCGCGGCGGTGTCGGCCGCGCGCTCGGGCGCGCAGGTGACACTGGTCGAGCCCGGCCGTCACATCGGAGGGATGACCAGCGGCGGACTGGGATACACGGATGTCGGCGATCTGCGTGCCATCGGCGGGATGGCGGCCGAGTTCCGTCAGGCCGTGGCCGAGCACTACGGCGTGCCGGTGGGCCACTACGCCGGCCCCGAGCCGCATGTGGCGGAGGCGATCTTCACACGCTGGCTGGAAGAGGCCGGGGTCGAGGTGGTCTTCGCGGCGCCGGTGACGAGCGTGGAGGGCGCGGGCCGGATCGGCAGCGTCCGCCTTCAGGACGGCCGCACGATCCGCGCCGGGGTCTACGTCGATGCCGGCTACGAGGGCGATCTGATCGCCGCGGCCGGCGTGCCCACCGTCGTGGGGCGCGAAGGCCGCTCCCGCTACGGCGAGCTGTTCGCGGGGCGTCAGGAGCTCGTGCCCGGCCGGCACGCGACGCCGCCCTGGATCTCCCCCTTCCTGCACGATGCCAGCGGCATCCGGCAGGGCGCGCTCCTTCCGCAGATCCGAGACGCCCCTCTCGCCGAGGTGGGTGCCGGCGACGGCGGCGTGATGTCGTACGGCTATCGCGTGTGCCTGTCCACCGCGCCCGACCGAGTGCCGTTCCGACGTCGCGCGGACTTCGACGACGCGTACTGGGAGCTCGGCCGGCGGTTGTTCCATGCCGCCGGCAAGCGCGGTGATGTGGGACCGGCCGGGCACTACGTCGGGCTGGAGCCGAATCTGCCCGGGGACAAGGCAGACGGCAACTCGCTCGGGCCGTTCTCGCTGAGCGTGCTCGACGGGAGCGCGTGGGAGTACCCGACGGCATCTGCGGCCCGTCGCGAGGAGCTGCGCCTGCACCACTTGCATCACGCGGAGGACTTCCTCTGGTTCCTCGCGAACGACCCCGCCGTGCCGGCGTCCGTGCGTGC
>CALKHM010000316.1 GCA_937988695.1 uncultured Microbacterium sp. | reverse complement strand
CGCCTGAGCCAGAGCGCCTGAGCCAGAGCGCCTGAGCCAGAGCGCCTGAGCCAGAACCTGATCTCGCGAGGGTGTGGCCCGGGTCTGTCGAGCCACGCCACTTCCTCGGGCGAACCGGCCCGAGGCCTCGGCACCGCGAGCCCGGCAGTCAGTCGCCACTGGCTGAGCGGCGGCCATCTGGCGCTGGCGCCGGTACCCTCAGCGAGACTGGACCGAGTCCGGGAATGGCTCGGCGCGACTCGCCTCCGCCTGGCTTCGGCGCTGCGCCGACGTCCATCCCGCCTTCAGGTAGATGATGACGTCGTGGATCTCCTGCGGCGACAGCACGGAGTCGAAGGCGGGCATGCCGTAGCGGGAAGCGTGGATCGTGTCGCCGATCGCCGTGGCTGTGCCGCGGGCGACGATGCGGTAGAGCAGTCCGTCGGCATGGTGCCAGCTGTGGCCGGTCGAATCGTGCGGCGGCGGTGGATAGACGCCACCGGGGCCCGGTCGAGTCCAGTCGGCGGCTCCCTCGCCGCGCGCGCCGTGGCAGGCGGCGCAACGTGCCCGGTAGACCGCGGCGCCCGTACGCAGGATCGTCGGGTCGAGTGGCGGGAGGGCGTCCGACTTCCCGTTCCCGCACGCAGCGAGCATACAGCCGATCGGCAGGGTCAGGAGTGCGACGCGCCTCGTGAGGCGCGAGGCGACGCCCGGGCGGAGCGGCCGCGACGCATCAGGCCGCGACGAATCAGGTGCGATCCGGGCCAGACGATAGGGAGGGGAAGGGCTGCCACCGCGCGGCACGGTCTTCAGCGGCCTCACGCGGCAGAACACGAGCGGCAGGCTCGTTCACATCGTCCATCGACTCCACCGACAATGGCCGGTCGAACGTCGCCGTCGCGCACCTCTGTCGTGAATCCTCGTCGGGGGATGCCATCGTGATGAATCACCGCACGCTCGCATCGTCGTTCGGAGGCCAGCGCTGCGTATTCCGCAGCATCATCGCCGTATCGCTGCTCATCGTGCACGCGGCGCTGCACGCGTAGCAAGGCCACGCAGCTGGAGCCGTGCGCGACGGCTGAGCGATCCACCGATCGGGACGTAACAGCACGGCCGGCCATCGGAGGGCGATCCGATGGCCGCGGCCGCAAGCGAGCCCCGAAGATGCCGCCCCGCTCACCGCCAGATGCGCAGGCCGGCCACGAAGGAGAACTCGCGCACCGGCTCGCCCAACGCGTGGGCGAGGTCGGCCGTGCCGCCGAGCCGGCGTGCCCACGAGAAGCCGACGTACGGCGCGAACTCGCGCCGGAACTCGTAGCGCATCCGCAGTCCGAGCTCCACGTCGTTCAGGCCGGACCCGACACCGAACTCCGGCACGGATTGCACGGCCACGCCCGTCTCCAGCCGTGGCTGGACCACCAGGCGCTGGGTGAACAGCAGGTCGTACGACGCCGTCAGGCTGGCCGAGACGTCGCCGTCCTGGCTGACGAAGACGGTGGGCTCGACCTCGAACCAGCCGGGCGCGAGACCCTGCACGCCGAGCGCCAGCGAGGTGCGCGTGCGCGTGCTGCCCGCCCCGTAGTGGACATCGACCTTCGCGCCCACCTGCGCGTCCCACCACGGCGAGATGAGCTGCCCGTAGAGCAGTTGCAGCTCCGTCTCGCCACCGCTGGCCCGCGTGCCGTGCTCACCGTCCGCCTTGACCCAGATGCGCCTGGAGGCTCCCCCGGTCCAGCCCAGGAGATCGTAGCGCACCGGTCGGTCGATGCCGTCAGGCGCGTACTCCAGGACCTCGGCGAGCAGGTATGAGTCACGCCCCCAATCCATCATGTGCCTCAGCTGCTCGGGGCCGATTCCCTGTGCGTCCGCAGGCCGGGGGAGTACCAGCAGAAGCGCGATGGCGCCGAACGCCACGCCGGCGTGGCGGGCGCGCCGGAGAAGCTGGCGCAGCGCGTCAGTCCTCATGGCTGTGTCCCTTGATCACGCCGCGCTTTCCGGGCTCAGAGACTTCGACCACGCGGAACATCCCCACCTCCATGTGATAGAGCACGTGGCAGTGGAAGGCCCACTTCCCGGGCGCGTCGGCGGTGATGAGGAGCGACAACCGCTCGGCGGGCTTCACGTTCACGGTGTGGACGCGCGGGATCAGCTCCCCGTGCCCGTTCTCCAGCTCCATCCACATCCCGTGCAGGTGCATCGGGTGGTTCATCATGGTGTCGTTCACCATCGTCAGGCGCAGGCGTTCGCCGTGGTTGAAGTGGATCGGCTCGCTGTCCTTGAACGCCACCCCGTCGATCGACCACATGAAGCGTTCCATGTTGCCGGTGAGGTGCAGCTCGATCTCCCTCTCTGGCGCCTTGAAGTCCGCTCTGGGCTTGAGGGCGCGGAGGTCGGTGTAGCGGAGCACGCGCCAGCCGTCGTCACCGAGCCCGAGACCGGGCTCCGAGAGGCGGCTCGTTACCATCATCGGGACGGCAGCGTTGCCCGGGCCGTGCGTGTCGCGCTCGTGATCGAGCATGCCGGGCAACGTGCCGGGGGGCCGCAGCCCGCTGGTTCGGATGGCTCCGGCCACCGCGTACCTTGCCTCGTCGCCGCTGCCGATCCCCGCCATCGCGGCCATGTCGTGACCGGCATGGGCCGTCACACTCGTGTCGCGCGGTGGCACCACCGCGCTCATGTCGTGGCCCGCATGGCCGGCGCCGGTACGTGCCGTGTCCGCGGTAGCGGCGGCTGGCGGTGTCATGCCTGGCATCCGGCTGTGGTCCATCCCGGCCATGTCGCCCATGTCGCCCATGTCGCCCATGTCGCCGTGGTCCATTCCCATGTCGGCCATCGTCAGCACCGGTCGCTTGCGGCGAGGCGGCACGGAGGCGCTCATCCCTTCGCGCGGCGCGAGCGTCCCCCGCGCGTAGCCGCTACGGTCCATGGACTCGGCGAACACGGTGTAGGCGCGATCTTCCGTTGGCTCGACGATCACGTCGAAGGTCTGGGCGATCTCGATGCGGAACTCGTCCGTCTCTACCGGCTGCACGGACTGGCCGCTCGCCTGCACGAGCGTCATCGGCAGCCCCGGGATGCGCACGTCGAAGTAGGTGGCAGATGCCGCGTTGATGAAATGCAGAAGTACGCGCTCGCCCGGCCGGAAGAGCCCCGTCCAGTTGGAGTCGGGCCCCATGCCGTTCATCAGGTAGGTGTAGGTCGCACCGGTGATGTCATTGATGTCCGTCGGATTCATCCGCATCTCCGCCCACATGAGGCGGTCGCGGACGGTGGACGCGAAGCCATGCTTGCCGGCGTCCCGGAAGAAGTCGAAGACGGTGCGCTTCTGGAAGTTGTAGTAGTCCGGCTGCTTCTTGAGCTTGGCCAGGATGTGGTAGGGATCCTCGAACGTCCAGTCCGCGAGCATCACGACGTACTCACGGTCAAAATGGTAGGGATACCCGTCCGCGGGCTGGATGACCAGTGGCGCGTAATGGCCGAGCTGCTCCTGGAGGCCCGAGTGCGAGTGATACCAGTAGGTGCCGTACTGCTTGAGCGGGAATCGATATTCGAACGTCTCACCCGCCCGGATCCCCGGGAAGCTCACGCCGGGTACGCCATCCATCTCCGGCGGCAGGAGAATGCCGTGCCAGTGGATGGAGGTGTCCTCCTGCAACCGGTTCGTCACACGCAGAATGGCCTCTTCCCCCTCGCGGAGCTGGAGAAGCGGGCCGGGGACGGTGCCGTTGATAGTCGTCGCCGTCGCGCGCCGGCCGGCGACCTCGAATGGCGTTTCGGCGATCGTCAGATCGTACACGGCTGCGTCGCCGATCCGGCGCGGCCGGAGCGGCTGTGCCGAGCGCGCCCCGGGATGCGCCAGCGCGTAGCTGGGCAGCAGCGCCTCGGCACCCGCCAGCAGCCCGAGTGCGCCGGTCGCCTGCATGAACCGGCGCCGCGACAACGTGGCGGCCGCGGCCGCCGCCAATCGTTCGCTCAGGTCGTCCTTCATGGTCTCATCCGTGTGATAATGTCCGCGCCTGCGGCATCACGTTCTCGTTGCCGCATCACGCGCGATCGTCGCGCCGACCGATCCGACGCCACGCTGCTGCTTGCTGTCCGATGGATCTCGCGATCCGCCGGCCGCCCATGCATCGCAGTTGTAGGCAGCATAAAACATGCTCCAGAGCTTAGCCGGCCGTATGCGGGGAGGCAAGGTTGGGCCACAGCTCGCGATGCGAGGTGACGCGGCCGCTTTCGTGGGATGCGGCGGGCACCGGGGCACGCGAAGCTCACGTGCGTGCCCTTGCTACGGAGAAGCCCGAGCGTTCCGCGGACGAGCGCGCTCGGCACCCGGGCCGTGCGGAGGGCCTGTCGCGGTAGCGCCGAGGAAGTGCCGCGGCAGCATGGCCTAGCATGGCGATGGGTGCGCCAGGGGGGCTACGGGGCATCGCCCATCCGCCACCGGCATGGTGCCCGCGTCCCCGAGTGCTGCGCCATGAGCGCCGACCCGGTGCTGGGCCTCAGAGGCTGGCGCCGGACGCGGCACAGTTCTACATTTTATAGATCATAAAGCGTGTGGTCGTCGCCCGCGTGGCGCGGCACTCATCCTCGGGTTGCCATCCTAACGATACAGATGCGCACTTGCCTCCGGTCGTTCCTCGTCCTGCTCATCCTCATGCTGGGCGCACCTGCCACCGCGCTCGCGCACGGGGCTCTCAAGAGTTCGGTGCCCGCGAGCGGCGCGCACCTGTCGGTCGCGCCAACGGAGCTCCGGCTCACGTTCACGGAAGCGGTGGAGCTGACCTTCACGCGTCTCGAGCTCCTCGGGCCCGATAGTCAGGCGGTCGCCCTCGGCCCGCTTGGGCACTACGGTGACGACGGTGCCCGCCGCGTGGTCGGTAGCGCGATCCGTGAGCCATTGGTGGCGGGGACGTACACGGTCGCCTGGCAGATAGCGGGCGCCGACGGTCACCCAGTCCGGGGGCGTTTCACCTTCATGCTCATGCCGGGCGCGACCGGGCTCGCCGATCCGATGGCGGGCCCCCCGGGCGAGGGGGTGGAAGCTGCTGCTTCGGCGCTGCCTCCCGCCGGCGGGGGAGCTCGCGGTGTCGCGCCCTCGGGGCAGACCCCGCCCGCAGCGACGCATCACGACCCGACGAGCCTGCCGGATAACCCGGGCTTCGACGCCGAGTCACCGCTCTACGTGGCGATCCGATGGGCGACCTTCAGCGCGATCCTTATCGCGATCGGGGCCGTTGCCTTCCACGGCTTCGTCCTCCGCCTACTCCGGCGAACACAGGCGCCAGGATCGCCCATGCTGGCACCGGCGAGCGTCCGGGCGGCTGGGATCGGGTTATGGGGGGCGGTCGCGCTCGGCGTGGTCGCGCTCCTTCGCCTCTACGCCCAGTCGTACGCGCTCCAGGGAAGGGAAGGCGCACTCGATCCCGGCATGCTCGCCGCGATCCTTGGCCGGACCGTGTGGGGGTGGGGCTGGCTGCTGCAGGTCGTGGGCGTCGCCCTCGCCGGTCTCGGCTTCCTGCTCGCGCGCCGGGGAGGGCGTGGGGGAGGGCGTGCCGGGTGGGGCATTGCCGCGCTGGGCGTCGCCGCGCTGGCGTTCTCGCCCGCTCTCTCTGGCCATGCGGCCGCCGTGCCACAGCTCACCTGGCTCGCCGTGCTCGCCGACGGGGTGCACGTGATCGGGGCCGGTGGCTGGCTCGGCAGCCTGCTGCTCGTGGTCGCCGTGGGCCTGCCCGCCGCCCACCGGCTCCCCGAGGGGGAGCGCGGGTGGGGCGCGGCGGAGCTCATCAACGCCTTCTCACCGACCGCGCTCGGGTTCGCCGGGATCGTAGCCCTGACGGGCGTCTTCTCAGCATGGCTCCACATGGATGCGGTGAGCGCCCTGTGGCGGTCGGGCTACGGGCAGACGTTGCTGCTCAAGCTCGCCATCCTCTCTGTCGTCGCGGGGACCGGCGCCTACAACTGGCTCCGCGTGAAACCGGCGCTGGGGGGTGTGGAGGGCGCCATCCGCATCCGCCGCTCAGCAACGCTCGAGCTGGCCGTCGGCGTGCTCGTGCTCGTCGTGACCGCAGCCCTCGTCGCCACGCCGACCCCGATGGACATGGCCATGGAGGGCGCCACCGCGGCGAGCGATGGGGGCTCGGCGGTGATGCCGATGGTCCCCGTGGTGCCCGTCGCTCGGTGACGGGGCGGCACTCAGGATGCACCGCCATGCGGCGGCATGCGGCGCCATTCGGCGCCATTCGGCGCCATTCGGCGGTGACGTCGTCGGCGAGTCTCGGCGAGACGGATGTCGAACGACGGCCGTCGTGCCGATGACCGCCTCAGCCGGAGTCGCCCTCTCGGTCCATCACAGCCGGCTTTGCAATGCATCGGGCGTGAAGCGCTGCAACCACGCCGACAGCACCGTCATGCTCCCGGTGAGCATGAGGAGCCCGACGGCGATGAGGAGCGCCCCAGACACGCGGGACATCCAGATCAGCGCGCCTCGGTACCGCTGGAAGAGCTCCATGAAGCGGTCGATCATGAGCGCGGCCAGGAGGAACGGGACCGCGAGTCCGAGGGAGTACGCGAGGAGCAGCACCAGCCCCCGATTGAAATCCGCGGCGCTGGCCGTGTAGGTGAGGACGCCGCCGAGGATGGGGCCGATGCACGGCGTCCACCCCGCGGCAAACGCCATCCCTACGAGGAGCGTTCCGAGGTAGCCGAGCGGCTTGTTCGTGATGTGAACTCGCCGCTCCCGGGCGAACGCGCCGATGTTGAACACGCCGAGCAAATAGAGCCCGAGGACGATCACCAGCACGCCCCCGATACGCCCCACCCAATCCCGGTGGCGGAGGAAGACGCGTCCGAGCGCGGTCGCCGTCGCACCGAGCAGCAGGAAGACGATCGTGAAGCCGGCGATGAACAGGAGCGAGTGAACGAGCGTCACCCGCCGCGATCGCTGTACGTCGTCGAGGCTCAGGCCGGTGATGAAGCTGACGTAGCTCGGGATCAGGGGGAGCACACAGGGAGACAGGAAGCTCAGCACCCCTGCCGTGAAGCTGATGCCGATGCCCAACGAGGGACTCTGCATAGGTCAGGACCCCAGGGCGCGTTCGATGGCCGACGAGAGCGACGAGTCGTTCGGCTGGATCGGCCCGGTTCTCCGCCATCGCAGCACGCCCTCCCGGTCGATGAGGAACGTGGCAGGCACGCCGAGGACGAGGAACTGCGCGGACACGCGCTCGCCCGGATCCCGCCAGACGGGGTACGTCATCCGGAACTCCTGCATGAAGCCGCGGATGTTGTCATCCGACCCGTCCGCATCGACGCTCACGCCGACCAGCTCGAGGCCCCGAGCTCGGTACCGATCATGGATGGCCTGAAGCTCGGGGATCTCGGTGCGACATGGATGACACCACGTCGCCCAGACGTTCAGGAGGACGACCTTGCCGCGCTGCGCGTCAAGCGACACCGAATCGCCGTCGAGCGACGTCGTACGATACGATGGCGCCGGAGCCCCGATCTCGACCCGCCCGGGCGTGTCACCGCCGCCGGACGAGGCGTCGCGAGGCGCGCACGCAGCCGCGACGAGCGCGAGAACGGAGACGAGGAGGAGCGACGCCCGCCGGTCGGTGCGAAGCATCAGCTGTGTCAGCGGCATCATCGGAGGGAGGTGACGGCGGTGCGCGCGATGCGGATGGCGGACGGGCGTCCGGGGACCGTCCAGGCGAAGACGACGTCGGGGCCCGCCAGCGCCAGGCGCGGAAACCCGCTTGCCCGCGCGGCCGAGGAGCTGGCGATCGTCAGCGGCGCCCCGGCCTGTCCGTCGCGCCCGACCCGGCGCACGCGCACTGCCGCGGTGTCGCCCCCGATGCGCTCGATCCAGGTCACGAGCGCCCCTCCGTCCTGGAGGAGCGCCACGTCCACTCGGCCGGCCGGGTTGCCGCCGTCGACACGAATTGGGGTGCCGAACCGGGCACCCGCGTCGTCGGAGAACGCCACCTGCACACGGGCGCTGTCGTTGGCGCCCGTGAACCAGGCGAGCGCGACGCGTCGGCCGTCGGCCGCGAGCGCCGGACCGTTCACAGGGCACGCCGCGATCTTCCAGTTGTCCGCGTGGACCGCCGTGCCGACGGTCCATTCCCCGGCCACCCGCCGCGTGACGTAGATGTCCCGGATCTCGTCGGGCGAACGGTTGCGGTATGCGAGGATCGGCCCGTCCGCCGTCACCGCTACCGCGTTCTGGCAGCAGTCGCACGTGCGCTCATCGAGCCGCACCTCTGCGCCCAGCCCGCCGCTCGGGTCGATCGTCGTCGAGACGAGCATCATCTCGTTGGACGGGTCGTGCCCCGCCTTGACGAACTTCCGCCCGTCCAGCCAGGCTGCACCGATTCGTCCGTTCTCCCGCCACATCGCCACGAATCCGTGCTCGGTTTGCGAGCTGTCACGGTGCGGCATCACCGGTGTGCTCCACGTCCGGCCGCCGTCCCCCGACTGCGAGATGCGGACGCCGTAGGCGTAGGTGCCGGTCCCGTTGCGCTGGAGCCAGTGTGCCGCGAGCCGTCCGTCGCCGAGTACTTCGATGGACGGGACGTCGGCCCAGTTCACGAAGAAGTCGCGGCCCTCGCGGATGGTCTGCGGTGCCGACCAGCGCGTGCCGTCGAAGACGGCGAAGCGTAGCGCGTGGCCGGAGTCCGCGGGCTCGAGCCAGCTCATGTACACCTGGCCGTCGGGCGCGACCGCGAGATTGGGTTCCGCACTGCCCGAGGCGGCCGGGCTGCCGATGCTGTCGATGACGGCAGCCCGCGCCGGGAGGTCCGTCGTCGGCGCGCTCCGCAGGACCAAGGCGCCGGCCAGCACGACGGCGACCAGGGCGATCGCGAGGGCAATTCGTGGCACGGGGCTCTCCCTTGAGATGTGGGCTGGCGATCACGGCGCAACGATGCGACCATGATGGACGGCGCGACCATGGCAGCGGAGTGGCTCGCCGATCCGGGGCGGTGGCCGAATCTACAGCTGAGTTTTAGCTGGTGTAAAGGGTGGCCGGCAGATCGCAGCCAGCCCGCGCCCATGCCGACCGGTCCGCGCCGGCCCATGCCACGGTGCCAGCGGCGACTGGTGCACGGACCGATTCCGCCGATGTCGTCGCCGTGATCAGGCGTTTCGACGCGGCGCTCGCTGCTGGCGACAGCGCGGTCGTGCTCGCCCTCTGCTCACGCCGGACGTGATCGTGCGGGAGAGCGGGTGGCAGAGACGTGCGCGGAGTATCGCGCCCACCATCTGCCGGCCGACATCAGCTTTGCCCGCGCGGTGCCGAAGGTGCGTGGCCCGGTCAGGATGAGATGGTCCGCGGCGGTGGGGGATTCCGTGGGAGATGCTGCCCAGGGAGATGGGCTGTGACTCCGGGGTCACCTGCTGGAGGCGGCTTAAGGGCGTGGCAGCGGCGCGGGAAGCTCACCGGGCGATGCTCGAGCGGCTGGCGGAGGCGGACCAGGCGGACTGGGGGGCCCTGGGGCCGCCGGGCGGTTGTGGACTCGCGCAGCCTGCCGGCGAAAGGGGGGGCCGCCACCGGACCGAATCCGACGGATAGAGGCAAACCGGGCTCGAAGTAGCATCTTGTGGTCGACGCCCGAGGGATCCCGCTCGCCGTCGAGGTGACGGCGGCGAACCTGCACGACAGCCGGATGTTGGAGCCGATGCTCGATGCCATCCCGCCGCTCGGGACCGGACGCCGAGGCAGGCCCCGCCGGAGGCCGGAGAAGCTCCATGCCGACAAGGCGTACGACTTCCGTCGCTGTCGGGATGCCTGTAAGAGGCGTCACCACATCAAGCATCGGATCGCTCGTCGGGGGATCGAGTCGAGGGAGAGGCTCGGGAAGCACCGCTGGGTCGTCGGGCGCACGATTGCCTGGCTCGCCCGGTTCCGGCGGCTCACCATCCGTTACTAGAGGCTTGTAGCGATGCACCGAGCCTCCCTCAATGTCGGATCTGCATTAATCTGCCTCAACTACCTGGAACAGTTTTGAGAGGCGCTCTTAATGCGCTGCCGGCACCTACCTCCCGACGCTGAACGGTCCGACTTGCAGATGGGACCTGCGCCGCAGCTCCGAGCATGGGTGTCGCCGCGCGAGCGGCGGAGGGCCGTGCGTCCCCGATCCCCGGGGACGCACGGCAAGGACGCACCTCGCCGTCAGCGCCAGAGCCGCACGCCGGCCACGAGCTGGAGATCGCGTACCGGCTCGCGCGCCGCGCGCGCCAGGTCGGCCGTCCCGCCGAACCGGTTCGACCACGAGAAGCCGACGTACGGCGCGAACTCGCGCCGGATCTCGTAGCGCATCCGCAGTCCGAGCTCCACGTCGTTCAGGCCGGACCCGACGCCGAACTCCGGCACCTCCTGCAGCGCCACGCTCGTCTCCAGCCGTGGCTGGACCACCAGGCGCTGGGTGAACAGCAGGTCGTACGACGCCGTCAGGCTGGCCGAGACGTCGCCGTCCTGGCTGACGAAGACGGTGGGCTCGACCTCGAACCAGCCGGGCGCGAGACCCTGCACGCCGAGCGCCAGCGAGGTGCGCGTGCGCGTGCTGCCCGCCCCGTAGTGGACATCGACCTTCGCGCCCACCTGCGCGTCCCACCACGGCGAGATGAGCTGCCCGTAGAGCAGTTGCAGCTCCGTGTGGCCGCTGCCCTGGCGGGTGCCGTGCTCGCCCTCCGCCTTCGCCCAGAGCCGGCGGGACTCGCCGCCGGCCCAGCCGAGGAGGTCGTAGCCCACGGGACGACCGCCTGCGTCCGGTGCGATCTCCAGCACCTCGGCGAGCAGGAACGTCTCGCGTCCCCAGTCCATCATCTCACGCAGGTGCTCGGGGCTTACCCCCTGCGCCGCTGTGGTGCGGCCCGGCACGGCGAGGCCGATGACGAGCGCCGCGGCTGCCGCGGCTCCGTGGCACGCACGACGGACGCTACGGAGTGTGGGCCGGCGGCCACGCCGGCGGTGCCGCTCGCTCCGGAGTTGATCACTGCTCAGCATGCCGGACCTCCGTCTGGTGACCGCTCGTATGGTGTCCCTCGGTATGGTGACCCTTGCCGTGATGGCCCTCCATGGGACGCGGCTCCGTGCCGCGCGCGCCCGGCTCGGAGACCTCGACGACGCGGAACATCCCGACTTCCATGTGATAGAGCACGTGGCAGTGGAAGGCCCACTTCCCGGGCGCGTCGGCGGTGATGAGGAGCGACAACCGCTCGGCGGGCTTCACGTTCACGGTGTGGACGCGCGGGATCAGCTCCCCGTGCCCGTTCTCCAGCTCCATCCACATCCCGTGCAGGTGCATCGGGTGGTTCATCATCGTGTCGTTCACCATGGTGAGCCGGATCCGCTCGCCGTACTCGAACCGGATCGGCTCGGCGTCCTTGAACGGCACGCCGTCGATGGACCAGGTGAAGCGCTCCATGTTGCCCGTCAGGTGGATCTCGATCTCGCGCTCGGGCGCGCGGAAGTCCGGCCGCCGCTCGAGGGCGCGGAGGTCGGTGTAGCGGAGCACGCGCCAGCCGTCCTCGCCCAGGCCGAGGCCGGGCTCCGAGAGACGGCTGTGCAGCATGTCGGGCACGTCGGCATTGCCGTGGCCGTGGGTGTCCGGCTCGTGCGCCGCCATGCCCGGGAGCGTGCCGGGCGGGCGGAGCCCGTGCGTGCGGATGGCGCCGGCCACCGCGACGTCGGCGAGGGCGCCGGTTTCCATGCCAGCCATGGCGCTCATGTCGTGCCCCGCGTGGCCCACCATCGCGGCGCCCGCCGCCGTGGCGCCGGCCATCGCGTGGCCCGCATGGCTCGTGTCGCGCTGGGCCACCGCCGCCATGTCGTGACCCGCGCCATGGCCCGCGTGCTGACCTGCGTGGCCGCCGGCGTGTGCGGCACTGTCCGCAGCTGGCGGCTGGTGCTGCATGGCGCCGTGCCCGCCGTCCCCCGAGCTGCCGCCGTGCCCTGGGTGATCCATGCCCATGTCGGCCATGCTGAGCACGGGGCGGGACCGCCGCTCCGGCACCGGGGCCTCCATCCCCTCGCGCGGGGCGAGGGTGCCACGGGCGTAGCCGCTACGGTCCATGGCCTCGGCGAACACGGTGTAGGCGCGGTCCTCCGTCGGCTCGACGATCACGTCGAGGGTCTGGGCGATCTCGAGGCGGAACTCGTCCGTCTCCACCGGCTGCACGTACTGGCCGCTCGCCTGGACGAGCGTCATCGGCAGCCCCGGGACGCGCACGTCGAAGTAGGTGGCCGCCGAGGCGTTGATGAAGTGCAGGAGCACGCGCTCGCCGGGGCGGAAGAGCCCCGTCCAGTTGGACTCCGGCGCCAGGCCGTTCATCAGGTAGGTGTAGGTCGCCCCGGTGATGTCCGAGATGTCGGTCGGGTTCATCCGCATCTCGGCCCACATCCAGCGGTCGCTCATGGTGGGCCCGAACCCGTCACGGGCGACGTCGCGGAAGAAGTCGAAGACGGTGCGCTTCTGGAAGTTGTAGTAGTCGGGCTGCTTCTTGAGCTTGGCCAGGATCCGGTACGGGTTCTCGAACGTCCAGTCCGAGAGGACCACGAAGTACTCCCGGTCGAACTGGTACGGGTAGCCGCCCGCGGGCTCGATGACGAGCGGGCCGTAGTGGCCGAGCTGCTCCTGGAGCCCCGAGTGCGAGTGGTACCAGTAGGTGCCGTACTGCTTGAGCGGGAAGCGGTACTCGAACGTGGTGCCGGCCATGATGCCGGGGAAGCTCAGGCCTGGCACGCCGTCCATCTCCGGCGGCAGGAGGAGACCGTGCCAGTGGATGGAGGTGTCCTCCCGGAGCTGGTTCGTCACCCGGAGGATCGTCTCCTCCCCCTCGCGGAGCCGGAGGAGGGGGCCGGGGACGGTCCCGTTGGTGGTGACGGCCTTGGTGCGGCGCCCGGCGACGGCGAACGGGGTCTCGCCGATGGTGAGGTCGTAGACGGCCACGCCGTCTACCATGCGCGGGCGGAGTGCTTGCGGCGATCCGCCGGGCGAGGCGGCGCGGGCGTAACTGGGGAGGAGCGCCTCGGCGCCCGCCAGCAGGCCGAGGGCACCGGTGGACTGCAGGAATCGACGACGCGAGAGGCTCGCCCGTGCGGCGGAGGCCAGTCGGTTGCTCAAGGTGTCATTCATGGAGTTCAGCGTGACGGATGCGAGGAGCGCCCGTGCATACACCTGACGGTGCGGCTGGCGCGTGCAGGTGCACGGCCTTCCGACCGATAGCGGGATCAGGACGCCTCGAGGCACGAGGCGACACGGGGAACCTCACGACGATGATGGAGCGCGACACGCCGGGCTGGCGGCCGCGATCAGAGGGCGCCGTGGGACGGCGCCGGCACCCGCCGTGCGGCGGATGCCTGTCGGAGGTCAGGCCCTCGGAGGGGGCGCGTCGGGCTGGTACGCGCGCTCGAGCAGCCGGCTGGACGAGGGCACGATAGGCTGCGTCGGGGCGTGGGATGCGGGCATGTGGACCGCTACGGCCGACGGCGCGAACGCGGCAGTGCAGTGCGCCTCCATCGTGCAGCCATCAGTCTCGGACGTCGACTGGGACGGCAACTGGCAACCGTGGCCGGCGCACTGATCGGCAGGGCGTCCTGCGTCACCGCTGGCCCCTTCAGGCGCCACACCGATCCTCGTACCACTCGCCCCGTCCACGGCCTGCATGCCGGCCGCGCCTGGGTGCACGCCCGGGTACTCGCCCGGCCGGCTCGCCGTCGCGGCTGCACCGGCGGATTGCTCGGTCACCGCGCCGCAGATCAGGTGTGCCCACCCGAGCGACGTCACGAGGACGCTCAGGGTGAGCAGGAGCGCGCCGAGGCGGCGCAGCGGATGGGCAGGAACGATGGGAGGCTGCATACCAGGTGGCGCAATGTAACCCACCGCTGTCGGGCGTAGGAAGTGATGCCGGAGTCGCGCGTGCACCGGCGAGCAGCGCGCGCAGCGGGAAGGCCCTCGGGTGGGGGCAGAGTATTCGCGGAGATTCATGGGGCATTCATGTGCGATTCAGCGCCCGATGTAGAGTTGGCGAGTCCTTTGACCAGGCGGGCTGTCGGTCAGGATCGCCCCGCGTTCGGGTACCGGGAATCGGGCACCGAGAGTGCCGACGTGTATTCCAGACGTGTACCCCCAGACTGCTCACGTCAGATGTGCTGGTGGCTCGATTCACGCGGGATTGCATGCGAGGTTGCATGGGCACAGCACCTGGCCGGAGCAATGGAGGAGCGCCAAAGTACCCTGACAGTACCCGAGCGAGAGTGCCCCGAGGGGGTGCGGCGGTCTCTGCTGTGGGTTGACCCGAAGACGTCACCTGCACCCATTTCGGCACCAGTGCCCCCCCCCCGCGCGATCGCGGTGAGTTTGTCACCACTCGCAGGATCCAGCATGAGCAACAGCGAACACGACGGCCACCGCCACTCGCCCGATGCAGCGTCCGGCGCGGCATCCCGACCATCGTCCCCCGGGTCCAGCCACTCGCACGGGATGCACGATGGCATCCAGCGCGACGAAGATGCGGCCCCCGATAGCCCGCACACGCATAACCACACCCAGAGTGGACATGTCCACTCTGGACATGCCGCTCACACCGACGACGCACCGTCAGTCGAGGCGGAGAGGGAAGTGGACGCGGAGCTCACCCCTCCGGGGACTTCGGCGCGCCAGACCCCGACCGGCACGACACCAGCCGGCCACGCCGGCCACGCGGGCCACGCGACGCACGCGGAGCATGGCCGGGCGACACACGACCGGAATGCCGTGGACGCCGCGCACGCATCGCACGCCGCCAGCGGGATGGCAGCACACGACCACGCCCACGGCGCGCACGACAAGCACGCCGGCCATTCCGTCGCGATGTTCCGCGACAAGTTCTGGCTGTCGCTGGCGATGACGGTCCCGATCCTCGTCTGGGGGCACATGCTGCCGCGCGTGTTCGGCTACACGCCGCCCGCGATCCCCGGCGCGCGCTGGATCCCGCCCGTGCTCGGCACGGCGGTGTTCCTCTACGGCGGCTGGCCGTTCGTGCAGGGCGCCGTAGGCGAGATCCGCGCGCGGCTCCCCGGGATGATGACGCTGATCGCGCTCGCCATCACCGTCGCCTTCGTCTTCAGCGCCGCGGTCACGCTCGGCTTCCCCGGGATGCCGCTCTGGGAGGAGCTGGCGACGCTCGTCGCCATCATGCTCCTCGGCCACTGGATGGAGATGCGCTCCATCTCCCAGGCCGAGGGCGCGCTCGGCGAGCTGGCCAAGCTGCTGCCGAGCACCGCCACCCGTGTCAGAGGCGAGGGCGCGGCCGAGCGCGTGGCGGAGATCCCGATCTCCGAACTCCAGGACGGCGACGTCGTCCTCGTGCGACCGGGGGCGAGCGTCCCCGCCGACGGTGTCGTCCGGTCGGGGCGGAGCGCGGTGAACGAGGCGATGATCACCGGCGAGTCCGCGCCCGTCGAGAAGGTGGAGGGCGTGAAGGTGATCGCCGGCACGGTGAACGGCGCGGGCTCGCTCCGCGTCGAGGTCACAGGGACGGGGGAGCGCACGGCGCTCGCCGGGATCATGCGCCTCGTGGAGCAGGCGCAGACCTCGAAGTCTCGCGCCCAGGTGCTCGCCGACCGCGCGGCGCGCATGCTCACCTGGGTGGCACTCGGCGCCGGCGCCGTCACGCTCGTCGCCTGGCTCCTCGCCGGCGCCACGGCCGCCACCGCGATCGAGCGGCTGGTGACGGTGCTCGTCATCGCCTGCCCGCACGCTCTCGGGCTGGCCGTGCCGCTCGTCCTCGCCATCTCGACCACGCTCGGCGCCCATGGCGGGCTCCTCGTGCGCGACCGTCGCGGGCTCGAGGAGGCGCGGAACCTCACCGCGGTGGTGTTCGACAAGACCGGCACCCTCACGCTCGGCGAGCACCGCGTGGTGGCGATGCGCACCGCGGGGGGGCTCGCCGAGGACGAGGCGCTCCGCCTGGCTGCGGCCGTCGAGCGAGACGCCGAGCACCCGGTCGCACGGGCCATCGTGAAGAGCGCCGAGGAGCGCGAGCTCGAGATTCCCGCCGCGACCGGCTTCGAGGCGATCCCGGGACGCGGCGTGCGCGCGAGGGTGGAGGGGCGTGACCTCGCCGAGGGCGGCCCGAACCTGCTCGTGAGCCTGAACGTCACGCCCGAGCCGGAGCTGGCGGAGTTCGCGCGGGAAGCCGCGGCACGCGGGCAGGGCGTGGTCTACCTCGTGGAGGACGGTCGGACGCTCGCCGCCTTCGCCGTAGCCGATGCGGTTCGGCCCGAGTCCCGCGAGGCCGTGCGGAAGCTGCACGACGCCGGCATCGAGGTGGTGATGATGACCGGCGACGCGCGGCCCGTGGCCGAGGCGGTGGCGCGCGAGCTCGGCATCGACACCGTGCTCGCCCAGGTACTGCCGGAGGACAAGGCCGCCCACATCGAGCGGCTCCAGCGCGAGGGGAAGCGCGTGGCGATGGTGGGCGACGGCGTGAACGATGCGCCGGCGCTCGTCACCGCGGACGTGGGCGTGGCCATCGGCGCCGGCACCGACGTAGCGGTCGAGGCGGGCGACATCGTGCTCGTGCGGAGCGACCCGCGCGACGTGCCCAGGATCATCAACCTGTCGCGCGCGACGTATCGCAAGATGGTACAGAACCTCTGGTGGGCGGCCGGCTACAACATCGTCGCCATCCCGCTGGCCGCGGGCGTGCTCGCCCCGTGGGGCGTGGTGCTCACACCGGCCGCGGGCGCGGTGCTCATGTCGCTCAGCACGATCATCGTGGCCATCAACGCACAGCTCCTCCGGCGCGCGGAACTCTGAGAGGTACACGCGTCCGAGGCGACGAACCCGGGGGGTAGCCAAGGCTACCCCCCGGGTTTGCGTTCTGCCCTACGGTTCACCCCGACGCAGAGCAGCCACACCCGTGCCGCTCACGCGCACGAGCGCCGCCGCGGCCTGGACGTGTGAACCCCGCCGCACGACCGGTGGGCATACGGCATCCGGTGTCAGGCTGGCGTGGCGGACCGAGTCGGTGACGGGCCGCTCACCAGGCCAGGGAGTTGCGCGACGGGAGGCTCGGCGAGGAGCGGTCCTGCGCCGCGGCTGGCGGCCGCGGCTGACACTTTACATAGGGGGTGGGGGTATATATACTTATACCCACGTAGGGTATCCGACCATCCACTATGAGGAGCACACAGATGCCGTCCACGTCCACCCCTCCCGCGTCCACTGCGCAGCAGGTCGACCTCGCCATCGACGGCATGAGCTGCGGCCACTGCGTCGCCGCCGTCACCAAGGCGCTCGCCGGGCTATCCGGCGTCGAAGTGCAGCGCGTTGCGGTCGGCGCCGCGTCCATCGCGCTCGGTCCGCAGGCCACGTCCAGCGATGCCGTGCTCAGCGCCGTCCGCGCGGCCGGCTACGAGGCGCGGATCGCGGACCGTCCGCTCCCGCGAGCGGCCGGCACGAGCTGCTGCTCGCCGCGCTCCGCCTGACACCGATCCCCCTCACGAGGACGATCGCCATGCTGAGTTCGACTGAGTGGCTCGTCATCGCCGCCGGCGTGGCGGCGATCCTCTGGGTCAACTGGTACTTCTTCCTTGCCGAGCGCGGTGTCACGTCGGCCACGGCCGTCGCTGGTGGCGCGCAGGAGGTCACCGTTGCGGTCCGCGGTGGCTACGACCCCGCGACCATCCGCGTCAAGGCCGGCGCCCCCGTGCGCCTCGTCTTCGACCGGCAGGAGACCTCGGGCTGCTCCGAGGAGGTCGTCTTCGGGGACTTCGGCATCCGTCGCTTCCTGCCCGCCCACCAGAAGACCACGATCGAGATCACGCCGGGCATGCCCGGAACCTATGAGTTCACCTGCGGGATGAGCATGCTGCGCGGCAAGCTCGTCGCCGAGTAGCACACCAGCGCTGCGAGACCACCGATCATGACCACCGCGAACATCACGCACCCACGGCCCGTCGTCGCGCCGTCGCCCGAACGGTCGACGGAGAAGGTCGTCATCCCCGTCACGGGGATGACGTGCGCGGCCTGCCAGGGTCGCGTTCAGCGGACGCTGTCGAAGACCCCCGGCGTCGCTGACGCTGCCGTCAACCTGATGATGGGGAACGCCACCGTTACCTACGACCCTAGCGCCGTCTCGCCGGAGGCGCTCATCGAGACGATCCGGGGCACGGGCTACGGTGCCGAGTTTCCGCAGGTCGCCCAGAGCGCCTTCGAGGAGCAGGCGGCGCGCGACCGCGCCCAGGAGGAGGAGTTCCGCGAGCTGCGGACCAAGGCCATCGCGAGCGGTCTCGCTGGCGCCGTGGCGATGGTCGTCTCGATGCCGCTCATGGCGAGCGACGCCGCGCATGCCCACGGTCCCGCGGCGGATCCGTTCATGCGCTGGGCGATGGAGTCGCTCACGCCCGCCCTCCGTAGCATGGCGCCATGGCTCTACGCCATTCCCGCCGCCGTGCTCTCGTGGGGCTTGCTGGCCCTCACGCTCGGCGTCATGGCATGGGCGGGGCGCCACTTCTTCACCCGCGCCTGGGCCGCCTTTCGCCACCACTCGGCGGACATGAATACGCTCGTGGCCGTGGGCACCGGTGCGGCGTTTCTCTATTCGGTGGTCGCCACGGTCGCACCGGGCTTCTTTCTCGCCAACGGTGTGCCACCCGATGTCTATTACGAGGCGGTGATCATCATCATCGCCCTCATCCTCACCGGCAACGCCTTCGAGGCGCGGGCCAAGCGGCAGACTTCCACGGCGCTCCGCGCCCTCGCGCAGCTCCAGCCGAAGACGGCGCGCGTGGCACGGGACGGCAGCGAGATCGACGTGCCGGTGGAGGACGTGCATGGCGGTGACGTCGTGGTGGTGCGGCCGGGCGAGCGCGTGCCGGTGGATGGCGAGCTGCTCACGGGCGAGAGCGCGGTGGACGAGAGCATGCTCACCGGCGAGTCGCTGCCGGTGCCGAAGCAGACGGGTGACCGCGTGATCGGCGGCACGATCAACGGCCGGGGCGCCTTCCGCTTCCGGGCGACCACGCTCGGCGCCGACTCGGTGCTCGCACAGATCGTGAAGCTCATGCGCGACGCGCAGGGCTCGCGCGCGCCGATCCAACGGCTCGCGGACCGCATCAGCGCGGTCTTCGTTCCGGTCGTGGTGTCCATCGCCATCGCGACCTTCGTCGCCTGGTTCGTCGCCGTCCATGCGGGCGGCGCCCCGGGTGGTGAGGCCGTGGTGCGGGCGTTCGCCGCGGCGGTCGCGGTGCTCATCATCGCCTGCCCCTGCGCCATGGGGCTGGCGGTGCCCACTGCCGTCATGGTCTCCACGGGCAAGGGCGCCGAACTCGGCGTGCTGATCAAGGGTGGCGAGGCACTGCAGCGTGCCGGCGACGTGACCACCGTGGTACTCGACAAGACGGGCACGGTGACCGAGGGCCGGCCCACGGTGACCGACGTGACACTGGCCCCGGCGGCCCTGGTGGACACCGACGAGCTGCTGCGGCTGGTGGCCTCGATCGAGGGCTCGAGCGAGCACCCGCTCGCCGACGCCATCGTGCGGCACGCGAAGGAGCGCGAGTTCGCGATCGCCGCCCCCGACGCGTTCGAGAGCGTGACGGGCCGCGGCGTGCAGGGCGTGGTGCAAGGTCGCAGCATCGCCGTCGGGAACGAGGCGCACCTGCGCGAGTGGTCGGTGGATCCCACGCCGCTCAGCGCCGAGGCCGAGCGGATGGCGGGCGAGGGGAAGACACCGATGTACGTGGCGCTCGACGGCGCGCTCGCCGGCGTGATCGCGGTCGCGGATCCGATCAGGGCCACGTCGCGCGAGGCGATCCGGCGGCTGCGCGGCATGGGCCTCGACGTCGTGATGCTCACCGGCGACAACGAGCGCACCGCGCAGGCGGTCGCCCGGCAGGCCGGGATCGAGCGCGTGATCGCCGGCGTGCTCCCCGCAGGCAAGGTCGCCGAAGTCGAGCGGTTGCAGCGGGGCGGCGCGGTGGTGGCAATGGTAGGCGACGGCATCAACGACAGCCCGGCGCTCGCCCGGGCCGACGTCGGGATCGCCATCGGCACCGGGACCGACGTGGCCGTGGAGGCTGCGGACGTGGCGCTCATGCGGGGCGACCTGGCCGGGGTGGCGGACGCGATCCGCCTCTCGCGGCGCACCATGCGCACCATGAAGCAGAACCTGTTCTGGGCATTCGCCTACAACGTCGTCGGCATCCCGGTGGCGGCCGGCGTGCTGTTCCCCGCCTTCGGGCTGCTGCTGAGTCCCATCCTCGCGAGTGCCGCGATGGCCTTCAGCTCGGTGAGCGTGGTGACCAATAGTCTCAGGCTGCGCCGCTTCCGCGCGGCCTGAGCTCCGGTGTCGCCGGCGCGACGCATTGGACGAGTGACACGACAACACCGAGGATCAACCATGCCTACCAAGGCCGCGATGCAGGACCTCGTGGACCACACGACCGCCGAAGAGCATACGCCGACCACCCCGTGCGGCTGCAGCGCGCTCGTGGGTGATGACGGCCGCAAGGCGATCGCCGTGGACCCCGAGGCGAAGGGCCGCAACCTGAGGCGACTGCGGCGCATCGAGGGGCAGGTGCGCGGGCTGCAGAAGATGGTGGACGAGGACCGCTACTGCGCGGACATCCTCACGCAGATCTCGTCCGTGCACGAGGCGCTGCGCGCGGTGGGACGCGAGCTGATGCGCAACCACCTGAAGCACTGTGCCGCGAGCGCCATCCGCGCGAGCGACACCGACGCGGAGTCGATGTACGACGAGCTGGTGGAGATGATGTACAAGCACAGCCGGTAATGGAGCGCTTCGTGGGGGGGACCAACGACGCCGCAGTTCGTCACCGCGAACTTCGTGGGGCTCATCGCCGAGCTCCGGCTGAAGGGCCAGCGGTTCTACCACGCCGTCGTGCGCCCCGGCCATGGTCGGGCGAGGCGGCGCGTCATCGGCGAGCGGGACCTCGAAGGCCGCTGATCGGCAGCATCCCAGCCGGCCCACCGCCGCGCGATGGCGCGCGCGCGACGGCCCGGTGGCGACCGCTCAGCGCTCCGGCGGCGTGACCTTCCGTGCTGGGGCCACGTCGGTCACATCGTCCCGCTCCTCCCCGGCTCGTCCGCATCCGGGGTGTCGTCCCGGCCCCCCACGGCCATGCACCTTGGTGACGATCATCCACGCGTCGTGCTCGGCCCGGGCCTACGTCACATCATGCCCTCCGCGATCGGACCGCAGGCAACGATCGTCGTCATGTCCGACGCCGACGCGTGCACGGCCACGAAATAGGTGGTCCCGCCGGCCAGGGGTGCGGCGAGCGTTGCCCTCGCCATGCCCTTGCCGTCGGTACCGACCGGGGCCGGCGTGAACTTGCTCGCATCACCGACGACGCCCTGGTCGTCCTTGCAGGAGCCCTTGTGAATGTACCAGGGCCGTATGGCCCCGGCCTGGTCGCCCGTAAGCGTCAGCTCGACGGCGGTGCCATGAACCATCACCATGCCGGCGGGAGAGCGGGCGCCGGACGGCGCGGTGAGCATGGCATGGCCTTGCTGCATCGTTTGGGCGGCCTGGGTCGACGGGGCCGCGTGAGCGCCGTGGCTGCCATGACCCGCTGTGGAGCCCGTGCCCTGCGCCCCGGCGCCGGCGGAAACGCCGATGAGGGCCGTGCCGGCGATGCCGGCGATGCCAAGAAGTCGTGCGAACATCGAGGTATCCTCGTAGATGGAGAGGGAATGGTTCTGGTGAATGCCTGGTCGGCCCAGCCGACCAGGACATCCAGCCCACGTGCAGGGCCGGCCACTGGACCGCATGTGACGCCGGCTTTAGGAAGCATAAAACATCGCAGCCTGCCGCGGTAGCCGGCGCCGGGGTTGACAGCCGGGTGGCACGCGGTATTCTAGGGGGCGTAAAGCCGACCGTCAGCCTCATATCACCGCCCCGTCCGGGCCGCGCGCCACACCACCCACCCCTAGGCTATCCATGCGTACCACGCGTTCCCGACCTGGCCGCGGTCGGCGTCCACTGACCGCCGTCGCGCTGACCGCCGGCCTCCTCGCGCTGAGCACCGTGACGCTCTCCGCGCACGACTTCTGGATCGTGCCCACCGCCTTCGTGTTCGCCGCGGATGGGGCGCTGGAGGTGCGTGGGCAGACGAGCACCGCGTTCCCGACCAGCCTGTCGGCGGTAGCCCCCAACCGCGTTGCCGAGGCGCGGCTGATCGGTGCCACCGGCGAGGAACGCCTCGGCGACCTGTCGGTGAGCGGCACGTCGCTCCGCATCCGGCACCGGCCAACCACGCCGGGGCAGCGCGTCGTCGCCGTGGGGCTCGCCACCCGCACGTCGCGTGCGGCAAGCTCGGGGCTCAAGCGCTACATCGCGCTCGAGGGAGCGCCGGAGCTGGCCCAGCGCTACGAGCGTGACGGCCTCCTGCCCACGACGGACAGCATCACGCAGAAGACGACGAAGTTCGCGAAGACGATCGTCGAGGTGGGAGGCGGTGGCCCGCGCGCCTTCGGACGGATCGCCGGCCACCCGCTCGAGCTGGTGCCTGTCACCGACCCGGCGACGCTGCGAGCCGGTGACACGCTCGCAGTGCAGCTCCTCTTCCGCGGCCGGCCGCTGGCGGGCGCCCACCTGCACGCCGGTGCGGCGGCCGCCGAGGGTGATTCCGCGAAGCGCCAGGATCTGTCGATCGTGACCGGCAGCGACGGCGTGGCGCGGCTGCCAGTCGATCGGCCCGGCCTCTGGAACGTCCGCACGCTGCACGCCGCGCCGGCGGAGAGTGCGGCGGACACGTGGGACGTGCTCTTCGCGACGATCGTCTTCCACGCCGCCGCCCGCTGAATCTCGGATAGCGAGCGCCACAAGGCAGCCGCAAGGCAGCCTTACGGCGCCGGCTGGCAGGTCTTCTTCGCGCACGTCCGAGGCTCGCGAACGGCGACGGTGACTCCTGCCGATGCGTCGCCGCCACCGGTTTCCCGGTTGCGGGGCCCGCGCGCTGGGCGGTCGTCCAACGGCTGCACGGGCCTGCCTGGCCACCAGCCCCCGCCGGCCACGCTCGCGTCAGCCACGCGCGCTACGGTTGCGCCCCTGCCCGCAGGATACGGCCGTGCGAAGCTCGGCCTGCTCGGGGCGCGCGTGCTCCGCGCCGCCTGAGCCATGTCACGTGTCCATCCGCCGGGCCGTGCCGCGATCAGCGAAAGCCGCGCAGAACCCGATTCTGCCCCGTGTGGACAGATGATCGCGATATCCGATCGAGCGTGCAACTGACGGTTCCACTCCGCCCCGGACGTCCGTAACGGCAACGCCAGAGCCCGAGCGTGAGCATCGGACGGCGTCGCACCGGGCGACACGATACTGGTCTGAGGCCTCCTTGTTTACGGCCGCACCAGCCGACGGCCGGACAGGAAGGCTTTAGCACACGTAAAAGATGGCACGCATCTTTCTCTGAACGCGGTGCCGCTTGCGGCACCACGGTCGGCGTCAGTTGCCGTCGGGCGCAGTCGCCTCCGACTGGGCTGCTGCGGATCAGGCAGGGGGCAACAGCCGACGGATCGTGGCATGCGAGGTTGGACCCAGAAACACTTCAGCGCGGAGCAGAGTCATGCTGAGTCGGAGCGGGAAAGACCCGGGAGGGGCACTCGTGTGCCGCAGATGGCCGCTAGCGCTCGCGGCCGGAATAATGCTGGCCGCTGTCAGCGCGTGCGACGAGAGCACGGCGCCGGACGCGACCACGGTGGAGCAGGTCGCCTATATCGACGGTATTGTGCCGCATCACCAGATCGCGATCATGCGGGCGGACGAGGCGCTCGCGAAGGCCAGCCGGCCGGGTATGAAGACGCTCGCTCAGCGTGTCAAGAGCGATCAGACTGCGGAGATCGCGGAACTCAAGGCGACGCGCATCCGCCTCACCGGTTCGGATGAGACTCCACCGGCGATGATGCCGCAACCGATCCCCGCTGGCCCGGAGTTCGAGCGGATGTGGGCGACGATGATGATTGTTCATCATCAAGGCGCGATCGACATGTCACGGCTGGCTCTCGGCGCCGGTGTCCCCTTCCCACTGGATACGCTCGCGCGCCATGCCATCCAGGCGCAGGAGCGAGAGCAGCAGGAGCTCCGAGACTCGCTCATGGTGTGGTATGCGGCTCCGTGACGCCGCTTTCGGTGGGTGCCGAGCGCTTGGGCGCGCCGTTAACGGATCGCTCGGCTCGCGAAATCATAGTTCAGCTTCCGGGCTCGAGTCGACACACGAACAGGAACTGCCTGGCGACAATGTTCAGTGGAAAATGCCAGAGTATCGGCTTTGCAGGTAGGAGGCGGTAATCGGAAGTGATCATCGATGTTCGCATGATGACGAATCGATGCGCCCTGAGAAGAGCGACCGCCTGCATGACGGGAATGAAGTTCAGGTGTGGGTCCGGGTAACTATAGACGCGGCCCAGCATGCGCTCGCGTAACTCGCGGTAGTTCCGTCGGTTCATGTAGGTGAGGATCAGGTGCCCGCCGGGCCGCACCTTGCGGGCGAGGAGGCCGATGAACGCCGACGGATCGCGGATGTACTCGAACATGCCCGAGACAACCACCACGTCGAAGCGCCGGCCGGGGAATGGCTCCTCTCCGCGGTTGAGGTCGGCGACAGCGAAGTGGTCCGGTGAGGTGTCCACGGGCATGACGTCTCCGACGATGTCGACGCCGAAGTAGTCCGTGCCGCTCGGGAGCATAGTCCCAAGCGTGGCTGGTCCACACCCAAGGTCGAGGAGCGTCCCCGGCCCGCCCGGGAGGCTCGCCACGAGGTTGGCGATGGCACGCAGCCTGGGGTGAGGATTGCCGAACGCACGTGCCCGATCGTTCCAGTGCTCCTGGATTGCCTCCGCCGTGAGCGGTGTCGCACTTGCCTGCGTATACCTTTGCATGGTCACACTCCCGTGAGAGCGACGGCGATCGGTGCGGTTGCCTGTACCCGAGCTGATGTGCGCGGCGGGTGGGCTAGACCGTCTGGCATTTCGGATTACGGCGTACCAAAGTATGGGGACGGTGCTTTTATGCAAGCTAAACTTTACGGTGGCTAGAACTTGGCGACGTCGACCGATGTTACGAGGCTGAGAGCGCTCATCCGCCAGGTCAAGGATGGCTCGCCAGGGAGGGAAGCGACTTGCCTATCTGAGAGAAGGCAAGTACACGGTAGGTACGCGAACTGTTGCCTATATACGGATACGGCGCGCCGCCTCTGCTCCCCCGCCATACGTGGGTTCCGAGGGTGAGGCTGAGCCGGCTCGGCGTCAGTTACTGCCTCGGCCGGTTTGCTCAGCATCCAAACGGCACGTCGGCCAGACAGATGGGACCTTCTGCGAGAGCGTCGCATTTGCCGTGCGCGCATGATGGCCGTGTAGGTGCCACGCACCGCTGACGGCCCGCGCCACGGAGGTGTTAGCGGCGGCCCACCTCGCCGACATGCCGTGGCACGGGCTGGCTGTGGCGCTCCACATCCGGGTGCGGCCCTTCGCCTGTGACGTGCAGACATCTGCTTGCGCCGGATCGTCTGTGAGCGCCTACCCGGCACGGCCGCGGCCCACGCCCGCCGCACGAGCCGGCACACGAGCGCCCTCGAGCTGATCAGCGTCGCCCTCGGCGGCGGGGCCGGCGCACGTCTCGCGCGCGAGTTGGGCATGGCCGCTGACGCGAGTGCCGACACCTTGCTGCGGGTGCTAAAGACGCCGACGGCCGCGCCCGGCGACTCCGTCGGCTCCGAGGCGCGTCGGTACGAGTCCTCTGAGTAGATGATTGGGCGTGGCGGAAGGGGCACACCTACGGCAAGATCCTCGTCGACCTCGAGCGCCCCATCGCGTGCTCGACCTCCTGCCGGACCGAGAGGCCGCCACGCTCGCCACGTGGCTTGAGGCACAGACGGGCACCGAGATCATCAGCCGGGAGCGTGCGAGCGCCTACGCCGAGGGCGCGGCTCTGGGAGCCCCAGACGCGATCCAGGTGGGGCCGACCGCGTCCACCTGCTCCGCAATCTCACCGAGGCCGTCCAGCAGGTACTCGAGCGCCATACCTGCCCGACCGTTCTACCGCTGGCGTCACCGGCACCGTCGGAGCGCCTATACCGGCGAAGCGCGACGGACCTGTCGCCTCGAAGCTCGCGATCAGCCGCCGGCCCGGTCTGAGCCGGGCCACGATCATCCGTTGGCTCCGCGCAGGCCACTTCATCGAGTGCCAGCGTCCTCAGCGCGACGGACGGCGCTCGCCCCTCACGCCGAGTTCCCGCGGCAGCGCTCTCCGGAGAGCCGTCACAACGCGACTCGGCTCTGGCGCGAGCTGCGCGGCCGAGCGACGCCGAACGGGCGTATGTCGGGGCGATCTGCACGGCGTGTCCGCCGGTAGGCACCGTCCGCACGCTCGCTGCGGGCGTCCAGCACTCAGAAGTGTCGCCGGTCACCGCCACCGGCTCGGGTACGTCCGTCTCCCCAAGCCAATATCACAAAGCAGACTTTGCGAGAGTACGGGGCTTCCTCAGTCGCACAATCCCTACCGAGCGAATCAGAGCCCGAGCTTCGCCGCGGCACTTGCTCGCACGGAGCGGGCGTTGCGGACATATCGCATGACGGTTTTCACGTCCTTCTGCCCGGTCTGGTCCATGATCTCGTCGACGCGGGCGCCGGCGGCCGCCGCGCTCGTGACGAAACCTGCCCGGAGCGAGTGCCCGGCATAGCGCCTGGTCATCCGGGCCACGTACGCCGCGATCCACACCGCCCGGTCCTCGCGCGCCTGCTGGGTCGACGAGCGCCTCTCCCACGCCCGCTCCGCCTGAGCATGCGCCACGGGAGCCAGGGCCCGCTTCACGGTGAGCGCGACCCACTGGTCGGTGAGGCGCCGTGGCAGGACGGTCCCCGTCTTCGAGACCGGTCTGAAGATGGGCCCCACCTCGATGTCCGCCTGATCGAGCCAGGCGCGGAGCGCGCGCGCGGGGCAGTGGTCCGGGGTCGGCGCGTAGGGGAGGGCTTTAATCATGCCGGCGCCCTCCTGGTCGGTCTTGGACTGGCGCACGAGGATCCGCACGCCATCCGGTTCCCACTGGAGGTCGGCGACATCCAGGGCGCAGAGCTCGGAGCGGCGGAAGCCGCCGGCGAACCCCACGAGCAGGAGCGCCCGGTCACGAACGAGGGCCGGCGTGTCCGGGAGCGCATCCAGCATCGCCTTGACGACCTCGGTCACCACGGGCGCCTTCGCCGCCTGGGCCACGCCATGGGTACGACGAATGCCGCGCCAGGTGGCGCGGAAGGCGGCGTCCGTGGTATCCAGCTGGTGTCCGGCCTCGGCGTGCGCGTGGGCGATCGCGGCGAGGCGCCGGCGGAGCGTGGCCACCTTGAGCCCAAGTCGGTCGGCACAGGTGGCGAGATAGGTGCGGACGACGAGCGGGTCGGCCGGGAGCGGCGCGGCCCCGCGGTCGGTGCAATAGGCGGTGAAGTGTGCCCAGTCGGAGCGGTAGGCTCGGAGCGTGGCCGGGGCGTGGGCACGACCACGATACACCTCGGCCTGGCCGACCTCGGCCGCCACCTGGTCGTGCGAGACCAGTGTGGCCCTCTCCGGCTGGGGCACGACCGCGTCCATCGCGCCGAGATCGGCCGGCTGCGTAACGGGCCGGAGCTCCGGCTGCTGCTCCGAATCCCGCTGCTCCCCTCGGTCGGTCATCGCTCCTCCAGGGTATTCCAGACTGCGGCCGAGTGGCTCGAACGGGCGCGGGCGACCTGGCCGGCAAGGCATTCCGTGTGCGCTCGGTAAGCGGTGCGGCAATATGGGCCGACCCCGCTCGTTTGTCCATTACTAGCGATAACCCTCCATTCTCACTAGTAACCAAAGAACAGCCGCTCGTGTCAGAACGCGTAGACAACGCTCGAGGCCGCCTGGCGCAATTCCGGATCTGCAGCTGCCGTCCAATCGCAGCCGTCACAGGCGCTCGCCCCTACCTCCTTAACGCCGCTAGAGCTCGCAATGCCCACCGGAGCCGCCGGCGCCACGGAGGCACGTTCGGATGAGTCGGAGACCAATCCGTGCCACCAGTCGGCGCTGCCGAGGCGAGCACGCCGTCGACTATGCGGCCCAGCTTGACCCACCCTAGCGGCTGTCACAGGCGTACATAGCGTCGAGGCCGGGACATCCACTTTGAGCGAGGAGCAATTAGAGCTGCTGAAAGGGGCAAAGAAACACGCGCGCGCAATCGAGGAGAAATACGGCCGCGAAATCCTTGAGTGCGATGATTTCGAATGGGGTCTGCTGAGCGGCAGACTTTCAGCGCTGGCGTGGGTTACAGGGGCCGAATGGGACGAATACCTAGATACATAGCAGGTGTGTCCGCCGCCAGCACAGCACCCATGGTACATGCCGTGCTTGGCTACTCCCTGACCGACTCATCGGTCATAATCTCGCGGATTCTGGCGATTCCCTTCTGTGAAGCGACGATGAGCCGCCCCAAATCGGCGGCGATCTAACCGGACACGTGGCCGCCTCTCTCCTTCGCCTCCCGCGGCTGAAGAGCATTGAGTTCCCGCGCTCCGTCTGCGCGCATCCAGTCGAGCTGGTGCGCCTTGTTCAGGAATGACCGGCGGCCTCACGCCGGGGAGCTGCAGCCGCATTTGCAGGTCTTCATGGTTCGTGTCGGGCGAAGAGTAGAAATGACGAACAAGGAAGTCACCTGCTCACCCGTTGTTCCAGCGGCCCCACATCCTCGGCAATCAGCTTGCCCGCTTTGTCGCGATAGACCTGCTGGTTGAACTCAAGTTGCACCAGCTTGTCGCCGCGCATCTTGAGGCGGTAGAACTGCAAGCCGCCCATGTAAAGCTCTGCATCGGCGGGCATGCCCTTAAGGTGATCGATAAGCTCGCCTACGGTGATGCCTGCATTAATGCGGGATGGCGACATCTCGAACTCCTGGCAGTTGTGGTGAGCTGCTAATGCCTGCCTGCTAGGCATGGGAGGCGGCTTCTGCACGCTAGTGGTCTGACAGCGAGGTTCGCTGACAGAAGCGCTTCACCGAGGCGAGGATCTCGTCGGCGGTCTTCGTCCAGACGAAGGGTTTTGGGGCGGCGTTCGTAGCAGCGATGTAGTCGCGTAGCGCCGCCTCGAGTGTGTCGGTGCTTGCGAAGGCGGCGCGTGAGCGCGCGTCGCTGCAGGAGCGAGAACCAGCACTCGACGAGGTTGATCCACGAGGCACTCGTCGGTGTGAAGTGCAGGTGCACGCGCGGACGCTTCAGTACCCAGCGTTGGATCAGCGCCGTCTTGTGGGTGGCCGCATTGTCGAGGATCAGGTGTAGGTCTAGCTCCGGCGGCACGGCCGCATCAACCGTGTCGAGGAAGTGCCGGAACTCCTCGCTGCGGTGGCGTTGATGTACCTCCCCGATGACGGTGCCCGCCTTGACGTCGAGCGCGGCAAAGAGGTCGCGCGTGCCGTGGCGGATGTAGTCGTGCGTGTGTCGCTCGGGCTGGCCCGGCCGCATCGGCAGCACGGGCGCCGTGCCTTCGGTCGCCTGGATCTGCGGCTTCTCGTCGACCGAGAGCACGAGCGCGTGGGCTGGTGGATCGAGGTACAACCCAACGATGTCCCGCACTTTCTCGACGAACAGCGGATCGGTGGAGAGCTTGAACGCTTCGCTTCGATGTGGCTGGAGGCCGAAGGCCCGCCAGATCTTCGCCACCGTGGTCCGCTTCAGCCCCACCGCCTGGGCAAGACCGCGCGTGCTCCAGTGCGTACCGTCGGACGGGGTCTGTTCGAGCGTCGTCGTGATCGCGCGCTCCACGTCGGCGTCGCTGATGGTCCGCGGTGCCCCCACGCGCGGGTCGTCCTGCAGCCCTGCCAGGCGCCGGGCGGCGAAGCGTTTGCGCCAGAGACCGACCGTGGCGCGATGGATGCCGAGCTCCTCGGCCAGCACGCCATGCGATACGTCCGGCCGGTCGGCACAGGCGAGCACGATCCGGGCGCGGAGCGTCAGCGCCTGCGGGCTGGTGCGGCGGCGCGCCCAGCGCACGAGCGTCTCGCGCTCCTCAGGGCTGAGGACGATCCGGGCGGTCTGCGGGCCATGGGGCATCGGTCCCTCCAGTATGGGACCAAGCCCCCGCCCGCACTACTCGCACCATTCTGTCGCTGAACTTCACGGGCAGACCACTAGTACCTTTCGCGCCGCGCGCTGCGCTAAGCCCGCGCACAGCTTGCAATGTCTTTCCAGGATGACACACGACCTAGGCTTGCGTCCTGGCCTCGTCCTACCTCTGGCCGGCACATGGCACCGTTGGTACGTTGTCTTGGCCAAGCGGGCCCATGAAGGGAGAGATGCCCATCTGAGCAGACGTGGGGACTGCATGTTCATGGTGCCCTCGATGCCTCAGCTCATCGCCAGCGTGCCGACGAAATGCCACTGTTTGTCCCCCTGCTAGGTGCCCCCGATACATCGGAGGACCAGGCAACGTTAGCGCGAGCTATGCGAGATCGCGCAACGATCCAGTCCTTTGCAAGCGCACGTGAGCTCCTTCATTGGCTCCGCGCCGCCCACATAGCGCACTGGGACATCGGGGCAGTCGTGCTGGACCTGGATTCGCCCGGCCTGCGAGCGATGCTGCCTGCCATTATTGGAGAGATCGGGGAGAGGCCTGAACCGCTCCTACTCCGGCTTACGATGACGAATCTCGGGATGCGGGCAATTCTCCTATGTGTGGACGCCGGCGTGAATCCGCGGCTCTCGATACGGCCGTACGACTCACTTCAGGATGACCTCGCTCGGCTGCTTCTTATGCACCCATCCTCGGCCTCTAGACAATCTGCTCGGCTGGCTATCGTCTCATGTGCAATACAGGCTGTGTCCGGCCCAGCCTTGCCGATAGTAGCTACGGCGGCGGTCATCGGTGCGCGCGCTGTATCGGTGAGTGAGCTGGCGAGCGCATGTCGGATTGGCCCACGCACATTGCAGTCGCGCCTTTCGTCAGCTGGCTTAACGACGCCCAAAACTCTACTGCAGTGGATGGTTGCGCTGCACGCGATTTGGTCTGTCACCATCGGACGGGAGCGGCCGTCGCGGGTTGCACGCGTGATGGGCCTGCGGTCACCCGCTGTCCTCTCCGAGAGGATTGAACGAGTCACTGGGCTGCGACTGGCGGGTGCCTGCGACATCCTGGGCTTCGACGGCCTGCTCAAGCGCTTCGATGAGCAGGTTCTCACTTGTAGACGGCCGCCGTAGTGGTGTCCGATATGCGTGCGGGGGACCTTCCCAGAGCGGAGGGACGCAGCCGGACGAAGCGATACCGGGTGGAGCTGACTGACCACGAGCGCACCGAGTCGCTGCGCCTCACACACAGCGGTACCACGCCGGCGCGCACGCTCACGCGCGCCCACATCCTCCTACCGGCCGCGGAGGACGCGTACGACCGAGCGACGGCCGAGGTGCTCTCGGCGAGCGTGAGAACGGCGCAGCATGTCTGCCAGCGCTTCGCCGCCGCCACGCCTGACGAATCGCTCGCCCACCGCCGCGCCTTGCATGGCCAGCTGCGCCCGAGGCGGCACGTAAGCTGAACGAGTTCTCTTGGTTACCTTGGCCTGCAGCGACCCGCCCGATAAGCGAAAGCACGATACCATGCAGCTCGTGGCGGACCGGCTCCTTGGGCTCCACATCATCGACGCGATCTTTGACGAAACTGTGCGGCGGACGCTGTGGGAAAGATGAGCTCAAGCCGTAGGAGAAAGCCCCGTGGTGCATCCCCGCAATGGAGTCTCCTTCATCTGCCGCATGGGGGACGTCCTCGACCTCTATGCTGAGATCTATAGGGAACCCCCAATCCGCGCCGGCCGCTCGTCTGCTTCGACGAGCGCCCCCATCAACTGACTGGTCGTCTGAGTGGAAAGTACGTTGACAAGAGCAACTGACTGCCTCGAGGATCTGATCGGCCGTCTTGGTCCAGACGAACGGCTTCGGGCGCTCGTTGGCCTGGGCGATGTAGCGCCTGAGGATCTGTTCGAGTGCGTAGGTGCTGCGGTGTGTGCCGCGGGTGAGTTCCCGTCGCTGCAGGACGGGGAACCAGCACTCGACCAGATTGAGCCAGGACGCCGACATGGGCGTGAAGTGCACGCGGAAGTGGGGTCGGTTGGCGAGCCAGCGCTGGACGAGAGGCGTCCGGTGAATCGAGGGGTGGTCTCAACCGGTCACTGCAACACCCTATGAGAGACCCTAAGTCAACGTGTCACCACAGCTTGGCGCCGCCAGGGATAGAAAGGCGCGACGGCCCCAGGGGGAGGGCGTCGGATCAGAGCTGAACGCACGAGGCTGCTCTCCGCCCCTGTATCGATGCGGCAGTTCACGGTGTTGCATTGACCGGTTGAATCGGCCAGGAGTTATCGAGGATCAGATGCACGTCTCGCTCGTCGTCCGGGGCGCGCCGGTCGATGGTGTCGAGGAAGTGACGGAACTCGGTGCTCCTAGGCCTTCGGTGCGTCTCGTCGATGACCGTGCCGGCCTTGATGTCGAGCGCGGCGAAGAGATCGCTCGTGCCGTGGCGGGCATAGTCGTGGGTGTAGCGCTCGAGCTGGCCGGGGTGCACCGGCACGACCGGCACGACCGGATCGCGGGCGGGGATCTGCGCTTTCTCGTCTGCGGAGCGGACGAGCGCACGGTCAGGCGGGTTGAGGTAGAGTCCGACGATGTCGCGTACCTTCTCGATGAACTGCGGATTCTTCGAGAGTTTGAACGTCTCCGGGCGGTGCGGCTGGAGGGCGAAGGCACGCCAGATGCGGCTCACCGCCGTCTGCGGGAGGCCGACCCGGGCGGCCAGATCGCGGGTTCTCCAGTGGGTGCCGCCGGGCGGGGGTCTCCAGCGTCTCTCGGAGGACTTCGTCAATCTCTTCGTCGGTGATCGTGCGCGGAGCACCGGCACGACGGCCAGGGCGTGTTTGCCAAGGGTAGGCCAAGATGCAGCTCGAGGATGCCGAGCATGACGGTGGCGCGGTACTGCAGCGCGAGCTTGTCGAAGCGCGTGGCGATGGCGCGCGCCTCCTTCAGCAGCCCGCCGGCGCGCTCGACCACGTTGCGGCGACGGTACACCTCGCGGCCGAACCCTGGCTTCCGCCCCGGCCGGTGCGCGCGACGCTCCCGCTGGTCCTCGCGCTCGGGGATGATCGTGTCGATGAGATGCTGCCGCAGCCACGCCCGCACGCTGGGATAGCAGTAGCCCTTGTCGCCGGCGACGGCCGTGGGCCGCTGCCGTCGGCCGATGCGCACGGCGTTCAGCACGGGCGCCACGTGCTTGGACTCGTGCGCCTGGCCGGGGCTCACCTCGACGGCCAGCGGCAGGCCCGTGCCGTCGGTCACGAGGTGGATCTACGTCCCGAAGCCGCCGCGGCTGCGGCCCAGCGCGTGGTCACTCGGCTCGTCGGGTACCTGCGGGGCGATGCTCATTGTTTCCGCGCCCCGCAGCCGCCTTCTGGGCCCTGATGCTCGAGCCGTCGATGCACCAGAGCTCCCACTCGATCCCGCCGGTAGCGTCCAACTCGCGTTGGAGCGTGGCGAGGAGGCGCTCCCAGAGCCCGGCCCGCGTCCAGCGACGCCAGCGGGAGTAGACCGTCTGCCACTTCCCGTAGCCCGTGGGGAGGTCCCGCCACGGGACGCGCGTGTGCAGCCGGAAGAGCATACCGTTGAGGACCCGGCGGTGGGCACGATAGGGATGGCCGTTCCCCTGGCACGGCGGCAGCAGCGGGACGAGCCGCGCCCACTCAGCATCGGTCAGTTCGTGGCGACGCACCATACGACGACTCGGCGGACGAGAGCCCGCCGAACGCCGCAGGAGCTACGCCACTTCGCAAACACGCCCTAGGGCCCTCGAAGACGGCGCGTACGCGAGTTGCGGCCCAGACCGACAGCGGGGGCAACACCGGGCGCGCGAGTCCAGTCGAAGTCACGGGCCGTCGTCATAGGGCACGGAGTGAGTGCGCTCGTCGCGTACGGCGCGAGCGCGGCCGCGAAGACCACGTGGGCGCCCGTCTCGACGAGGCCCACGAGACACACTGCGGAAGGGCGCTCGTCCCTCGCTCGGCGCGCCGGTGGCCGAAGGCGCGGGCATTCGCCTCAGTGTCGGCGACGTCACGCATAGTCCGGCCGATGCTCACCAACCGCCACCGGCGGTCGAACGCGCCCAGTTCCTATGGCATTGCCACCGGCGGCGCCATGTGCGTGAGCGGTTGCTTGAGCGGCGCCCCGCTTGCTGGTGCACGCCTGCGAGGGTCCCGAGCGCCCGGGCACGTGCACCGCCGCCTCGGGGCCGGCGAGCCAGCATGTCCCTTCGAGCAGCGGACGCAGCACCTCCTACCGGTAGGAGGCGGACCCGAAGAGAGCCAGCGAAGCGACGTAGTGCAACACAATGTGCGCAGGCATCTTCCGCTCGCGCTGACTAGTGAGTCCAATGTCGTCGAGGACGGCCTGCACCGTCTCGAGCGGGAACGTCCTCGCGAGCACACCGGTGCTCAAGCAATCCGTGAGGCGGGCGGTCGATGGCCCCGCCGTGGCTCGGTTGGCCATCTGCAACTCCCAACCGCGCGCATACGAAAGCGGGCGAGCCAGGCAATTGTGCGCTCCAGTACCCAGCGGTGCCCACCCAGCCTCTACATCGACTCGATACCTCAGCGAGCAATCCGCTGCATGACCTTCCGCTCCCAACAGACATGGCGGTACCGGCGGGAGCCATAGGTCGTGTCGGCAGGCAG
>CALKHM010000315.1 GCA_937988695.1 uncultured Microbacterium sp. | reverse complement strand
AAAACCGCATCATCCAACACGGAAACCACACCATCATCTTCACCTAACACCACCCGGAACGCCTCAGCACGGGGCATCCACCCACCCAATGAACCCAACCCAATGAACAGAGAGGTTCCCATGGCTGACAACCTTCAGCAGCTGATCGACGCGACCAACCCCGTCGAGCTTCTGCGCAACTCGCAGATCGGGTCGTACATCTACCCGGTCGTGCCGGCCGACTTCACGAACTGGATCAAGGAGCAGAAGGCGTGGCGTGACACCGCCGTGCTCTACGACCAGACGCACCACATGGACAACGTGTTCCTGAAGGGCTCCGACGCGATCAAGCTCATCAGCGACACGGCGATCAACTCGGTGGGCAACTTCCCCGTCGACCGCGCCAAGCAGTACGTGCCCACCACCTCGCAGGGCTTCGTCGTCGGCGACGGCATCCTCTTCCATGAGGCCGAGGACGAGTACGTGTATGTGGGCCGCGCGCCGGTGTCGAACTGGCTGATGTACCACGGCGAGACCGGTGGCTACGCGAACCTCGACCTGACCGTCGACCGCCGCTCGCCCTCGCGCCCGTACGGCCACGCGGTGTCGCGCCTGTACTACCGCTTCCAGATCCAGGGCCCGAACGCCTGGCAGGTCATCGAGAAGCTCAACGGCGGGCCGCTCGAGCAGCTGCGCTTCTTCAGCATGTCGACGATGTCGATCGCCGGCAAGCAGGTGCGCACGCTGCGCCACGGCATGGCCGGAGCTCCGGGCCTGGAGGTCTGGGGACCGTACGAGGACCACGACGCCGTCCGCGACGCGATCGTCGAGGCGGGCGTCGAGTTCGGGCTGCTGCCGGTCGGATCGCGCGCCTACCCGTCGAACACGCTCGAGTCGGGCTGGATCCCGTCGCCGCTGCCGGCCATCTACACCGGCGAGGGCGAGCGGGGCTACCGCGAGTGGCTCGGCACCGACAGCTACGAGGCCACTGGAACTCTGGCCGGCTCGTTCGTCTCCGACAACATCGAGGACTACTACCTGACCCCGTGGGAGCTCGGCTACGGCTCGTTCGTGAAGTTCGACCACGACTTCATCGGTCGTGACGCGCTCGAGAAGATCGACCCGGCCACGCAGCGCCGCAAGGTGACGCTCGCGTGGAACGCCGAGGACATGACCAAGCTCTACGCCTCGCTGTTCGACGTCGAGGGACCCAGCTACAAGTTCTTCGACCTGCCGCTGGCCAACTACGGCTCCGCGAACTACGACGCCGTGCAGGATGCCGCGGGCAACACCGTCGGATACTCGATGTTCACCGGCTACAGCTCCAACGAGCGCCGTGCGCTGTCGCTGGCCACCGTCAACCCCGACGTTCCCGAGGGCGCCGAGGTCACCGTGCTGTGGGGCGAGGACCCGAACACGTCCAAGGCGACGGTCGAGCCGCACAAGCAGCTGGCCGTGCGCGCGGTCGTCAGCCCGGTGCCGTACTCCACGGTGGCGCGGCAGTCGTACCACGGCGGATGGCGCACGGGCTACCAGGAGTCCTGAGCCCCACCACAACCGCGAGAGTGCAGCTGACGGACGAGGATGCGGGGATTTCCCTCCCCCTCGTCCGTCAGTTGCACTCTCGGCGGTTTGGGCATCCCGGTACTCTCGTTGCGGAAGGAGACGCATGAGCCTGCGCTACGCACTGCTGGCCATTCTGCGGGTCGGCCCGCTCTCGGGCTACGACCTGCAGAAGCAGTTCTCACAGTCGGTGGGCCACGTCTGGCACGCGCCGGACTCGCAGATCTACCCGGAACTGCGCAAGATGCAGGCCGACGGCCTCATCGAGGGCGAGGAGCAGGTACGCGGCCAGCGCGGCATGCGCCGGGTCTACCACGTCACCGAGGCCGGCGACCTCGCCTACCGGGAATGGATGGCCTCTCCCCTGGACTACCAGCGCGTGCGCGACCCCGCGCATCTGCGCGCGGCGTATCTGGAGAACACCACGCCCGAGGCCGCCCGCGACTTCCTGTATCGGCACATCGCCTACTGGGAGAGCGAGCTCGAGCAGTTCCAGGGCGAGCTCGACCACATCGCACAGATGTCGAGCGCGATGCTCAATCGCCGCCTCGAGATGACCCCGCCCGCCGAGCGTGAGAGCACCATCGCCTACAAGCTGTTCGCCTACGAGGGGCTCGCCGAGCACGCCCGGGGCGAGATCGGCTGGGCCCGGCGCGGGCTTGCGCTCGTCGACCGGCTGGAGGCCAAGACCAAGGCCAAGGGCTCGTCGACGGATGCCGCGGGGGCGGCGTCGCGCTGACGGGCGCTACGGCGAGACCTCCTCGAACACCCGGTTGCGGGTGTGCGGGGTGAACTGCGCGAGGATCGACGCGACGATCAGGAACGACGAGATCAGCATGAGCGCCCAGAACACCGACAGGTGCGGGATCAACGGCGCGAGGAGGAGGATCCCGATGCCGCCGCCGACGTGTCCGACGCCGTCGACGATGGCGAAGCCCGTCGAGCGCGCACGGGTGGGGAAGCTCTCGATCGTCAGCGCGTAGCTCGGCGAGACCCACAGGTTGAACCCCGCGAAGATGATCATCGCTCCGATGAACGTCACCGCGAGCGAGCTGCTGCCCACCGCCACGACGATCGCCCCGATGAACGTCACGACGGTGCCGATCGGCAGCCAGTAGCGCCGCTCGAGCTTCTCGACGATGAACGACATCACGACGGCCTCGATGATGAACCCGATCGACCCGACCGCGGCGACGATGCCCGCCTCCGGCGGGCTGAACTTCAGCGAGGTGAGCACCGAGGTGAACCCGGCCGCGTAGGCGTACACCGTGATGTAGCCGACGAACCACATGAAGAACAGCAGGATCACGCGGCGCAGGTACACGGGGTTCAGGAAGATGTCGCTGTAGGGGACGCGTCGGGCCGGCGGCCAGTGCGTGGGGACGTCGCCCAGCGCGGGCTCGGCCAGGGGCCCGCGGCGCAGCGCACGCCGCTCCATGTCGTCGGCGATGGCGGCGGCATCCGCAGTGCGTCCCTTCTGCAGCAGCCACCGCACGGATTCGGGCAGCTGGAACCGCAGGATGATCGCGATGATCGCGAGCGCCGCGCCGACCACGTACATCCACCGCCAGCCGCTGTGTGCGCCCACCGCGAACGGGAGGCCCGTCGGCCACGGCGTGCTCTCGGTCGTCAGGATCAGCCCCAGCCAGATGCCGACGAACGCGCCCACCGCCGACATGATGAACACCACCGTCGTGAACTTCGCCCGGGACTGCTTGGGCGCGACCTCGCCCACATACGTGTTGACGATCGCCAGATCGGCACCGATGCCGATGCCGGTGATCGCGCGGGAGACCACGAAGTTGGCGTAGTCGGGCGACAGCGCCGTGTACAGCGAGCCGAGCCCGGTGATCAGCATCGTGATCAGCAGCATGTTGCGCCGGCCGATCCGATCCGACAACGGCGAGAGCACGAGCGTGCCCACGACGTACCCCAGCAGATTCAGGATCGTCGGCAGCGCCAGATAGTTCAACGCCGTCTCCGGCGTGCATCCCGGCACCAACTGCGTGCAGGTCTGCACGAACGAGACGTTGATGTCGAAGATGTCGTAGAACGTGAACAGGAATCCGAGTCCGATGATGACCAGGAAGGCCGGTGAGAGCGACCAGGTCCGGATGCGGTCCAGTCGTGCCATCACCTGACGCGACTCGTCGGGGATGGGCTCCCCGAGACTGTGGTCCTGTGCGGGGCTGGCGGCCCCGACGGCGCCGCTCATGATGACTTCTCCGTGCAGCACATGTCCGTTCCCTTTCACCGCGTCG
Source organism: uncultured Microbacterium sp. (assembly GCA_937988695.1). GTDB lineage: Bacteria > Actinomycetota > Actinomycetes > Actinomycetales > Microbacteriaceae > Microbacterium. The sequence continues at coordinate 15,447 of CALKHM010000315.1, read as the reverse complement.
TGATCAGTTCCGTCAGGATCGGTGTCGCACGACGGTGAGGGATTCGGGTCGGACATCGCCGGCGCATCGAGGCTGCCTAGCGCTCGGAAATCTACCACCATGCGTGCCCGCGCGCAGCAGTGCGCGGGGATTCATCGAGAACGCTCGGCGAGGGCTCCATGACGGCATCTGCCCGCCACCAGCCCGATCAGTTCCCGGATGCCGGGCGCAGCGCGTCGGACAGGAACGTGGCGACTCCGGAGTACTGCTGGCCCCCGTCGACGCTCACCTCGGCACCAGTGACGAAGGATGCCGCATCCGACAGCAGGAACACCACGACGGCGGCGACCTCCTCGGCCTCGCCTGCGCGGTGCAGCGCTGAGACGGCCAGGTTGGTGTCGCGGAAGGCGGCCGGCGCGCTGGCGGTCATCTCGGTGCGGATGTACCCCGGATGCACGAGGTTGACCCGGATGCCGCGGGGTCCGAGCTCGGTCGCCGCGGAGTGGCTGAGCCCGCGCACCGCCCATTTGCTGGCCGTGTACGCGGCCGTGTAGTGTCCGCTGACCCCCGCCGCCGACCCGATGTTGACGATCGACGAGCCGCGGTCCATGAGCGGCAGCAGCGCCTGGATGCCAAGCATGGCACCGGTCACGTTCACCGCGAGCACGCGGTCCCAGCCGGCACGGTCGAGCGCGCCGATGCGCACTCGATGCGTGATCCCCGCGTTGTTGACGAGCCCCTTCACCCGGCGTCCGGCCAGGGCCGCCGCGAGCTCTGCCCAGGCGTCCTCGTCGGTGACGTCCAGGTGCCGGTAGGCGATCGAGCCGGCAAGGCCCGCCGCGGCATCCCTCAGCTCGGGGGCGTCGTCGCGCACGTCGGCGGCGACCACGTCGGCGCCGTTGCGTGCGAGCAGCAGCGCCTCCTCGGCGCCCTGGCCCCCTGCCGCGCCGGTGACCACGAACAGCTCCCCCGCAAGTCCGGGCAGAGCGATCTCGCCGCTCATGACGACCCCCACGATCCGCGGTCCAGACGTGTCATGCGAAGTCCTCCGATCGTGCGATGCCCTCGGCGAGCAGCCCGCCGAAGACATCACATCACGCCGCGCCGGTCAGCTCGTGCACGCCGGAGGGCAGCACGAGCTCGTCGCGGCCAGGCAGGCGCACGACGGCCTCGACGCCGCCGGGCACCTCCACGCGCACGGCGAGCTCGGCATCGCCCTGCTCCCAGCGCACCGACACCAACCCGTGCGGAGTCCGCAGCGACGCTTCCGCCCACGTCAGGCCGCCGCCGGGCTGCGGCGCGATGAGGATCCTCCGGTAGCCGGGTTCGAGCGCGGACAGCCCTGCGACCGTGGTGTGCAGCCAATCCACGACCGCGCCGAGCGCGTAGTGGTTGAAGCTCGTCATCTCACCCGGGTTGATCGACCCGTCCGGCAGCATGGAGTCCCACCGCTCCCAGATCGTGGTCGCGCCCATCGCGACCGCGTACAGCCACGACGGGCTCTCAGTCTGCAGCAGCAGGCGATACGCGTCGTCGAGATGGCCGGTCTGCGACAGCGCAGCGGTCACGAACGGCGTGCCGGCGAAGCCCGTCGAGATGCGATGGCCCGCCTGCGCGACGAGCTCGGCCAGCCGCGCACCCGCGAACGCCCGGTCGTCCTCGTCAAGGATGCCGAACACGATCGCCAGTGCATACACGGTCGTGCAGTCGCTCGTGATCGTGCCGCCGTCGAGGTAGTGCCGCGTGAAGCCCGCGCGGAGGAGATCGGCCATCTCGCGGAACTCCGCGGCGGCGGCAACCTCGCCCAGCACTGCGGCCGTGTCCGCGACCAGTCGCGCGGTGCGGAACGCGCACAGCGTCGCGACCACGCCCCGATCGGCCTTGGCGGCCCACGGCTGGTCGGGCGGCGCGTCGGGGTCGAGCCAGTCCCCGAACTGCATACCCGAGTCCCACAGCCCCTCGGCAGACAGCAGGCCGCGCACCCGGCGCGCATGGCTGGTCATCGACGCGAACTGGTCGGCCAGCACACGCCGGTCGCCGTAAGCCTGCCAGAGAGCCCAGGGCACCCAGACGGCGGCATCGCTCCACAGCGCCGTCGAGTCAGGCTCGCCGAAGTCGGCCGGGGCGGGCACATACTTCAGCACATCCGGGATCACGAACGGAACCAGGCCGTCGGCATGCGACTGCTCGAGAGCGAGGTCGCGCAACCAGTCACGCAGGAAGTCGCCCGCGTCGAACAGGAACACCGCGCTGGGCGCGAACGCCGACAGGTCTCCGGTCCAGCCGAGGCGCTCGTCGCGCTGCGGGCAGTCGGTGGGCACGTCGACGAAGTTGCCCCGCATGCCCCAGACCGCGTTCTCGTGCAGGCGGGTGACGAGCTCGTTCGAGCAGGCGAACCGGCCGATGCGCGGCAGGTCCGACCCGACCACCACCGCGGTCAGCCCGCCGTCACGACGCAGCGCGTCGATGCCGCCGGGCCAGCCGTCGACCTCGACATAGCGGAAGCCATGGAAGGTGAGCGTCGGCTCGAACACATCGTCGCCGCCGGACAGCGTGAAGCGGTCGGTCGCCTTCGCCGAGCGCAGCGGCCGGACTCCGAGCTCGCCGTGCTCGAGCACCTCGGCATGTCGCAGCGTCACGACCGCACCGCGGTCGCCGGTCGCCTCGGTGCGCACCCATCCGACCAGGTTCTGCCCGAAATCCACCAGCACCGCACCGCTGGGCGATGCGGAGATCTCGACCGGAGCGCGCTCGAGCAGCCGCCGCACCGGTGGGCCGATGTACGGCTCGAGCGCCCCGAGGTCGGCGTCGACGATGCGGGTGCGCATCCACTGCGAAGACGAGAAGCCCGGGTGCAGCCAGGCGTCGTCGCGACGACGCGCGTCGATGTCCTGCCCGTCGTAGAGGTCGTCGGCAGTCGTCTCGGACGCCGCGGCCGTCCACGTGGCATCCGTCCCGAACACCTGCTCGTGTCCGTCGGCGAACCGCACCCGCAACTCGGCGAACCCGGCGCGCTCATCGCCGTAGTACCCGCGCCCGCCGGTCCAGGTCAGTCGTCCGCAATACCAGCCGTTGCCGATGACGAGCCCGATCACCGTCGTCGCGGCGACGTGGGCGGTGACATCCCACTCGCGGTAGCGCAGGCGCCACTCGTAGCTCGACCAACCCGGCGTGAGCAGCTCGTCGGATGCCGGGACGCCGCCCACCCACGCCTCGACGATGCCGTGCGCGGTCGCCGTCAGCGACGCCTGCACGACGTCGCCGTGACCGGCATCGAGCACGACCTCGCCGCGCAGGCGCGGCGCCCCGTCGACCTCTCCGTCGGGCGCGATGAAGCGCGCAGTCCACTGCCTCATGTTCCTGCTCCCGCCAGCTTCGCGATCATGTCGCCGATCATCAGCCGCATGTCGATTCCGGTGAACACCCGCACCGGCGGTCGCTCGTCGATCACGTCGCCGTACTGTGCATCGGGTGTGACCGTACGTCGCGTCCGCCAGTGCGACGGCGACGAAGACGGCTCCGCGTGGAACGGTCCGCGCAACGCAGTCAGCAGCACCAGAGGGCTGTCGCCGAGCACCACGGTCTCGCCGAGCTCGAGTCCGAGCATTCCGGAGAAGCGATCGGCGAACTCCCGGAGCGTGCCCACCAGGTGCGACGCCAGCGGACCCAATGGTGCCACGCTGCGATCGAGCTCGGCCCATGAGACCAGACACTGCGCGTATGTCGTCTCCGGAACCTGCCAGATCTCGATGGGCGAGGAGAAGACGACACCGGCGGCGACCGGATCGATCGTCGTGTTGAACTCCGCGGGCACCGACGCGCCGCCTCGGACAGACGCGTCGTCGTATCCCGGCCCACCGATCCAGACGAGCGTGAGGCGCTGGGCGACGCGCGGCTCGTGCAGCAGCGCCGTCGCGAGCGCGGTCAGACCACCGCCCGCGCAGTAGAAGAGGGGGATGTCGGTGTCCTCACGCATCACTTCGTCGATGATCGCGCGCGCGGCATCGTCGAGAGGTGGCAGCACGTTCTGTCGCAGGCCGCTCTCGCTACCGGCGATCGCGTGTTCGGACCGGCCCAGCATCTGCAGAACACGATCTGCCGAAGCCACGCCACGCGCGACGACACCGGGGTCGAACTCCGAGAACGAGTCGGGGATCTTCGATGCGATCACCAGCCGCACATCGACCGAACCGCTGAGCAGATGGTGCGCAAGCTGGAACAGCCCGTCCGGATCGCCGCCGAAGTCGTTGTCGAGGATCACCCGCGCCCGGGCAGTCACGACGGCACTCCCCTCTCGACCCTCTCGACCCTCTCGACCCTCTCGACCCTCTCGACCCTCTCGACGATCCAGGCGAGCGCTTCGTCGATGAGCGGCAGGGGATCGACGCCGAGCCAGGCATGATCACCGCCGGGCACGCGACGGAAGTCGACGTGGGCCCCGGCCGCCGCCAGCGCGTCGGCGAAGACCTCGCTCTGCGCGATCGGCACGAGGCCGTCGGCCTCGCCGTGCATGAGCAGGAACGGCGGCGCGTCGCCGCGCACGTGGGACAGGGGCGAGCACAGCCGCAACGCGTCGGCTCCGAACGCCGACCCGTCGACGAGGATGTCCAGCGGCGCCCGCGCCATGGTCGCCGCCTCATCGGGCGACAGCGTGGCCAGATCGATCGGCAGACCGGGAAGCTCGAGGTGCGCGGCGTCGTGCACGCCGTACCAGTCGACGACGGCCGTCACCGTCGTCTCGCCGTCTGGCACGCCCTCCTGCCCCGCCCATTCCGGCTGGCCGCCGGTCAGGCCCACCAGGGCGGCGAGGTGGCCGCCGGCCGACTCTCCCCACACCACGACACGGTCGGGGTTGATCCGGAGGTCGGAGGCGAAACGGCGCAGGTACCGCAGCGCGGCCTTCGCGTCGTGCAGCTGCGCGGGAAACGGCGCCTCCAGCGAGTGCCGGTAGTCCATGGTCGCCACGGCGAACCCGGCATCCACGATCTTCTGGAACAGCGCGCCTGCCGGCCACATCGCCGGGGGAAGACGACGATCGCCCATGAGCCACGCGCCGCCGTGGATCCACAGCACGACCGGCGCGGCATCCGCTTCGTGCGGCACGTGCACGTCCAGCAGCAGCTGGCGGTAGCCGGAGACGATCGCGTAGGTCAGCCCCTCGAAGTGGTCCGCGCCGCGCGGCGCGATCGGCCGCTCGCCGCCGATCGGGCGGATGTACGGCGGTGGCGGCCACTCGAGGTCGGCGAGCCCGGGCGGGGTGTCGGATGTCGCTGTCATGGGATGCTCCTCATTCTCATGCCGTGGCCTTGGCTTCGGCGCGCAACGCACGCCACGTGTCGCGGCGACGCGCCTGCTCGTCGGGATCAGGCACCGGGGAGGCGGCCATGAGCGCCCGCGTGTACGGGTCGCGTGGCGCGCGGATCACGTCTGCGGTCGCCCCCTGTTCGACGACGCGACCGCGGTAGAGCACGACGACGTGCTGGGCGAGGAACTCGACGACGGCCATGTCGTGCGCGATGAACAGGTAGCCGAGGTCAGCGCCGGCACGCGGGTCGGCGAGCAGGTTCAGCACCTGCGCCTGGGTGGACAGGTCGAGGGCGCTGACGGCCTCGTCGCACACCACCAGGCGCGGGTCGGTCACGAGCGCCCGCGCGATCGCGATGCGCTGGCGCTGCCCGCCGGAGAACTCCCGCGGGTACCGCTGTGCGGCCTCTGCGGGCAGGCCGACGGATGCCAGCACGTCGCGCACCCTGCCCTCGCGCGCGCTGCGGGCAAGGCCTGCGACCCGTAACGGCTCGGCGACCGTGCGCCCGATCGGCGAGCGCGGGTTCAACGACGAGTACGGGTCTTGGAACACCGCGCGCAGATCGCCGCGCAGCGCGCGACGCTCGGCGGCGCCGGCTCTGGTGATGTCGCGGCCGTCGAACACGATCCGGCCGCTGTCCACCGGGACGAGCCCGAGGATCGCGCGCCCGATCGTCGTCTTGCCCGACCCGGACTCGCCGATCAGGCCGACGGTCTGGCCACGGGCGATCGTGAAGGAGACGTCGTCGACGGCCGGCGCGAGCCTCTTGCCGTATCGCACGACGAGTCCCTCGACTTCCAGCAGCGGCGTCGTGTCCGACGTGCTCATGCGTCACCTCCGACCATGGCCGGTGCCAGCCACTCCTCTTCTCGCCCGGCCACGGCATCGCGCCGCGTGCAGCGGACTGCGCCGAGCCCCTGCGCACGGGGTTCGAGCGGCACTGCCGAAGCGCACTCGGCCGCGGCGAACCGGCAGCGGTCGATGAAGCGGCATCCGCTCGGCCACGCCGCCGGCGCCGGCACCTGGCCCGGGATCGAGGCGAGCCGGACCGGGTCGGCGCCGCCGATCGTCGCGTGCGGATCGGCGGCCAGCAGCGCCATCGTGTAGGGATGCTCGGGGCGCATCAGCACGTCGCGCACCGTGCCGGTCTCGACGATCTGGCCCGCATACATGACGGCGACGTCGTCGCAGAGGTCGGCGACCACGCCGAGGTCGTGCGTGACGAGCACGACCGACATCCCCCGCTCGGCGATGAGCCCGCGCAACAGGTCGAGGATCTCGGCCTGCACGGTGACATCCAGCGCCGTGGTGGGCTCGTCGGCGATGAGCAGGCTCGGGGTGCCCGCCAGTGCGAGCGAGATCGCCACGCGCTGCGCCATGCCGCCGGAGATCTGGTGCGGGTAGCTGCCCAGCACGCGCGGCACGTCGAGGATGCCGACATCGGTCAGCAGTCGCGCGGCGATGGCCTTCGCCTCGGCCCGCCGCACCCCGCGCAGGCGACGGATGGCCGCCACGAGCTGCCACTCGATGGTGAACATGGGATCCAGCGAGCGCGTGGGCTCCTGGGAGATGAACGCGATCTGGTGGCCGCGCACTCGCTGCAGCGCCTTCTCGTCGGCCGTCGCGAGATCCAGCGCGCCCCACCGGATCGACCCCGAGCGCACGGACAGGCCGGGGGCCAGCAGCCCTAGCGTCGCGTATGACGTGACGCTCTTGCCGCAGCCCGACTCACCGACCAGCCCAAGCACCTTCCCCGGCGCCACGCGCAGCGAGACGCCGGTGACCAGCGCGGGTCCCCCGTCGACCCCGATGACGAGGTCGCGCACGACGAGCTCTCGATCGGCGACGGATGCCGCCACCGTGCTGGCGGAAGACGCATCGGCGGACGACGCCGGGGCGGAGGCCGCCTCGGCCGCGCTCGTGCGGTCTGCCGCATCCGCCGACGGGCGCCGCCGGCGCAGCGAGATCAGCGGAGGCGGCACGGCCACCCCGCCGGAGAGGATGTCGGCCAGCACGTTGGCCGCGATGATCGTGAGAGCCAGGATGCCGCCGGTGGGCACCATCATCCAGGGCTGCTGGAAGATGAACTTGGAGGCCGACTGGATCATGCCGCCCCACGTGGGCTCGGGCGGCTGCGGTCCCAGTCCGATGAAGGCGAGCCCGGCCTGCATGCCGATGCCCACGCCGAACAGCAGCACGAACTGCACGATGACCGTCTCGGACATGTTCGGCAGCACATGCCGGATGCTCGCGGTCATCGGCCGCACGCCGTCGATCGCCGCCGCCTCGACGAACAGCTGCCGGTGCAGCGACGCGGCCTGCCCGAACAGGATCTTGTACATCGCGCCGAACAGCAGCAGGCCGAACATCGCCATCACCAGCGGCATGTCCGTTCCGACCGCGGCGATGAACGCGAGGATGATCACCGTTCCCGGCAGCGACAGCACGATCTCGCTGACCCTGTTCATCACGGACTCGGCGCGCGCGGTGCGTGCGGCCCAGAGCGTGACCGGGATCGTCACGAGCATGGCCACGACCGGGGTGATCAGCGCGATCAGCATGGTCGGCGCGGCGGCCGTGACCAGACGCGACAGCATGTCGCGTCCCAGCTCATCGGTGCCCAGCAGATGCGCGGCGCTGGGCCCCTGCATGACCACGGACAGGTCCTGCTCCAGGGGGCCGTCGTGCAGCCACAGCGGGGCGGTCAGCGAGGCGAGCACGAGGCCCACGAGCCACAGGATGCACACCAGGGCCAGCGGCGAGCGCAGGATGCGGCGTACGAGCGAGGGCCGCTCGACGCGCGCGGGACGGACGATCGAGGTGGTGGAGACGGTCATGCGGCACGCAGCTTCGGGTCGAGAGCGCGGGTGAGCAGCTCCAGGGCGAGGTTGACGACCACGACCACAAGCGTCGCGACCAGGACGAGCGCCTGCACGAACGGCAGGTCGGCGGAGCCGACGGCGGCCTGCATGGCCTGGCCGATGCCGGGCAGGGCGAACAGCACCTCGATGATGACCGAGCCGCCGAACAGCACGATGAACTGGATCGCGATGCTCGCCAGGATCGGCAGGCTCGCGCCGCGCAGCGCGTGGATGTAGATGATGCGGGAGGTCGGGGTGCCCAGGGCCCGCAGGCTCCGGATGTGCTCCTTGGTGAGCGTCTCGGCCATCGAGGCGCGGGTCTGCCGGGCGATGCCGGCCGCCGACGTGATCGCGATCGTGAGCACGGGAAGCACGAGCGATCTGACCCACGCCTGCGGGTTCGTCGAGAACGGCACGAAGCCCGTCGCCGGCAGCAGCCGCAGCTGCACCGCGAACACGTACACCAGCAGGACACCGACCCAGAAGGCCGGCAGCGAGAGCAGGATGCCGGCAGTGGCGGTGACCACACGGTCGACGAGGCCCCCGCGCACCGCGGCGACGATCCCCATCAGGATGCCGGCCGCACAGCTGACGATCGTGCCGAACACCGCGAGCGCGGCGGTGACAGGCAGGCGCTTGGCGATGTCGGCGGCGATGTCCCGGCCGTCGATCAGCGATGTGCCGAGGTGCCCCTGGACCACCTGGGCCACCCAGTGCGCGTACTGCACGATCCACGGGTCGTACCAGCCGAGCTTCACGTTGTAGGCGTGCACCTCGGCCGGCGTCGCCCCCGCCCCCAGCGCCACCACGCCCGGAGAGGACCCCGACCAGTGCACGAGCACGAACGCGATCGCGGTCGCGACCACGAGGGTCAGCAGGGCGAAGCCTGCCCGCTTGAGGATGAAGACGACCATGTGCCTCTCCGGTGATGTCCCCGGTGCCGACAGAGCCGGCACCGGGGACGACTGATCAGGATGCCGGCGCCAGCGTCGACAGGAGCGGGAAGGAGTCCGCACCGGGGAAGGTCGGCTCGGCGACCTTCTTCTTGTCGAACGCCCACGGCGAGAGCTGGTCGAACAGCGGGATGAGCCACCCGGAGCCGACGATCGCCTTGTTGAGGTCGGTGAGCGCGGCCTTCTTGGCCGCGTCGTCGGTCGCGGCGCCGTACGCACCGGCAGCGGCCTGGATGCCGTCGTTCTTCGCCTTGTGATAGTTGGCGAATCCGAACAGCACGCCGAACACGTTCGCTGCGGGGTTCGTCCAGGTCAGGGCGATCGGTCCCCCCAACGGAGTGGTCTGCACTGCGGCGAACGCCTCCTCGGTCGAAGACGCCGTCTTCAGGTTGACGGTGACGCCGACCGCCTTCCAGTACGACTGGATCGCCTCGAGATCGCGCTGGCTGCCGGCGGTGATGAAGAAGTCGAACGAGAACCCGTTCGGGTACCCGGCTTCGGCCAGCAGCTTCTTGGCGCCTTCCGGGTCATAGGCGTACTCATCCTCCAGCGCGGGGATGTATCCCGGGTTGTCCTTGGGCAGGGCGTTGGCCGTCGGGACCTCTCCGGGGTGCACGGCCTTCACGAACGCGTCGCGGTCGATGGCGATCGACAGCGCCTTGAACACGCGCGGGTCGCCCCACTGCGGCGCCAGGGCGCCGGACTTGTCGAACGGCAGCAGGTTCATCACCGTGCCGGCGTTCGCGACGAGCCCGGTGCCTGCCGACTTCGCCTGCTGCTGGGTGTCAGCGGTGATGTAGGCCAGGTCGACCTCGCCGGAGATCGCGGCGTTCACACGCGCCTGCGGGTCGGTGATGACCTTGAACTCGTAGGAATCGAACGGATACGCGTCGGCTGCCGCGTCGCCGGCCTTCTTCGTCAGCAGGTAGGTGTTGCCCTTGACGCTGGCCTTGGCATCGACCTGCAACGGGCCGGACCCGTCCGGGTTCGTGCTCAGGGACGCTCTGTCGGCCACGCCCTTGGGCCCGACGATCACACCGCCGGGAAAGGCGAGGTTGGCCTCGAAGCCGGGCTGCGGCTTCGAGAAATGCAGGGTCACCGTGTGGTCATCCACCACGGTCACGTCGGTGATCTCGTTGTCGCCGCCCTTGGCGAAGCTCGAGTACGCCGACAGGTCGGAGTCGTTGCGATCGTCGAGGTTCTTCTTGACGAGGCCTGCGCTGAGCGTCGATCCGTCGGAGAAGGTCGCTTTCGTGTCGAGGTCGAGGGTCAGCTCCGTCTGGTCCTTGTTGTAGGTCGCCTTGGTGGCGAGGTCCGGGACGATGGCGCCGCTCTTGTCGAGCGTGAACAGGCTGTCGTAGACGCCCTCGAAGAACATCCGCTGACCGGCCGCGTATCGCAACGGGTCGTATCCGAGCGCGGCCTGGTCGGAGTCCAGGCCGATGACGAGTTTCGAGGTGTCGGCGGGCGTGGTGCCGCCCCCGGTGCCGGCACCGGAGCAGGCGGCGAGCGCGAGGGCCGCCGCGGCGATCGCGGCGACGGCGGCGAGGCCGCGCGCGCGGGTGAAGCGGGACATGAGGATCTCCAATGATCGGTGTGCTGTGTGACGTCGTCGTCGGGTGGCCGCGCGTCGCGCGGCGCCATGCTCAATCAGGGTGACGGCATTCGCCGGGAAAGGCCATTCGGAACTGGCCCATGGAACGTTCGGCTCCTCCTAACGCTGAATCGAATCAATCGGGAAAATCGAGGTGCCATGGCATGTGCCATGGCCTCACGCCGTCCGGGTATCCGTGGCGGCGTGAGCAGTCGCGGCGCGCACATAGGCCGCATATTCGTGCGCACTGGGCTTGGGTGTGCGGACGAACGTCGTCCGGTCCACTGAATGCAGACCGAGCTTCGGACCGTACCCGGAGATCCACTCGAAGTTGTCCATCAGCGTCCAGTGCAGGTACCCGAGCACCGGCGTGCCCGCCGCGATCTCCGCCTCCAGCAGCCGCAGCGACTCGGGGATGAACCGCGCCCGCTGCCGATCGTCATCGGTCTGCAGGCCATGCTCGGTGACCAGCACCGGGACTGCCGACATCCGGTGCGCATACTGGACCGCACCGGCGAGCGAGCCCGGCTCGATCACGGTTCCCATGCCGTTGCGCGCACCCTCGGGGAGCACCTCGCCGTCGGGACCGTGATAGGTGCGCTCGTAGTTCTGCACGCCGACGAAGTCGTCGTCGCGGGCGACCTCGAGCCAGTGGTCGTACACGTCGGCCCGGCGTCGGTCACGACGTTGCTCCCCGCCATCCAGCGCCACCTCATCGGCCATCGCGATCGAGACACCGACGGGAAGATCGGCGCGCTCTGCCTTGATGGCGGCCTTGGCTGCACGATGAGCCATGGTGAACGCGTGCTGGAACTCCCGCTGCGCGGCGCCGGGGATCACGTTTGCCGCGTAGTACCGTTCCGCGCCTGCACGACGGGCGGCAGCGGCAAGCATGTCGAGCTTGACCTGCTCGAGCTGCGGCGGCAGCTTCGTCTGCAGCAGCTGCTCGAGATTCGGCTCGTTGAGCGTGACACCGGCGGCGATGCGATCGCCGAAGCGCGACATCACCCGCGCACAGTGCTCGGCGAACCGCCGTGCGGCGTCGGGGGCGAGCCATGATCCGGCCGCAGCGAACCAGTGCGGCGCGGCGAAGTGGCAGAACGTCACGACCGGCGCGAGGCCACGCTCAAGGCTCCCGTCCACCATCCGTTCGTAATGATCCAGCGCCGCCGCCGAGATCTCGCCGGGCGCGGGCTCGATGCGCGACCACTCGACGGAGAACCGGTAGGCGTTCAGCCCCATGCCGGCGACGAGATCGAGATCTTGCGCCCACAGGTCGTATCCGCGGCAGGCCTGACCGCTGCGCTCGGCGAACAGGGAGGGCCGCGTGTTCTCGAGGAACCAGATGTCGCTCGCGTCGTTGCCGCCCTCGTTCTGATGGCCGGCGCTTGCCACACCCCACAGGAAGTCGTCGGGGAATCGGGGGGCCGTGGACATGGAGCGCTCCTGATCGTCGAGTCGGATGCCCGGGATCGGGCTTGCACGAAATTATGCAGGGCAAAACATTTTTAAGCAAGGAAAATGTTGTGGTCGTCATATTTTTGATTCCCCGTCTGCTACCGTCTCCGTGTGGCAGGTCCGAGGGGCGAATACCGCAAGAGCGCACAGCGTCGCGAGCAGATCCTCGACGCGGCGTTCGTCGTCTTCTCTCGCAGCGGCTACACCGCGGGCTCGGTGAGCGAGATCGCACGACAGGTGGGCATCAGCCAGACCTCGGTGATGCACCACTTCGCCGGCGGCAAGCTCGCGCTGCTGCGCGGTGTGCTCGAGCGTCGCGACGCGACTGCCGAGGGTCTTCTGCAGGGCCTGGAGGGCCGCGACTTCCTCGGTGCGCTCGTCGAGATCTCCCGTCGGCAGACCGGGCAGCGCGGTGTCGTTCAGCTGTACCGCATCCTCTCCACCGAGGCCACCGACCCCGAGCATCCCGCCCACGCGTACTTCCGCGAGCGCAGCCACCGCATCGCCGATGCCGTGACGGTCGCGTTCGCTCAGGCGAAGGCCGCCGGCCAGCTGCGCGAAGGCGTCGACCCCCGTGCGGCGGCCCTGAGCACGCTGTCGATGACGGAGGGCCTCGAGATGATGTGGCTGTACGGTCACGACGTCGACATGGCCGACGACATCCGCGTGTTCATCGACTCGTTCCTGACCGACCCGCTGGAGCCGGCGGCCGGTCGGAGCGCGATAGCGTTAGGGGATTGATCGCGCTCTTCCCGGAGGTCCACGGATGAACCTGCCTCTCGTGCCGGATTCCGACGACGCCGGCTGCAGCTGCGGCTGCGGCACGCCCAGCCGGACGACATTCCTCCCGCTGAGTACGCCGAGGGCGTCCAAGCCCGTTCCGCAGCCGACCGGTCGGCACGCCGTCGAGCAGGTGGACGTCCCGGCCGGGACGTTCACCATGGGCGACTCGTCGGGAGACCGCAATCCCGCCGACGGCGAGGAGCCGCTGCATCGCGTGTCGCTGGACGCGTTCACCATCGATGCGACGACGGTGACCAACGACGCCTTCGCGCAGTTCGTCGAGGCGACCGGCTTCCGGACCGAGGCGGAGACGTTCGGGTTCTCTGCCGTCTTCCATCTGGCCGTGCAGGCACCGCCGGAGGACATCATGGGCCCGGCATCCGGAACACCCTGGTGGTACGGGGTGAAGGGTGCGGACTGGGCCCACCCCGGCGGAAGAGACTCCACGATCGACGGACTCGGCGAGCATCCGGCCGTGCACATCAGCTGGAACGACGCGATCGCCTACTGCCGGTGGGCCGGACGCCGCCTGCCCACGGAGGCCGAGTGGGAGTACGCGGCCCGCGGCGGGATCGACGGCGCGAAATACCCCTGGGGCGACGAAGAGGTCGATGAGGGAGGCTGGCGGGCCAACATCTGGCAGGGCGAGTTCCCGCGCACCAACACCAGCGAGGACGGCTGGCTCACCACCGCCCCGGTCCGATCGTTCCAGCCCAACGGCTACGGCCTGTGGCAGCCCGTCGGCAATGTGTGGGAGTGGTGCGCCGACTGGTTCGACAGGCGCTACTACACGCTGTCGCCGGATGTCGATCCGCGCGGCCCCGAGCGGGGTGCCGTGCGCATCCTGCGCGGTGGAAGCTACCTCTGCCACATCTCGTACTGCAACCGCTACCGCAACTCGGCGCGTTCGCAGAACACGCCGGACTCCTCGATGGGCAACGCCGGCTTCCGCACCGTCGCGCTCACCGGTGATCGGCGGTGACCGAGGGCGATCGGCCGGTGGATCGGCGCTTCCCTCGATCCGTATACGGAGTGGGCACCGAGCCGGATCCCCGGTTCAGCCTCGCGAACGAGAGGACGTTCCTCGCGTGGATCCGCACGTCGCTGGCGCTGCTCGCCGCCGGCGTCGCGATCGACGCCCTCGATCTGCCCATCCCGCACGCCTTCAGGTTCACCGCCGGCCTGATCTTCATCGTGCTGTCCGCGGTCTCGATCGTCCATTCCTGGCTGTCCTGGCGATACACCGAGCGCGCGCTGCGGCGCGGCCGCGCGCTGCCGGGGCCATCGACGGGGATGCTCGTGGTGATCGGCGCGCTGATCGCCGTCCTGGTACTCGCCGCCGGACTGCTGCTGTGAGCGGGCCCACCGCCGGGCTGCTGCTGTGAGCGAGCCCACCGCCGGACCCTTCGATGAGCCCTTCGATCGAGGACTGCAGACCGAGCGCACCCTGCTCGCCTGGCGCCGAACGTGCCTGGCCATCGCGGTGGCCGACACCGTCGCCATCCGCTACTTCGCCGAGACCCTCGGAGTCTGGGGAGCGCTGGCCGGCGTCGGCGGCCTCGCTCTCACCGGCGCATCCTGGATCGCGCTGACCACGCGCTATCGGCGCGTCCATCACGGGCTCACCCGCCGTCAGGAGCTCGTGACCGGCGGCGGGCCGATGAGCCTGGTCGCGCTGTCGCTGCTCGTGCTCGCCGTCACCGCGATCGTGTCGGCGTTGACCTGGTGGCGCCCCTGGTAGGAGGCCCGGGCGCGGCTGCCCGGTGGAGGTTTCCGGACGAGGTCAGCGGGCCGGTGCCTGGACCGGGTTCCGAGCGGACGCTCGGTCAGCGTGCCTGGGCGGGCAGCCTGGTAGAGGCTTCCGGACGAGGTGCCGGGACGAGGTGCCGGGACGAGGTGCCCGGACGGGCGCTCGGTCAGCGTGCCTGGACGGGCGCCCGGACGGGGCGTCCCGACGGGTCCCCACACGCCCGGGCGCCCGGATGCCACCACAGCCGCACCGCCCAACGGCCGACGGCCAGGAAAGACGACCCGTCAGAAAGGCGGCGGGTCGCCGCCGAGGTGCACCACCGGATCGGGAACGAACTGGACGGTCGAGACGGGTGTGTCGACGTAGGTGCGGCCGGTGAGGCTCGTCCATTTCAAGACGCCTCCGCCAAGCTGCTCGACGTGCCAGGGCGTGTGATGTTTGACGATGTGGTGACGGCGACAGAAGTGCGCCAGGTTGCCGGCATGAGTGGGCCCACCATCGGCGGCGGCGATGGTGTGATCGGCGTCGCACCTCCAGACAGGCTGGGTGCAGCCCGGGAACCGGCAATGCTGGTCGCGCACGGCCAAGAATCGGGTGATGGCCGCACTGGGCCGATACCTGTCGACGGCGAGCGGCTCGCCCTTATGCGGATCTGACAGCACTCGGTCCCATCCGGGGGCGGATGCCGCGAGCCGCCTTGCCGTCTCCAGCTCGATGGGCCCATACCCCGCCAGCAGGGCGGGACTGCGGCTGCTGCCCAGGAG
>CALKHM010000314.1 GCA_937988695.1 uncultured Microbacterium sp. | reverse complement strand
GTCTCCCACGCGTGGGCGGCGAGCTCTCGCACGCGCGGGCTGTCGAACACTGCCGTCTTCGCGTCTTCGAGACGCCCGATCATCGCCGGATCGTGCTGCAGGCGGTCGGCGAGACGGGCGAGGTAGCCGTCGACGGCGTCGCGGGCCGGATGCCGCGGGTCGGCCTGCACGGCGGTGATGAACGTGACCGCCTCGTGGTACACGGTGTCGTCGACGAACCGGTGCGCGATCTTCGGCACCCAGCCGGGCAGCCGGCGTGAGACGAGGCCCTCGAACGCCGGCCGGTTCGCGGCCAGCCACGACGCGATGCTGTCCACGGCCAGGTCCACGGCGGGGTGATGCGCTCCGGCACCGGTCACCCGCGCCAGCCAGGCACCCGCCGGCGGCCCCCACTGCGGCACCACCAGGTGCTCGCGGGCCAGGCTCTCCAGCACGTCCTGCACGTCGGCGTCGCTGAGCGCCCGCAGCACCGCCGACGCGATGCCCGCACCCTCGGTGGCCACCCGCTCGGCGTGATCGGGGTGGGCGAGCCAACCACCGAGCCTGCGCGCGATCGAGGTGGACTCGAGCTTCGTGCGCACGACCTGGCCGGACAGGAAGTTCGTCTCCACGAACTCGCCGAGGGTGCGACCGATCTCGTCCTTGCGGGTGGGGATGATCGCGGTGTGCGGGATGGGGATGCCCAGCGGATGCCGGAACAGAGCGGTCACGGCGAACCAGTCAGCGAGCGCGCCGACCATGCCGCCCTCGGCCGCCGCCCGCAGATAGGCCAGCGGGGGCACCTGCTCCTCGAACACGAACGAGATCGCGAAGACCACGGCCAGCACGAGCAGCGCGCCCAGCGCGATCGCCTTCATCTGCCGCAGCGCGCGACGGCGCACCCGATCGGCCGGTGAGAGCAGTGCCGTGGGCGTACGCGCCATGGCGTCATCCTCGCATGCCGTGCACGGGTGCGACCGGTAGCCTGTCCGCGTGATCGAAGACATCAAGAAGCGGGCCCTGCACCGCACCGCGATCCTCGAGGGGCAGGTGCGCGGGCTTGCCAAGATGATCGAGAACGAGGACTACTGCATGGACATCCTCGGTCAGTCCCGCGCCATCCAGAAGGCACTGGAGTCGCTCGACAAGCTGCTGCTGGAGAACCATCTGCGCACGCACGTCACGCACATGTTTGAACAGGGCGGCGATGAGCGCGAGCAGGCCGTCGCCGAGCTGCTGAAGGCCTACGACGTCGGCAACCGTCGATGATCTCGACCGAGCTGGCACGACGGCTGCGGGATGCCGGGCTGGTCTGGCATCCGCGCTCCGGCGACCGGTTCCAGCTCGACGAACCGGAGTTCGAGGCAGACGTGTTCACGGTCAGCGAGATGACCATCGAGGCGCGGACGTTCCCGACCGGCGGCATCCTGGCCTTCAACGGGACCACCGAGTGGGCCCTGGACTCCGTCGCCCAGGAGGACGCGCTGTGGCTGCCCAGCGAGGAGCAGCTGCGGGAGCTGCTGCGCGGCACCTTCCGGCAGCTGCGGCGGCAGCCCGACACGTATGAGGTCGAGGTCGATCTCGGTGGGAAGCGGCTCGTCTACGCCCACCCGGAGCCCTCCGACGCCTACGCGCTGGCACTGTTGGCGCTGCTGCATCGCGTCACCGACTGACGGCCGTCCGCGGCCTCACGACATGATCGTGCGCACCGGCTCGGTGTCGGGCAGGGGACTCGGGTCGCGGTGGCGCAGATCGGGAAACCCGCGGTGGAAGACCGCAGAGACCAGCAGTCCCGCCGCGGCGAACATCGCCGCCGTCCAGTAGGAACCGGCAGGTCCGAGGCCGTCGATGAGGAACCCGGCCACCGCGGAGCCGGCCGCCGCGCCGATCAGCTGCCCGGTGTTGACCCAGCCGAACGCCTCGGCGGTGTCGCTGAACTTCACGCTGGCCGTCGTCATGGCCGAGATCACCGCGAACGCCGGTGCGACGCCGATCCCGGCCACCAGCAGCGAGCCGCCGATCCACCACACGTTCAGCGAGACCGTGGTCACCACCAGGCCGAGCATCACGATGCCCATGCGCCGCGCCATCGCCCACCGGCCGATCGGGATGCCGCCGGAGATGAGGCCGCCGCCCAGGCTTCCGATCGAGAACACGGCCAGCACCAGACCCGCCTCGATCCCGCCCTCGCCGAACGTGGCGACCACGCCCGCCTCGACGGCCGCGCACGCACCGATCAGCAGGAATCCGACGAACGTGGCCAGCAGCACCGGCGGGCGGGACAGCACCTTGCCGAAGCGGCGGCGGCTGCGCGGGATGCGCACCTGTCCGAGCTCCGGCGAGGAGATGAACCACGAGCCGCCGGCCAGCAGGATGACGACGATGGCCAGAAGCCCCACGACCGTGCTGATCTGCGTCGAGACGAACGTGACGACCACGGGGGCGAGGATCCAGATGATCTCCTGCAACGAGGCGTCGAGGGAGAACAGCGGAGTCAGCTGCCGGGAGTTGACCATCTTCGGGTAGATCGTGCGCCCCGCCGGCTGCACCGGGGGAGTGGACAGCCCCGCCAGCATCCCGAACGCCATGAACGCGGGCAGCGGCAACGACAGCAAAGCGATGCCGGCGATGGATGCCGCGCACACGAGCATCGTCAGCGTCAGCCCCCGGCGCATGCCCCACAGCCCCATCCACCGGCTCGTGATGGGGCCGGCGATGGCCTGTCCGATCGACGCGGCGGCCAGCACCAGGCCCGCCGCGCCGTAGGAGCCGGTGATGTGCTCGACGTGCAGCAGCACCGCCAGGCTCGTCATGCCCGACGGGAACCGCGCCGTCAGCTGCGCGGCGATGATGCGCCCGACCCCTGGTGTGCGCAGCAGATCCCGGTATCCCGCCACGCGTCAACGTTACCGGTCGCGAGGTCATCCCTGCGGGGTCACGAACCGGCTCTCGTAGGCCATGACGACCGCCTGGATGCGGTCGCGCGCGCCGAGCTTGGCGAGCATCCGTGCCACGTGCGTCTTGACGGTGGCATCGCCGATGAACAGGGCCCGGGCGATCTCGGCGTTCGACCGTCCCTGCGCGACCAGGGCGAGCACCTCGCGCTCGCGCGCGCTGAGCGAGTCGATCCTCCCGCGCAGGCCGGGATCGGCCGGCGCGGCGCCCACGAACCGCTCGATGAGCCGTCGGGTCACCGACGGCGCCAGCAGCGCCTCGCCCGCGGCGGCCTGCCGGATCGCCGCGAGCAGCTGCTCCCGCGGCGCGTCCTTCAGCAGGAAGCCGCCGGCTCCCGCGCGAAGGGCCTCGTACACGTACTCGTCGAGGTCGAACGTGGTCAGCACCAGCACCCGCGCCCGGCTGCCGGCCTGCGCAAGCGCGCGCGTGGCGCCGATGCCGTCGAGCTGCGGCATCCGCACGTCCATCAGCACGACGTCCGGGTCCTCGCGCGCCACGGCGCGCACGCAGGCGGCGCCGTCTGCCGCCTCGCCGACGACCTCCATGTCGGGCTCGAGATCGAGGATCAGCCGGAAGCCGGTGCGTACCAGCTCCTGGTCGTCGGCGATGAGCACGCGCGTCATCGCCGCCGCCGGGGGATGCCGGACAGCGGCAGCGTCGCCGCGACCTCGAAGCCGTCGTCGCGGGTGGCTCCCGCGGTGAGCCGCCCGCCCAGTTCGGCGGCCCGCTCGCGCATTCCGCTGATCCCGTATCCGGCGCCGGGCGTCGCCGGGAGCGCTTTGGCGGCCTCGGTGCGCGCCGAGGTGGCTACCCGGACCTCGAGCGAACGGTCGTTCTGCACCACCGTCACCACGGTCGTGGCGCCGGGCGCGTGTCGTCGTGCGTTGGTGAGGCACTCCTGCACGATGCGGTAGGCGGCGAGGTCCACCGCGGGCGGCACGGGCGCACTGGTCGCGCGCACGTCCAGCAGCACGGGTGTGCCGGCGGCCCGTGCCGCCTCCGCGAGCCCGGCGATCGCCGAGACCCCCGGCGAGTCCAGGCCCGGGAGGTCGTCGTCGTCGGTGCGCAGCACGTCCAGCAGGCGCCGGATCTCGTCGAGGGCGTCACGGGCGGTCGTCCGCACGGCGCGGACCGGTGCCAGGGCGCGTTCCGGCGCGACCTCCAACGCCGCCTCGGCGGCATCGGACTGCACGGCGATGACGCTGAGGCTGTGCGCGACGACGTCGTGCAGGTCGCGGGCGATCCGCAGCCGCTCCTCGGCCACCGCCAGGCGTGCCGCCTCGCGCTGTCGTCGCTCGGCCGCGGTCACCCGACCGCGCCACTGCGCGCTGGCGCGGCCGAGCAGCCACACGCCGCCGAACAGCAGCAGGATGAACACGTAGTCCACTCCGCTGTCGAGGCGCTCCTGGATCAGGAGGGCTGCGACGAGCACGGCACCGGCGACGGCGGCGACGCCCTCGGAGAGGTATGCGGCGGCCGAATACATCGTGATCGCCTCGACCACCAGCGACCACAGCGAGCCCGGCGACGTCGACAGCAGCGTCTGCACGAGGCCGGACGCCACGACCAGCCCGACGGCCGCCAGCGGCGCGCGGCGGCGCCACAGCAGCGCGCCGGTGGACACGACCGCGACCGGCAGGGTCACCGCGAGCGGGCCCTCGTCGGGATTGCCGGTCACGACGCTGCCGACGGCCGCCAGGCACAGGGCGGCCGCCAGCGCAACATCCGGGGCGGGCCATCCGCACACCGTGCGACGCCGCCAACGCGCAAGTGCCGGGCGCATGTGGTCACTCTATTCACCCGGCGGCCGCTGCGTGTCCCCCGTGCGGACGACAGGGACCGCCCGCGCGGGGGACGCCGATCATCCCGGGTGCGGACGCGGCGCCGGCCGCGGCGGCGCCACGATGCCGTTGTGCGCCGCCGGCGCCGGAAGGAGAGTCCCATGTCCACCGTCTTCGAGAGGGCCGTCGCCGTGACGGCGCTGGTGCTCGGTCCGTTGAGTCTTGTCGTGACCACCGTCTGGCAGTGGATGCTGCAGCCGGCGGGGTCGAACCCGACGGCGGTCGACGTCGCGGTGCAGTTCCCGGGGGCCTGGCTGACGGTCGGCCTGCTCGCGGTGTGCGGTCCGCTGGTGTGGCTGGCGGGACTGCCGGCCACGGTGACGCCGCCGACGGCCCGGGGCGCGCTGACGACCAGGATCGGCGCTCTGGTCACCGGTGCGGGACTGGCCGCGGGCATCGGCCACCTCGCCGCGTACTTCGCGCTGTACGGATCGGTGGCCGCCGCGGGCCTGAGCGGCGACGCCCTGGCGCGGATGCAGAGCGCCGGAGATGCCGAGCCGATCGGCAACGTGCTGCTGGTCGTGTTCCTCGTGGGGTACTCGATCGGTCCGATCGTCCTCACGATCGGACTGCGCATCGCCCGTGGCGTCGGCGTGTGGGTCCCGCTGGCGGCCGTGGTCACCGCCGGTGCGAACCTGTTCGGCGGTCCCGTCGCCGGTGCCGTGCAGCTGATCGCCCTGGTGCTGGTGTGGACCCCGCTGGCCGTCCGGGCTCTGCACGGGCGGTCTTTGGGCGGGTGACTCCCGGGGCGACACGCCGCGACACGCCGAGACACGCCGAGGACGCTTGTCCACAGGAAATCGGATGTCGGAGGCGGCCCGTATCGTCGCGGCTGTGGATGAGTCTGCGACGGCCTCGGGAAAGGGCCGGAATTCAGCCGTTTTTCAGGTTCGCGTGCGCGGGCGAAGCTGTGGATGAAACGGTGGACAACCTGTGTTGTACATGGGGAGGGCAGTGGAAAACTACACGGATGTAACTACTATCCCTTGTGGTGCTTCTCACTGTCCGTCCCCATATGTAGTATTGGGGGACCGGCGGGGGGACCACCGGGAAAACGGATCGAATGTAGCGAACGAGATGAGGGGAGACCGGTCGAAATGGCGATCACGGTCTACACGAAGCCTTCTTGCGTGCAGTGCAACGCGACCTACCGCGCGTTGGACGCGAAGGGCATCGAATACGAGGTGCATGACCTCTCTGAGGACCCGATGGCACTCGAGCAGGTGAAGGCCCTGGGCTACCTGCAGGCCCCGGTCGTGATCACCGATGAGGACCACTGGTCGGGCTTCCGTCCCGACAAGATCGACGAGCTCGCCGCTCGCCTGGCCTGACCCCTCGGCGTCGCTCAGGAACCGGGGCGGAGCATGCGACTGGCAACTGAAGCGCCGCTTCTCGTCTACTTCTCCAGCATCTCGGGAAACACGGCGCGTTTCGTCGGAAAGCTGGGCCTGCCGGCCCAGCGTATTCCGCTGCACACGGGACCGCACAGCAGCGAGCCGCCGTTGAAGGTGCACGAGCCGTTCGTGCTCGTGACCCCGACCTACGGCGGCGGGCAGGGGCGCGGCGTCGAGAAGGGCGCCGTTCCCAAGCAGGTCGTCAAGTTCCTCAACGACGAGGACAACCGCAAGTGGATCCGCGGAGTCATCTCCGCGGGGAACACGAACTTCGGTCAGGCCTACTGCCTGGCCGGAGAGATCATCAGCCGCAAGTGCAACGTGCCGCACCTGTATCGGCTCGAACTGTTCGGCACGCCTGAGGACGTCGCCCGTGTGAGCGACGGATTGGAACGATGGTGGAAGCTGCATTGACCGAAACGGCATCCTTCAAGAACGACTCGCGGTTCGACGGGCTCGACTATCACGCCCTGAACGCGATGCTGAATCTGTACGACGCCAACGGCAAGATCCAGTTCGACGCCGACAAGCGCGCGGCGCGGGAGTACTTCCTGCAGCACGTCAACCAGAACACGGTGTTCTTCCACTCGCTGAAGGAGCGCCTGGACTACCTGGTGGAGAAGGAGTACTACGAGCAGGGCGTGCTCGACAAGTACCCGTTCACGTTCATCCAGGAGCTCAACGACCGCGCGTACGCGGCGAAGTTCCGTTTCGAGACGTTCCTGGGCGCGTTCAAGTACTACACCAGCTACACGCTGAAGACGTTCGACGGCAAGCGTTACCTCGAGCGCTTCGAGGACCGGGTCGTGATGACCGCACTGGGCCTGGCCGACGGCGACCAGCAGGTCGCACGTGACCTCGTCGACGAGATCATCTCCGGCCGCTTCCAGCCGGCCACGCCCACGTTCCTGAACACCGGCAAGGCGCAGCGGGGCGAGCTCGTCAGCTGCTTCCTGCTGCGCATCGAAGACAACATGGAGTCGATCGCCCGCGGCATCAACTCGGCCCTGCAGCTGTCCAAGCGCGGCGGCGGCGTCGCGCTGCTGCTGAGCAACATCCGCGAGTCGGGTGCGCCGATCAAGCAGATCGAGAACCAGTCCAGCGGCATCATCCCGGTGATGAAGCTGCTCGAGGACAGCTTCAGCTACGCGAACCAGCTGGGCGCCAGGCAGGGCGCCGGCGCGGTGTATCTGAACGCGCACCACCCCGACATCATGCGGTTCCTCGACACCAAGCGCGAGAACGCCGAC
>CALKHM010000313.1 GCA_937988695.1 uncultured Microbacterium sp. | reverse complement strand
TCGGCGCGATCGAGGCGATCGACGCCGGTGTGACCACGACCCTGGACTGGTCGCACGGACTGCAGAGCGTCGACCACGCCGAGGGCGCCCTGCAGGCGCTGCGCGAGGTGCCGGGCCGATTCGTGCTGGGCTACGGGAACCTCTTCGGTGCCCCCTGGGAGTGGAGCCGCACGCCGGAGTTCCGCGACTTCGTGAGCCGCAACTTCTCGGCCCGCGACGACATGCTCGGCCTGCAGCTCGCTTTCGACGTCACCGGTCAGCCAGGCTTCCCCGAGCAGGCAGCGTTCGAGTCCGCGCGCGAGCTGGATCTGGCCGTCACCACCCATGCCGGGGTCTGGGGCGCCACCACAGACGACGGCATCACGCAGATGGCCGAGAGCGGATTCATGACCCCGCGCGTGACCTATGTGCACTCCGCATCGCTGTCGCAGGACTCGTACCAGAAGATCGCCGCCTCCGGGGGCAACGCCTCGGTCTCCGCCGAGAGCGAGGACAGCGCCGGTCAGGGCTATCCCAGCACGCACCAGCTGCGCCGGCACGGCATCCCGATCTCGCTGTCGATGGACACGAGCGTCTGGTGGAGCGCGGACATGTTCTCCGCGATGCGCGCCACCATCAACGCCGACCGCGCTCGCGACCACTCCGACGCGCATGCGCGCAACGAGACCGTCGTGAACAACGACGTGCGCGCCGAGGACGTCGTGCGCTACGCGACGCTGGGCGGCGCACGCGTGCTCGAGCTCGACGACAGCATCGGCTCACTGACTCCGGGCAAGAAGGCCGACATCGTGCTCATCAAGAACGACGACTCGCCGACGATGACGCCCATCCTCAACCCGTACACGCACGTCGTCTTCCAGGCCGGCCGCGGCGATGTGCACACCGTGCTCGTCGACGGCAGGCCGGTCAAGTACGCGCACCGGCGCCTCGCCGGCGACCTCGTCCGTGCCCGCGACGCCGTGGCCCGCACCGTCGACTACCTGCGATCCGAGATGGGCGAGGCGCAGTGGGCCGAGGGGATGTCGCCGGAGCTGCCGCCCGCGGAGCTCATCCCGAACCCGTACAACTACACGGAGTGGGACGGCGGCTCGCGCCTGGTGCGCGCCGAGGCCTGAAGGCGAGAGCACGATGGACGTGAACCTGGGTCTGCTGATCCTGCGACTCGTGCTGGCCGCCCTGCTGTGGGGGCACGCCATGCAGAAGCTGTTCGGATGGTTCCGCGGCCAAGGCGTCCGCAAGACCGCCGCGCTGTTCGAGCAGTGGGGCCTGCGACCCGGATTCCCGTTCGTCGTGCTCTCCGGCGCATCGGAGCTCGTCGCCGGAGCGCTGATCATCCTGGGCGCGGCCATCCCGCTGTCGACGGCCATCGTGGTCGGCTCGATGAGCGTGGCGATCGCGTTCAACCTGCCGCACGGGCTCTGGGCGCACCTGGGCGGCTACGAGGTCGCACTCGTCTACGCCCTGCTCGGGATCGTCATCGGCGTCGCCGGTCCCGGCGACTGGTCGATGGATGCCGCGCTGGGCATGAGCGGTCTGCACGGACCGTTCTGGACGCTCGGCGCCATCGCGCTCGGGCTCGCCGGCGCGGCCGTGCCGATCTCCTTGCGCACCATCACCGTCACCCGAGCGCGCCAGGATCCCGCAGCCTGAGCGCCGTTACACACACAGAGACAGAGGAAAAGCACTGTGGCAACCCTGGCCGCCGTCCTGGCAACCACCCATCACCCGTTCTATCTGAAGCTCACCCATCTCGACCCGCCGGAAAAACGCATCCCGC
This sequence comes from uncultured Microbacterium sp., assembly GCA_937988695.1. Classification (GTDB taxonomy): domain Bacteria; phylum Actinomycetota; class Actinomycetes; order Actinomycetales; family Microbacteriaceae; genus Microbacterium. The sequence goes on along the minus strand of CALKHM010000313.1, from coordinate 12,368 downwards.
AGGCGGCCGAGTGGAAGCGCAAGGTGGAGGCGTACCGTGAGACGCTCACGGCCGCCAACCCCGACATCCTCGTGATGATCGGTGCCGACCACTTCCATCAGTTCTTCCTCGACAACTACCCGCAGTTCGCGATCGGCAAGGCGCCGCGCTACGACGCGACGTACTACAACGAGATCCGCGAGTTCAGTCTGCCGACGTTCGTGCTGGACGGCCACGAGGAGCTCTCCCAGTTCATGCTGGAGGGTCTCATCGACCGCGGTTTCGACATGGCCGTGAGCAACGAGCTCAAGCTGGACCACTCGATCATCTGCCCGATTATCACGACCCGGCCCGACGCCGACCTGCCCGTCGTGCCGATCTACACGAACATCTTCGTCCCGCCGTTGCCGACCCCGCAGCGCTTCTGGGACCTCGGCCGGGCGATCCGCGAGATCATCGAGGAGTTCCCGTCCGACAAGCGCGTGGCCGCGATCGGCAGCGGTCACCTGTCGCTCGAGCTGGGCGGCCCGCGGCAGTTCGAGGAGCACGGCCCGGATCCCGAGTTCGACAAGCGTGCGATCGGGTGGCTCGCCGAGGGCGACATCGACGGGCTGCTGGCGAATGTCACCCGGGAGAACCTCGGGACCTTCGGCAACGCCACGCACGGGTTCCTCGACCTGGTGACGATGTTCGGCATCGCCGGCCCGATCAAGGCCGACTACGTCGACGACCTCGACCTGTTCCACACCCGCGAGGCCTACATCACCTGGTATCCGAACGGAGTGGAGCGATGAGCAAGTACTACGTCGACAAGTTCCTGTACACGACCGACCGCGATCCCGATCTGCTCGAGCGCTACAAGACCGAGCCTGCGCAGTACCTCGACTGGTGGGAGCAGCACCTCGGCCGGAGGCTGGGCGACAGCGACGCCGAGACCACCAGCTGGCTGGCGTTCACCGAGCAGGAGCGCACCGCGCTCATCGCACACGACTACGTGACGCTGTTCGAGTTGGGAGCGCACTTCTTCCTCTCGCTCACGATCTACATCGGGATCTACAACGACGACTACGAGGCCGTCACCGGACCGCTGTCGTTCCAGCGGGAGTACCGCGACAAGCTCATGCATTGGCGGGGGAAGACCTATCCCTCGGTGATCTGTTGACGCCGCGGCATCCGAGATCAGCACACACGAGGAGGGGGCGATCGTGACGATCGGCTTGGCGCAGGACACGACGGCACGAGAGGCGCTGCGTCCACACCCGACGGGACCGCTGGCCGGGATCGTCGTCGCGGACTTCTCGCGGATACTCGCGGGGCCGTACTGCACCATGCTGCTGGCCGATCTGGGCGCCACCGTCATCAAGGTGGAAAGCCCCGCCGGCGACGACACCCGATCGTGGAGCCCGCCTGCGCGCGGCGACGACGCGACGTACTACCTCGCGATCAACCGCAACAAAAGCTCGATCGCGCTGGATCTGAAGGATTCCAACGACCGCGCCGTCGCGCAGCGACTCGCCGCACGTGCCGACGTGTTCATCGAGAACTTCCGCGCGGGGGCGCTGGCGCGGTTCGGGCTCGACTACGACAGCGTGGCCGCCGGCAACCCCGACGTGATCTACTCGTCGATCAGCGGATTCGGCACGAAGCAGGGGGCGCACCTTCCCGGGTACGACCTGCTCGTGCAGGCCCTGTCCGGTCTGATGAGCATGACCGGAGACCCCGACGGGCAGCCGTTCCGCGCCGGCATCTCGGTGTTCGATGTGATGACCGGGCTGCACTCGGCGATGGGGATCCTCGCCGCCCTGCACCACCGCGATCTCACCGGCGAAGGCCAGCACGTCGAGACGAACCTGATGTCGTCGGCACTGTCGGGTCTGGTCAATCAGACCTCGGCGTACGTCGCGGGCGGCGTGGTGCCACAGCGCATGGGCAACGCTCATCTGAGCCTGTTCCCCTATGAGCCGCTGCCCACCGGCGACGGCGACCTCATCGTGGTAGCCGGCAACAACGGGCAGTTCTCGAAGCTGTGCGAGGTTCTCGAGCTGCCGGACGTCGCCGCCGATCCGCGCTTCGCGAGCACGGCCGACCGCAACGAGCGACGAGAGCAGCTGCGCCCGCTGCTGCTGGAACGGCTCGCTCGGCACAGCGCGGCGGAGTGGTTCGAGATCCTCACCGAGGCCGGCATCCCGTGCGCGCCGATCCAGGACGTGGCAGCGGGTGTGCAGCTCGCCGAGCGTCTGGGCCTTGCACCCGTGGTGGCCGTCGGCCGTGGCGCGGATGCCGTGCCCACGATCCGCAACCCGATCTCGTTCTCCCGGACCCCGCCCAGCTACGACCTGCGCCCGCCGCGCCTGGACGGCGACCGGGATGCCGTGCTGCAGTGGCTGACCGGGCTCGACCACGCGGCATCCTCCGCCGCAGATCCCCACGAACAGGAGCCGGCATGACCGACCAGACCCCGCTGTCGTTCCCCACCGCGATCGGCACCTCCACCCCGACCTCCATGACGCTGATGGGCCATGACATCGCCAGCGAGCTGCTGGGCAACATGGGGTTCAGCGACCTGTGCCTGTGGCTGATGACCGGCGCTCGGCCCGACGCCGGACAGGTGCGGGTGTTCGACGCCGTCATGGTGGCCCTGGCCGATCACGGCCTGACGCCCATCGCGATCGCGTCGCGACTGACGTACTACAGCGCGCCGGACTCGATCCAGGGCGCTCTGGCGGCCGGTCTTCTCGGCGGCGGATCGCGGTATCTCGGGGTGACCGAGGACACCGGGCGGTTCCTGGCCGCGGCCCTCGCCGACGGCACGCCCACCGACGATGCCGGCTACGACGCGCTGGCATCGAAGGCCGTCGGCGCGGCGCGCGACCAGCACCGCCTGGTCCCCGGGCTGGGGCATCCCGTGCACAAGGACGGCGATCCACGCACGCCCGTGGTCATCCGCATCGCCGACGAGGCGGGATACCGAGGGCCGCACCTGCGGTTGTTCGAAGCGGTCGGCCGTGTGCATCCGGCGATCCTGAACCGCACGCTGCCGCTGAACGGCGCGGGCGTGTGCGGCGCGGCACTGGCCGACATCGGCGTGCCCGTAGAATTGCTGCGCGGTGCGGTGCTCATCGCACGTTGCGCGGGTCTTCTCGGGCATCTGCGCGAGGAGATGACCCGTCCGCTGGGCGAGTCGATCTATCTTGCCGTCGACCGGCATGCCGAGTACCGACCCGAGCAGTCATAGCGCGAGCGGCGCCGTTGTGAGACGGGCGCCGTTGACGGGCGCCGGTCTCAGATGGGCGCCGATGAGGAGCGAGTATGCGTCGAGATGCCAACCCCGACTTCATCGAGTCCATCGCGCGCGGTCTGGACGTCATCCGGTCGTTCGACGCCGCGCACCCCGCGATGAGCCTCAGCGAGGTGGCCGCGCGCGCCGACCTGCCGCGGCCCACCGCGCGACGCATCCTGACCACCCTCGAGCTGCTCGGTTACGCGCATCGCGTGGAGGACGCGTTCATGCTCACGCCGCGGGTGCTGGAGCTGGGCTCGGCGTACATCGGGTCGATGAACATCTGGCAGATCGTGCGCCCGCACCTGGTCGAGCTGGTCGCCCAGACCAAGGAGTCATGCTCGATCGCGCAGCTGGACGGCTCGGACATCGTCTACGTCGCCCGGGTCGCCGTCCCCAAGCTCGTGACGCTGTCGGTGACGATCGGCACGCGTTTTCCCGCGTTCGCGACGTCGCTCGGCAAGATCCTGCTGGCCGCGCTACCACCGGATGAGCTCGACACGGTGCTGGCGACCCCCAGTCGTTCCGGAGTGACCCCGCGGTGGCATCCCGATCGTCGCGAGCTGGACTCCGTGCTGCGCGACATCCGTGACCGCGGCTGGGCGGTCACCGACGAGCAGCTCGCACTGGGCATCCGCTCCGTCGCGACGGCGGTCACCGACGATGCCGGGCGCACGGTGGCGGCGGTCAACGTCAACGCCAGCAGCGCCGAGACGTCGATGTCCACGCTCGTGGACCACCATCTCCCGCCACTGCGCGAGGCCGCGGTCGCGATCGGCCACGACTGGACGGCCTGGCATGCGCGCCCCTTCCTGACGTCGCAGGCGTAGCTGCGCACCCGCCCCCTGGTTCGCCAAATTCACATGAATTTGGCGAGATCACATCAATCTGCCGGCGGTTTGATGTGCATTCGTCGAATTCATGTGAATTTGGCGCAGACGCCTGCCGGTTCGCGGGGGTCAGACCGGGCGCGCGTGCCGGAACCGCACGGGGCTACCTGGCCGCGCCTGTGCGAGCCGGTCGAGCGCGGCATCCGTCACCACGGCGATCACCGGATATCCCCCGGTCACCGGCCCGTCGGCGCCCAGGATCACCGGCCGACCCGCGGGCGGCACCTGGATCGCGCCAGGGACCATGCCCTCGCTGGGCAGCTCTCCGAAGCGGGCGCGCTCGAGCCCCGGCCCGTCGAGCCGGATCCCGACCCGGTCGGCCCGGTCGGCGACGGTCCACACCGCGTCGAACAGAGCAGCCCGCCCGGTGGCCGTGAACCAGTCCGCCCGCGGCCCCTCGGACACGGTCAGGACGATCTCGTCCGACGGGGGCACACCCATCACCGGCTCCGCTGGCGGAATGGGCGCGGATGCTGCATCCCCCGTGCGTAGCGCATCCCCTGCCCGGAGCGGCGCCGGCCCGAGCCCGGCCATCGTGTCGGTCGCGCGTGAGCCCGCCACCGCGCGCGCGTCGATCCCGCCGCGCACCGCCAGGTAGACCCGCGCCCCCTGGACCAGCCAGTCGACGTGCAGCTCGGTGCCCGCCGGCCACTGCACGGCCTCGTACGGATCGATCTGGTGGCCACCGATCCGAATCGGCCCCCAGCCGCCGGTGACCGCGATCCACACGTCGCGGCGCGCGAGCGCACGCAGACCGCCCATGGTGATCTCGAGGCCGGCCGCGTTCTCTCTGTTGCCCACCAGCCGGTTGGCGGCGCGCAATGCTGCGCGGTCGAAGGCACCCGAGATCGCGATGCCCTGGCTCGCCCGCCCGGGTCGACCGAGGTCCTGCACCGTGGTCAGCAGCCCCGGCTCGACCACCTCGAACGCGAGGTCCCCCGCCGCCCGCGTGCAGAACTCCTCCACTTCGCCGTCATGGCCACCCCTGGCCGCCGGATTCGAGCCTTCACCGCCCGGATTGGATGAGTTCTGCGCGGGCGCCGCGGGCGCGGAGGCGCCGGCCGCTGTGGGCGCCGCGGGCGCGGAGGCGCCGGCCGCCGTGGGTGCCGGGGGCGCGGTGGGCGCGGCCCCTGTGGGCGCGGAGGCGCTGGCCGGGCCGGCCGCTGCGGCCGCCGCGGGCGCGGAGAGGGGCACGGCCGGGGGTGCGGCGGCGGGCGCGGCCGCGCGCTCCACGAACCGCACCCGCGCGCCGGGGATGAGCAGGGCGGGATCGGCGGCAGCCGCGTCGAACAGCGGCGCGCCGGTGGTGCCGATCAGGCGCCAGCCACCGGGGGTCGCCCGCGGATACGCTCCGCAGAACTCGGCGGCAAGGCCCACCGCACCCGCCGGCACACGCGTGCGCGGAGTCGGCAGCCGCGGTACGTCGAACGGCCAGTCGTCGCCGATCAGGTATCCGAACCCGGGCGCGAACCCGGTGAACGCCACGGTCCACATCGTCCAGGCGTGCCGGCGCACGAGCGCCTCGACGCTCATCTCGAGCAGCTGTGCGGTGTCGGCGAGGTCCGCACCGTCGTACACGATCGGCAGCTCGATCTCGGCGGCCGGCTCCGGCGTCGCATCCGTCGTCTCCTGCGTCCCGATCCGCTCGATGCCCGCGCGCACGTCGGACAGCGCACCAGGCCGCGTGCGCACGAGGATCGTGCGGGCGGCCGGCACGATGTCCACGACCCCGGGCAGCCGGCCGGCCGCGAGCCGCGCGCGAAGCGCGAGCACCGCATCGACGGCTCGCCCACTCCGCGCCTGCGCGTCGACCTCGATCAGCAGGGCCCGGTCGCCGAACGGAAGCACGCGCATCGTGGTCACCAGGGGGCGCGCACGGCGATGCCGGCGGCATCCAGCGCCGCGCGCACGGCGCGGGCCATGGCCACCGACTCGGCGGTGTCCCCGTGCACGCACAGGGATGCGGCATCCACGCGCACCACTGTGCCGTCGGCCGCCACCACCTCCCGCTCGCGCGCCAGGTGTACGGCACGGGCGGCGGCCGCCGCCGGGTCGTGCAGCAGGTCGCCCGACTGCCCGCGCGGCACCAGCGTGCCATCGGGAAGGTATCCGCGATCGAGGAACGCCTCGATGACGAACGGCAGGCCGACCGCTGCCGCCGCATCGGCGAGGGCACTCCCCTGCGCGAGGATCGGGACGGCCCGCCCGAGCGTGCTGCTGAGCTCGGCCGCGGCCTGCACGACGGCTTCGGCGGTCTCCTGGTCCGAGCCTGCCCGGTGGTATAGAGCGCCGTGGGGCTTGACGTAGCGGACATCCGCGCCCGCTCCGGCGAGCGCATCCAGCTGCTCGGCGATCGTCGAGCGAAGTTCGGCCGGCTCCATCGCGAGGGCGACCCGGCCGAAACCCGCGCGATCCGGATAGGACGGATGCGCGCCGATCGCCACCCCCGTGCGGGCGGCGCGCTCGACGGCCGCGTGCATGGCGGCGGCATCGCCCGCATGACCGCCGCATGCGATGCTCGCGCTGGAGATCACGGCGAACATCGCCTCGTCGTCGGCGGTCGGAACCCCGTCGACGGTCTCGCCGAGGTCGGCATTGAGGTCGATCTCGTCCATATGCCCACGGTAGACCGTCGGATGCTGCGGGAGGCCTGTTCAGAACTCATCCAATCCATGCCGCAGATGCCTGTACGACCTGGATTCGTGTCGTCGACGCACGAAGTGGATGAGTTCTGAACGCCCACCCCGGGTAGCCTGTCCGCGTGGGCAGGACCAGGCAGCGCGACGAGGACGCCCCGCACGCGCGGCTCTCGGACGGGACGATCGCCCGCGTCGTCCCCAGCCCTTACACCAGCGGCTTTGAGCTGATGGTCGGCGATACGCCTCAGTCGCACGTCGACCTCGACGATCCGACCCATTTGCATTTCGAGTACGTGGCCCGCATGGGCGCGGTCATCGACCAGTTGCGCATGCCGGGTCAGCCGCTGACGGCCGTGCACCTCGGAGCCGGAGCCCTCACGATCCCGCGCTACATCGCGCACACCCGGCCCGGGTCGCGACAGCAGGTGATCGAGCTGGAGCCGGCGCTGTGGGACCTTGTGCGCGAGCACCTCCCCCTGCCGCGCGGAGCCGCGATCCGCGTGCGCATCGGCGACGCCCGCGACGGCATCCATCGGCTGCCCGAGAGCATGGCCGGAGCCGTCGACCTCCTCGTCTGCGACGTCTATGCGGGTGCCCAGACCCCTGCCCACTTGACCACCGTCGAGTTCTATCGGACGGCGGCAGCGCTGCTGGCTGCCGACGGCGTGCTCCTCGTCAACGTCGCCGACGGCGCCGGGCTCGGCTTCGCGCGTCAGCAGGTCGCCACCGTGCGTGCGGTGCTCGAGCACGTCATTGTGTTGGCCGAGGTGCAGACTTTGAAGGGCCGCCGTTTCGGCAATCTCGTGGTCGCGGCATCCGCTGCCGCCCTGCCCACGCAGTGGCTGCCTCGGCTCATGGCTGCCGGTCCGCATCCGGCCAAGGTCGCCCAGGGGCGCGAGATCGACGATTTCGCCGGGACGCTGGCGCCGGTGACGGATGCCACGGCCCGCCCCTCGCCGAGGCCGAACACGTCCCTGTTCGGACGGTGACGGGGCGAGCGAGCCGGGAGCCGGGGGTCCGTGGCGCCCGGCGTCCTCGCCTACGCGTCGGCGGGCGCCAGCGGTTCCAGCGCCGGCCTGCCCACCGTCCGCTCCCAGATCGGGACGAACTGTGTCCAGCGCTTGTCGATGACCTCGCGCCACTGGTCACGCGGCACGATCGCGCGCGAGCCGGGCAGCCCGATGCGGCGTCCCTCGACGACCTCTGACGCCATGCCCGCAGCGCCCACGGCCGAGAGATTGCTCTCATCGACCACCCGGACCTCCCGACCGAGCGCATCGGCGATCATCTGTGACATCGCCGTGTCGTCTCCGAACGCCCCCGAAAGATACAGCTCGCCCTGATCGGCGTGGACGCAGCTGTCCACCACCATCCGGTCGACGAACAGAACGCCCTCCAGCACGCCACGCGCGGCAGCCGCACTGGAGGTGTGCGCGTCGAACCCGACGAGGGCGGTGCAAGGCTCCGTGAGCCAGAGCGGCCCGCGCTCCGGCATGACGTGCGGGATGAAGACGGGCGCGGTGGCGGCCTCGGACGGTGTTGCGCGGGAGGCCGCTGCGACCAGCGCCTTCACCGAGGCGGCTCCGGTGCCCAAGCCGAGCAGGCGCGCCCCCGCAGCCAGCGCGTCGCCGCCATTGGTCACGCCGTTGATCAGCCACCGCGATTCCCGCACGTCGGAGCGCTGCAGTGCGAGCGCCCGGTTGTCAGGTGCGTCGAGACAGTTCGAGACGACATGGGTCGTGCCCATGAGCAGCAGCGGGATGCCGGAGGGCGCCGCGCCGAGCGCGAAAGAGGCCGCCGGCGTGTCGGCGGAGCCCACGATCACGGGGATGCCGGCCGGAACGCCGAGCCGCTTCGCGGCGGCGGTGTGGACGGTTCCCAGGGTGGTGAGCGAACCCTGGAGTCGCGGGAGCCGCTCCTGTGGAATGCCCGCACGTTCGAGGAACGCGCTGAGCCACCGGAGGCGGCCACCCGTGGAGGTGAACGCACCGGTATACGACGCCTGGGTGGGATCCAACGCCGATTCCCCGGTGATCCAGCGTCCGAGCCAGCTGCCCACGAACCCCAGCTCGACGGCGCTCGCCAGTGCGTCGCGTTCGTTCTCGGCGAAGAAGGGGTACGCGGCGATCATGAAGGTGGCAGGCGACACCCGGTTGCCGGCGAGCTCCGCCTCCTCACCGTCACGCGACCCGGCAAGGCCGGCGACCACGTCTGGCAGGTCCGGATGATCCCACGTCAGTCCCGAAGCCAGCGGAGTGCCGTCACGATCATAGAGCAGCGCCGTCGGACTGTGCGCGGACAAGCCGACGGCGCTGACCTTGGCGATCACTGGACCGAGCTGGGCACAGGCGGCTTCCACGCTCTTCATCCATGCCCCCGGATCCACCCGGCCCGGCCCGATCGCCCGGGCATCGGCGTGCAGCACCCGCGATCGCGCGACCACCGTTCCGTCGGGCTCGATGATGACGGCCTTGGTCGCCGTGGTGCCCAGATCTATGCCAAGGTACGTGCTCATCGTTGAGACTCCTGGAGAGGGGGACGTCAGGCCAGCAGCTTCACGGCCTCGGAGGGATTGAGGCCGTCATGCACGACGGCCTTCAGCGCCCGCACCATCTTGCCGGGGTTCTCGGCCTGCCAGACATTGCGGCCGGCGGTCAGACCTCGCCCGCCCGCGTCGACGACGCAGGCTGCTTGGACCAGCACGTCGATAGGCGCCTTCGCCGGTGCACCGCCGGCGGCCACCACGATCGCGGGCGTCCCCTCGACCACCCGGCGGAACTCCTCGGTCGACCCGGTGTACCAGGTCTTGACGATGTCCGTGCCCAACTCCGCCGCGGCACGTGACGCATACAGGACAGACTCCGTCGATCCCTTCCGATCGCCCCACAGTTCGCCGCTCGGGTACGCGTGACAGACGACCGGCATGCCCCAGCCATGCGCCCGTTCGACGATGCCGTTGAGCATCTCGAACATCGCGACCTGGTTCGCGGAGCCTGCCGAGATGCCGACGGCCACAGCATCCGCACCCAGACGGATCGCGTCGTCGACCGAGCCGATGGCGGCGTCGTAGGTGGGGTGAAAGTCGACCGAGAACATCGACGCCTTGAGAATCCCAGGGTGGCTGATGCGTCGTCCGCCGAACAGATGACCGGCGATGCCCTTGGTCACCGTCACTGCATCGGGAAGCCCGGTGGCGATGGCGTCGTACGTGGATCTCATCGACGCCAGCCGCGGAGCGACGCCGCGCGGAACGGCCTGATCGAGGGCGACGGTGACGGTCCGGCCGTCTGCGCCGAAGATGCGCCGAATGCGCAGCTCGCGCCCGAGCGCGGACGTGGTCCCGGTGGGGTTGAGGGCGAGAGTGTCATCGGACATGAAGTCTCCTTGGGATGTGTGATGCGTTGAAATTCAAGGGCGAGGATGCTGCCGTTCAGCGCCAGGGGTCGACACCGACGCGCATGTCGTTTCCGGAGGCGGCCAGCGCGAGCGCTTCTTCGGCGCGGTCGAGCGGCAGAACGGTGCCGATCAGATCGGCGACCTGCAGCCTGCCGTTCGAGATGAGGTCGGAGACCGCGTGAAATCCGTCCAGTCGGCAGGATGAGGCGCCCACGAACTCCCACTCGTTGTAGTGGACGTCGTTCGCGACCAGTTCCAGCACAGCGGAGGAGGGGAACCCGGCAAACACCGAGACCCGGGCACCGGGCGCGAGAGCGCCGAGGTAGGGGACGAGCGCGTCGGTACGGCCGACGGCCATGATGAGCACGTCGATGCCCCCACCGCTCCACGCGTTGATCTGCTCGGCGGTGTCGTCTCCCGGGGCGAGGACGAGGTCGGCACCCGAAGCCCTGGCCACCTCCCGCCGTGCGTCGATCGGGTCGACGGCCACGACGTTGGCGACGCCGAGCGCCTTGGCCAGCCGGATGTGGATGAGACCCAGTGGTCCGCAGCCGACCACCAGGAGCGTCGATGCCTCACTCGAGCGCACGAGCTTCTGACCGTTGTACGCGCACGCCGTCGGTTCGACGATCGCTGCTTCCGACGCCGAGACGCCTTCGAGGGGAACAATGTTCTGGCGAGCGTTCGCCGGAACGCGGACGAACTGCGACAAGCCACCGGGGAGCTGGTAGCCGAAGGCGACACGCGAGCGGCAGATGTTCTCGTGCCCGCGTCGGCAGGCAACGCACTGACCGCAGGGGACGAGAGGATAGACGCAGACCTGTTGATCCATGCGGACGCCGTCGGGAAGCGCCCCGTCGTGGTCGACGACATGCCCGGCGAATTCGTGACCGAGCACGGTCGGGAAGCTCACATTGCGGCTCTTGGTGCCGCTGAAGATCCGCACGTCGGTGCCGCACAACAGCGCCGCATCAACCTGGATGAGGACGTCACCAGGTTCGAGCCGGGGCACCGGCACCTCTTCGACTCGTAGATCGTCGGGGGCGTACAGCTGCGCGTGCCGCATGGTCAGTCCTTCGTCAGGGGTGTCTTGCATCGGCGATCTCAGCGATGCGGATATCAGTGGCGCCGGCCAGGCGTGCGCGCTCCAGCGCGTGCTCGTCGGCGTCGGCGTCGGTAACGAGCGTCCACGACCGGGTCAGTGGGGTCCAATGGCTGAAGTCGCCGCCGCCCAGCTTCGACGAGTCGGCCAGGATTACGATCTCACTCGAGCTGGCCATCATCTGCTTCTTGAGGATGCTCTGCGAGAACGTGCGGGAGGCGATTCCGTGCTGCGGGTCGATGGCATCGGTGCCGATGAAGGCGCGCGAGGCACGGACGCCGGTGAGCATCTCCTGCGCCACGGCGCCGACGATCGTCTCGTTGATGCTGCGCAGCTGCCCCCCGAGCACGATGACATCCGGACCGGGATGAGCACCGTCGAGCACGCTGTTGATCACGCCGATCCCGTTCGTCACGACAGTGAGGTCATCGAGATCGCCGAGGCATGCGGCGAACCGAGCAGTGGTGGTTCCGGCATCCACGATGATCAGATCGCCCGGTGAGACCAGCTCGGCGGCCAACCGGCCGATGGCCGTCTTTGCCGCACGGTGAGAGGTCTGGCGGTCCCGTACCGGGACCTCGACGCTGCGCATGAGCGCGACGCCGCCGTAGGTCCGCGCGATCGTGCCGAGTTCACGCATGCGGTTGAGGTCTCTGCGCACGGTCGCGAGGGAGACGTCAAGCTTCTCGGACAGTTCCTCGACGCTCAGATCGCCGGTCGGTCGCGATTGCAGCATCGCGAGGATGCGTCCGCGACGCGCATCGCCCTTCAGATCGCGGCGCTTCTGGCTCCGCTCGTCGTCGACGGTCATGCTCATTTTCTACTCGTTGGCCCTCAAGACGTCAAGTCTTATATGCGTGTTCTGCGCATATAAGACTTGACTGCCTTCATATTTCTCCAAATTCTCGGTCTATATGAGCGTAAAACGCTTGTTGACACCGCAAGATGAGTTAAGCAATCATGGGGAGGCGCCCCGAGAGGGGACGACGGGGTCTCACGGACGAGCGGTCCGTGCGCACAGTCGGTACGAGGAAGTACCCACGGCGTTTGAAGCGAAGGAGCGTAGTCGTGACGAAGGACAC
>CALKHM010000312.1 GCA_937988695.1 uncultured Microbacterium sp. | reverse complement strand
AGCGTCTGCAGGTACCGCACCGCCCCCGACACGGCGGCCGCGCTCACCCCGAGGCGTTCGCAGAGGTCGGCGGCCGTATAGCCGTCGGCCGGTGCGGCCAGCAGCGCCATGAGCACACGCGCCGGCATGCGAGGCATGCCGGCTGCGCTCATCACGGCAGCAGCCTGCTCGGCGGCCTCGATCGCGCGGTGCTCGGTCATCATGACGAATCTATCCGGCCCGACTAACCGTCGGCGGCCAGCTGGCGACGCCGCTGCAGCGTGAGGGATGCCGCAGCCCCGACCACCACGATCGCCACGAGCCACCACAGCCCGCGCACGTCGACATGGCCGCCGGAGATGATCGGGGTCACCCCGAACGGCGAGACGCGCGTCGTCCACTCCGGCATCCCGAACAGCGGGCCGAACATGCCGAACAGCGTGGCGACCAGCACCAGCGCCCAGCCGATGCCGATCGTCGCGCGAGGCAGAAGCACGAACACGAGCGCCGTGACGACGGTGAACACGGATGCGGCGACGAACTCTCCCGCGCCGGTGACCAGCGAGGCGCGGTACAGCGTCGAGGCGCCGTTCTGCGAGGCGATGCCCACGAATGCCGTCAGCACGGCCGCCGCCACGACGATGAGCACCGCGGCGGTGGCCACCAGCAGGTAGTCGGCCAGCCACCGCACCCGCCCGACACGGGTGGCCAGGATCGGCTCGGCGGTGCCGTGCGCCTCCTCCTGACGTGCACGCACGACGGTCTGCACCGCGCAGCAGGCGGCGATGATGCCGAGCATGGTGAAGAAGATCGTCACCACCGACTCCTCGAGCGAACCGCCCTGCGCGAGCTTCTCGAGGATCTGCGCCACCGCGGGGTTGCCGCCCGAGATCTGGTCGACGAGGCTGCCCAGCGTGGTGGCGAGGATGCCGACGATGGCGCCGCCCACGGCCCATCCGATGATCGAGCCCGACGCGAGCCGCCAGACCAGCGCGTGCGACGATGACAGGGCCGGGTGCGCGTGGGCGCGTCCCTGGCGCCCCGCGAAGAAGCTCGCGCCCATGTCGCGCACCGACTGCAGCCACGTCGAGCCGATCGCCAGCACGAGTCCGACGGCGATCCCCAGGAGCACTGGCCACCAGGTGTCGGCGTCGAACGGCCGGGACTGCTCCGCCCACGCGAACGGCGAGATCCAGGCGACCCAGAGGCTCGTCATGTGGGTGAGGTCGTTGCTGGGGGTGCCGGCGGCGTTCCCGATGCCGCGCAGCAGGAACGTGGCCACCAGCACCCAGATCGTCAGCGAGTTGGCGGCCCGCGATGTACGCATCAATTGGGCCGCCACCAGGCCGATCCCGACGAAGGCGATGCCGGTCGCGCCCGCGGCCGCGCCGGCGATCCAGGATCCCTGCGGATCCAGGCCGGTGGAGATCAGTGCGAGAGCTGACAGAACGCCCAGCACGACGTTGGCGAGCACACCGTGCACGATCGTTGCGACCGTCGGCATGGTGCGGCTGGCCGGGGTCGCCGACAGCAGCTCGGCGCGTCCCGCTTCCTCGTCGGCACGGGTGTGCCGGACGGCCAGGAACGTCGACATCAGGGCCGCGAGGATCGCGAGCCACGGCAGCACCTCGAACGCGAGGAACGCTCCCTCGGAGGTGCCCGACGGCAGGCCGCGGAACATCAGGATGACGGGGTTGGCCAGAGCCGCCGCCAGGATGCTCTGCCGGTCGGTCACGGTGCCGTACGACTGGGTGACTCCGGCGTATCCGGCGTACGCCATCAGTGCCGTGCCGAGGATCCACAGCAGCAACTGCAGCCAGTCGCGACGCAGACGCTGGCGCAGCAGCGCGGTCAGACGCCTCATCGCCGCGGCCCCCCGTCCTCCGCGGCCTCCAGCGCCTGCAGATCGTCGCCGTAGTGGCGCAGGAAGAGCTCCTCGAGCGACGGCGGAGCGACGCGCAGGCCGGCGGCGCCGATCGCGGCGACCGCCGGCAGAGCCCGGTTGATCTGGTCGCTGTCGACGGTGAACCGGGCGCGGCCCTCCTGCACGGCGGCGTCGTGGGCGCCGGGGATGGCCGCCAGACGTTCGGGCGTGAGCCCGTCGGCGACGAACGACACCTCGGTGCGCGTGAGGTGGCGCAGCTCGGCGAGGGTGCCGGACTCCACGATTCTGCCAGCGCGGATGATCGAGACCCGGTCGCAGAGCTGCTCGACCTCGGAGAGGATATGGCTGGACAGCAGCACGGTGGCTCCGGCATCCTTGACCCGCTCCACCTCGCGGTGGAAGATGACCGACATCAGCGGGTCAAGCCCGCTGGTGGGCTCGTCGAGGATGTACAGGTCGGCGGGAACCGCGAACGCCGCGATCAGGGCCACCTTCTGCCGGTTGCCCTTGGAATAGCTGCGCCCCTTCTTGCGCGGGTCGAACTGGAACGCCTCGGTGAGCCGGTCGCGTTCGACGTGGTACGCGCGGTCGGTGCGGGATGCTCCGCGCAGCCGCGCGAGCAGATCGATAGCCTCACCGCCGGAGAGGTTCGGCCAGACGTTGACGTCTCCCGGCACGTGGGCGCAGCGGCGGTGGATGGCGACGGCATCCGACCACGGGTCCATCCCGAACACGGACACCTCGCCTCCCGTCTTGCGCGCGAGGCCGAGCAGAGTGCGGATCGTCGTGGTCTTCCCGGCGCCGTTCGGGCCGAGAAAGCCGTGCACCTGACCCTGCTCGACCTGCAGATCGAGCCCGTCGAGGGCGTGGACGCGACCGTAGTGCTTGTGCAGGTCGCGAGTGTCGATCACTGTGGTCATGGGACGCGAGCGTACACCCATTTCACAAACTTGTGAACAAAGAGAAATTTCCTTGGATGACGTCACGGAACGTCACAGGCGGGCGTGCGGGATCGTTCATCCCTAGCATCGTGGAGTCCCAGCGAACTTCCAGAGAAGGACATCACATGAGCACTCAGACCGCGTCGGTCGACGCGAAGAAGAAGGACGAGCGCAGCCCCGTGCGCCGGGTCCTGACGAACTTCGGGTTCCAGATCCTCATCGCCCTCGTCCTCGGCATCGTGCTGGGCCTGTGGGCGCGGGCCATCGGGCCGGATGCCGCGGGCAACGACAACGGCCTGACGGCGACCCTCGGGGTCATCGGCTCGTCGTACGTCACGCTGCTGAAGGCCGCCGTCGTCCCGCTCGTGTTCGCCGCGATCGTCGCGAGCATCTCGAACCTGCGCCGCGTGCGCAACGCCGCGCGCCTTGCCGGCCAGACACTGCTCTGGTTCGCGATCACCGCGTTCATCGCGGTGTCGATCGGCATCGTGCTGGGGCTCGTCATCCAGCCCGGCAACCGTGCCGGCGAGGGCCTGCAGACCGGACAGCCGCACAGTGTCGGCACCTGGTGGAACTTCCTCATCGGACTCATCCCGCAGAACTTCCTCGGCCTGCAGGTCTCCAGCTCCCTGGACGGACAGTCGGTGAGCTCGTCGGTGAGCTTCAACATCCTGCAGGTCATCGTCGTATCGGCGGTCGTCGGCATCGCCGCGCTGA
>CALKHM010000311.1 GCA_937988695.1 uncultured Microbacterium sp. | reverse complement strand
GCGCCTCCGCGGCGCTGGGGATGCGCGTCGAGATCGACGAGCCGGGCTATGCGGTCGTGGCGATGCTCGTGCGCGCCGACATGACGAACGGCTTCGCGATCACGCACGGCGGGCTCGTGTTCGCCCTCGCCGACACCGCCTTCGCGATCGCGTGCAACGAGGACGAGCGGGTCACCGTCGCCGCCGGCGCCGACATCACGTTCTTGAAGTCCACCCGCGCGGGCCAGACGCTGACGGCCACCGCACGGCGGCGCACCCTCAGCGGACGCAACGGGTTGTACGACGTGACCGTCACCGACGAGACCGGCGATGTCGTCGCGGAGTTCCGCGGACGGTCGTTGACCACGAACCGGATCGCCGAGGAGGACCCGAATGGATGAGCTGGACCCCGAAGAGCGGATGACGCGGGCCGAGGTGCAGGCGCTGCAGCTCGAGCGTCTGCAGTGGACCGTGCGGCACGCGTACGACAATGTGCAGCTGTACCACCGCAAGCTCGACGAGGCGGGCGTCTCGCCCGACGACATCCGCACGCTCGAGGACGTGCGGCGGCTGCCGTTCACCACGAAGGCCGATCTGCGTGAGACGTATCCGTTCGGCATGTTCGCCGTCCCGATGGCGCAGGTGCGCCGCATCCACGCGTCCTCGGGCACGACCGGGCGCCCGACCGTCGTCGGGTACACCGACGGCGATCTGCACCGTTGGGCGCAGCTGGTGGCGCGGTCGCTGCGCGCGGCCGGCGTGCGCGCGGGGATGAAGGTGCACAACGCGTACGGCTACGGGCTGTTCACCGGCGGGCTCGGCCTGCACGACGGGGCGGCCCTGCTGGGCGCCACGGTGATCCCGGTCTCGGGCGGGCAGACGGCGCGGCAGGTGCAGCTGATCCGGGACTTCGAGCCGGAGGTCATCACCTGCACGCCGAGCTATCTGCTCACGATCGCCGACGCGATGGAGCAGGCCGGCATCGACCCGCGGTCCACGTCGCTGCGCATCGGTGTGCTCGGTGCGGAGCCGTGGACGAACGAGCTGCGCGCCGAGATCGAGCGGCGGATGGGCATCGACGCGGTCGACATCTACGGCTTGAGTGAGGTGATGGGGCCGGGGGTGGCCAACGAGTGCGTGGAGACGAAGGACGGCCCGCACGTCTGGGAGGACCATTTCCTGCCCGAGACCATCGACGGCTCCTCCGGCGAGCCGGTGCCCGACGGGCAGCTCGGCGAGCTGGTGTTCACGTCGCTGACCAAGGAGGCCTTCCCCGTCATCCGATACCGCACACGGGACCTCACCCGGCTGCTGCCGGGCACTGCCCGGCCGGGCATGCGCCGCATCCAGAAGATCACCGGCCGCGACGACGACATGATCATCCTGCGCGGCGTGAACCTGTTCCCGACTCAGATCGAGGAGCTCGTGCTGGGCATCGAGGCGCTGACCCCGCACTTCGTGCTCGAGCTCACGAAGAACGGCGCGCTGGACGCGATGGCGGTGCGGATCGAGCGCGATCCCGCGCTGTCGCTGCAGACCTGCATCGCGGCCGCGGAGGTGCTCCGGCAGCGGGTGAAGGCGCAGATCGGCACGACCATCGAGGTGCGCCTGGAGGAGCCGGGCACCCTGCCGCGCAGCGAGGGCAAGTACAAGCGCGTCTACGACCTGCGGTAGGCGCCTGGCGCCCCGCGCCCCGGCGTGCCGGGCTCCGGAGCCGCGTGACGCAGGGGGCGCACGGCCGCCTCAGACGCCGCCTGCGTCTCACCGCTGCGGACTTCGGGACGCCGCCTCCTGCTTGGCGACCAGCGTGAGCACGTCGTAGGCCGCGACGAGATCGTCGTTCTGGTTGCGGATCACCGCGTCCCAGCGCACCTCGCCGTAGTCGTCGGTCTCCCGCGGCGTGATCTGCTTGGCGGTGAGCTCGACGCGGATGCTGTCTCCCGGCGAGACCGGGGTGATGAACCGCAGGTTCTCCAGGCCGTAGTTGGCCAGCACCGGGCCTGGCGCGGGGTCCACGAACAGGCCCGCAGCGAACGACACCAGCAGGTATCCGTGCGCGACACGCCCCGGGAAGAACGGGTTGGCGGCCGCGGCCTGCTCGTCCATGTGGGCGTAGAACGTGTCGCCGGTGAAGTGCGCGAACGTCTCGATGTCGTCGAGGGTGACCTCACGCGCGGCGGAGGCGAACCGGTCGCCGACGCGCAGCCGCGACAGCGGCTTGCGGAAGGGATGCTCGCCGCCGGAGGCGACGGCGGCTCCGGGATGCCACACTCCGGTGAGCGCGGTCAGCATGTCGGGCGAGCCCTGTACGGCGGTGCGCTGCATGAAGTGCAGCACGGCGCGGATACCGCCGAGCTCCTCGCCGCCGCCCGCGCGGCCGGGACCACCGTGGACGAGGTGCGGCACCGGCGATCCGTGCCCGGTCGAGGTACGTGCATCGGCCCGATCGAGGAACAGCACTCGACCGTTGTACGCCGCGATGCGGGCCAGCAGAGCCGTGGCCACGACCGGGTCGTCGGTGGCCACACTCGTGACGAGCGATCCGCCACCCCGGTTCACCAGCTCGGCGGCCTCGTCGAGCCCGGAGTATCCGACCAGCGCCGAGACCGGTCCGAACGCCTCGACCTCGTGCACGACGTCGGGGGCGTCGGCGCCGAAGCCCACCAGGATCGGCGCGACGAACGCGCCGTCAGGGGCCGCACCCACCGTCCCGTCCGCGCGCACGACCTCGGGCGCGGCGGTCGAGCCCACCAGCATCCGGCCGCCGGCGTCGACCAGCTTGCGCACGCCGCGCATCACCTCGTCGCGCTGTGCGAGCGAGACCACCGGGCCCATCGTGACGCCGTCGGCATGCGGGTCGCCCACCACGACCTTCGCGGCAAGCGCTGTCTGCAGCGCCTCGGCGACGGCGTCCATCGACTCCACGGGCACGATCGCTCGGCGGATGGCCGTGCACTTCTGCCCGCTCTTGGCCGTCAGCTCCACCATCAGCTGCCGCACGAACGCGTCGAAGGTGGCGGTGCCCGGCACGGCATCCGGTCCCAGCACCGAGGCGTTGATCGAGTCGGTCTCGCTCATGAACCGGACGCCCTCGGGGGTCTGCGCGCGCAGAGCCTGCGCCGTGGAGGCCGACCCGGTGAACGCCACGACATCCCCCAGCCGCAGCAGCTCGAACACGCCGGGAAGCGCACCCGACACCAGCTGCAGCGCTCCATCGGGCACGAGCCCGGACTCGACGAGCATGCGCACCCACGCCTCGGTGAGGTGCGCGGTGGGCGTGGCGGGTTTGATGAGCGTGGGCACGCCTGCGAGCAAGGCCGGAGCGAACTTCTCCAGCGGCCCCCACGTCGGGAAGTTGAACGCGTTGATCTGCACGGCCACCCCCGGCAGCCGTGTGTAGATGTGCCGGCCGAGGAACGACCCGTCCTTGGCGAGGGTCTCCGCCGGCCCGTCGAGGTAGACCTGGCCGGCGGGCAGCTCGCGCCGGCCCTTGGAGCTGTACGTGAACAGCACGCCGATGCCCCCGTCGACGTCGACCATCGAGTCGCGCACGGTCGCACCGGCGCTCTTCGCGAGCTCGTACAACTCGCTCTTGCGTGCGGCGAGCACCTGCGCGAACTGCTTGAGCAGCAGCGCGCGCTGCGGGAACGTCAGCTCACCGAGGCTGCGCTGCCCCGCCGTGCGGGCGTGCTCCAGCGCCCCGGCGAGGTCGATCCCCCGGCTGGAGACGCGCGTGATCTCGGCGCCGGTGGAGGCGTCGCGCACGACGGTCGCGCCGGTCTCATCGGCCGGCGTCCACCACGCCCCCTGCACGAAGCTTGCCAGCATCATCCTTCGCTCCATTCGTAGAATCCCCGGCCGC
>CALKHM010000310.1 GCA_937988695.1 uncultured Microbacterium sp. | reverse complement strand
GACGACCCGCGCATGCGCAAGTGGAACCTGTGGGGCTACGTCGATGCGCGCGACGGCGCGCAGGCCGTGCAGCGCGCGCTGCAGAACGCTTCGGCAGGCTTCGACCGCTTCATCGTGGCCGCCGCCGACACGGTCATGTCGCGAGAGAACGAGGAGCTGCTCGACGCCGTGTTCCCCGACGTGCCGCGACGCCGGCCGGTGGGCGCGCACGACACGCTGCTGTCCATCGACAAGGCCCGGCGCCTGCTGGGATACGAGCCGCGCTTCTCGTGGCGCGACCCGACCGCGCGCGCCTGACCCCCGCCCCCCGCCGTGTGCGGGAGACGGGGCGGGGCCTCAGCCCAGCACGCGACGCACGAACGCGTTGCGGAACCGGCGGTCGGGATCGAACCGGTCGGCGAGCGCACGGAAGTCGCCGCGGCGCGGGTAGCGCGAGCCGATCACGCCATCGGCGTCGAGGAAGACCTTGCCCCAGTGCGGGCGGGCACCCAGCGGCAGCAGCGCGTGCTCGAGTGCCGGCAGCACCGCCTCGACCCCGGGGGCGTCGCGCACCCACGTGAAGTGCAGGCCGACGACATCCGTGCCATACGCGGTGGACATCCAGAGGTCGTCGGCGGCCACCGAACGGATCTCGCTGATCTGCAGCACGTCGCGCAGCTGCGGGCCCAGCGCACGAACGGCCTCGATGGCCTCGACCGCGCGGCCACGGGGTACCAGGTACTCGGACTGGATCTCCGCGCCGTTGGACGGCGTGAATGCATACCGGAAGTGCGCGAGCCGCTCGCTCCAGGGACCCGCGACGCCCAGCTGCTCCGTGGTGTTGCGCACGTCCATGCCGGCGATCATGTGCCGCGGCACGACCTCGGCCACCGCCCCGAAGAAGTCGCCGCCGACGTGCGACTGCCGATCGGCCCGCTCCTTGATCCAGGCCAGAGAGACGGATGCCTCATCCCACGTCGTGAACAACGACACGCTGTACGCCGCCGACATCACGTCGTCGAACCGGTCGGCGACGACATCCCAGCCGAGTCCCGCGAACAGGCGCTGGCGCACGTCGTAGGTCGGCTCGATGTCGAGCGTGACCTCGACCACCGCACCCAGCGCGCCCAGCGCCACCACGGCGCCGTCGAACCCCGGCTCGCCCCGGCGCAGGTCGACGAGCTCACCGGTGCCGGTGACCACCCGCAGCGCCCGCACGGCCGTCGCGAGATTGCCGTTGGCATCCCCCGACCCGTGCGTGGCGGTCGCGATGGCGCCGGCGACGGAGATGTGCGGCAGCGACGCCAGGTTGTGCAGTGCCCAGCCCGCCTCGTGCAGCGCCTGGGCGAGGTCGCCGTACCGCACGCCGCCACCGACCGTGACGCTGCGCGCGGCGTCGTCGATCTCGATGTGCGACGGGAGCGCTGCCGTGCCCACGATCAGGTCGTCGCTGTCGGCGATGTCGTTGAACGAGTGCCGGCTGCCGAGGATGCGCACGGCCGGCGATCCGGTGATGAGCGTCGCCAGCTCGTCGATGCTCTGCGGCTCGACGTAGCGTCGCGCGAGGTAACGATGATTGCCGGCCCAGTTCGTCTCGATGTGCACGGGCGAAAGCCTAGCGACCCTCAACCCAGCGACACCGCCGTCCACGACACGGGGGGCAGGGTGATGGTCAGCTCCCCCGCGTCGATGCGCACGGTGTCGTTGGTCTTCGGCGTCACCCGTTCCGGGTCGTCGAGCGTGTTCTTCGCATACACGTCGCTGTCGTGGATCGCCTGCGTCTCCCGTATCGCGACGTCGCCGAGAGAACGGATGTCGGCGGTCACGGTGATGGCGTCGCTGCGGCTGCGGTTCACCAGGAACAGCGCGGCGCAACCGGCCTCCGCGTCGTGCGTGGCCACCGCATCGACCAAGGGAGCCTCGCCGTGCACGGCGGTGGGATACGTGGGCACGTCCACCGGAACGCGCAGTGCGACGCCTCGGGCGAGGCGCGACGTGATCGCGAACGGGTAGAACGTCGTCTGGCGCCAGGCCGGGCCTGCGGGCTCGGTCATGATCGGTGCGATCACGTTGACGAGCTGAGCGAGGGATGCCGCGGTCACGCGGTCGGCGTTGCGCAGGAGGGTCATCAACAGGTCCCCGAGGACGACGGCGTCGGCCACCGAGTAGACATCCTCGAGCTGCCGCGGAGCAAATCGCCACTGCTCGTTGACCTCGCCCGAGGTCCTGTGCTCGTCCAGATACCAGATGTTCCACTCGTCGAAGGACAGTTTGATGCGCTTGCGCGAGTGGCGCTTGCTGCCGACGTGGTCGGCGGCCGCGACGACGGTGTCGATGAAGTATTGCATGTCCAGCGCAGACGCGAGGAACGAGTCGAGGTCTCCGCCGCGCTCCTGATAGTAGGCATGGCACGACACGTAGTCGATCTGATCGTACGTGTGCTCGAGCACCGTGCGTTCCCACTCACCGAACGTCGGCATCCCCGAGCCGCTCGACCCGCAGGCGACCAGCTCGAGCCTACTGTCCGCCATGCGCATGGCGGCGGCCGTGCGCGCGGCGAGCTTGCCGTAGTCGTCGGCGGTCATGAAGCCGGTCTGCCACGGCCCATCCATCTCATTGCCCAGGCACCACATCCGCACGTCGTGCGGCGCGAGCGTGCCATTGGCGATGCGCTGGTCGCTCAGCGCGGTGCCGGACGGGTGGTTGGCG
Source organism: uncultured Microbacterium sp. (assembly GCA_937988695.1). GTDB lineage: Bacteria > Actinomycetota > Actinomycetes > Actinomycetales > Microbacteriaceae > Microbacterium. Next base: position 933 of record CALKHM010000310.1, on the reverse strand, counting down.
TACTCGAGCAGATCCAGAGCGGCCTGGATGCCGCGTGTTCCGAGATTCACGGCGAGCATGAGCTCGGCATCGACGAGCTTCAGCCACCGCGCGAACTCGTCGAGCCCGACCTGGTTGGACTCGAGCGAGTGCCACGCCAGGTCGCGCCGCACGGGGCGGTTCTCGCGCGGCCCCACCGAGTCCTCCCAACGGAACCCGGAGACGAAGTTGCCGCCGGGGTAGCGCACCGTCGACACGCCGAGCTCACGGACGAGGTCAACGACGTCACGGCGGAAGCCGTCGGCGTCGGCTGTGGGATGGCCCGGCTCGTACAGCCCGTCGTAGACGCAGCGGCCGAGGTGCTCGACGAACGAGCCGAACAGGCGGCGATGGACGGGGGCGACGACGGCTCGGGTGTCGAGGTCGATGCGGGCGTGGGGCATGGTTCTCCTTCGTGGGGGTGCGGAACGAACGATCAGCGGCTACTTGACGCTGCCGATGGACAGCCCGCCCTGCCAGTACTTCTGCAGTGTGAGGAACGACACGATCAGCGGGATGACCGAGATCAGTGCCCCGGTAATGACGAGGTTCCACAGTGACTGGCCCCCGGTGTTGACCTGTGCCTGTGATTGCAGTGCACCAAGGCCGACCGTGATCGGGTAGAGGTTCGGGTTCGAGAACATCACGAGCGGCAGGAAGAAGTTGTTCCAGGTCCCGACGATCCCGAGCAGCAGCACTGTGACCACGGCCGGACGCATCAGCGGCAGCGCGACCCGCGCGAAGATGCGCAGCTCCCCCGCGCCGTCCACTCGTGCGGCATCGAGCATCTCCGGTGGGACGGCATCGTCGGTGTACACCTTCATCAGGTAGACGGCGAACGGGTTCAGCATCGACGGGAGGATCATCGCCCAGACCGTGTTGGTCAGGTGCGCGCCGCTCATCATGACGAACAGG
>CALKHM010000309.1 GCA_937988695.1 uncultured Microbacterium sp. | reverse complement strand
CTCGAGTCGACCGACTACCGCCGTGAGTTCGTCCGGGGGCTGCCACCGGACGTGCTGACCTGGTGGACCGGACGTGACATCGTCGTCGGCGAGGTCACCCGCGCGGACATCGACGCTGCCGCCGCGGTGTTCGGTGACCGCCTGGCGCTGTGGGACAACTACCCGGTCAACGACTTCGACCGGGGTCGGGCCTTCTTGGGGCCGCTGACCGGGCGCACCACGGAGGTGGCCGGATCGGCTCTGCGCGGCGCCTGGGCGAACCCGATGGTGCAGTGCGCGCCCAGCGGGTTTGCGCTGGCCACGTTCGCGGACTGGGCGTGGAATCCCGCAGGCTACGATCCCGCGCGCTCGGCGCGCGCCGCGCTGCTGCTGGTGGCGGGGGCCGATCACGAGCGTCTTGCCCCGCTCGTGCGTACGCTGTCGTCGTGGCCGCCGTCTGCGCCGATGGACCCGGAGCTGTCGGCGCTGACCGAGGCCGTCCTGCGGGGAGGCCGGAGCGACTCGTTGCGCGCGCGCTTCGCAGAGCTGGCGGCGCTCGGTGACGTGCACGGCGACACCGACCTGGTGCGCGCGCTGCGGCCGTGGCTGGATGCGGCCGGTGCTGTCGGCCACGCAGGCCGCACTGCCGTGGGCTTCCTCGAGGGGGAGCCCGGCGTGACCGCGGAGGCTGTCACGCACGCACTGGATGCCGCCGCCGCGCACGCGGCGAAGGTCGCCGTCGACGTCATGCGCGCGCTCGCGCAGGCCGTGCTCAGTCGCTGAGAGGGTGGCGGACGCCGTCCACGACGATCTCGAACCAGGGCTCGTCCACGCGCACGCGCAACTGGGCTTCGTGCTCTCCGTGGCGCCAGTGCAGCGACAGTGATGCCGTGTCGGGGGCCGACCACGAGAACGTGCCGTCGAACGCCGGATGCCGGCGCAAGGCCGCCAGCTCCAGCTGACCCCGGGTGACCGGGCTCTCCAGCGCGCGGCTCACCTCCTCGGGCGTGTAGCGATGCCGGTTGACATCGCGACCCTGACCCGTGCGCAGGAACTGCTCGCGGTCGTCCTGTCCGCCCAGCAGACCGACGTAATAGAACTGCGGCTCCCCGGGAAGGAAGATCTGCAGCGCCCGCGACAAGAGCATGCGGCGGGGGTCGGCGCCGAGCACGCTGAAGAACGTCGCGTTGATCTGGTGCGGCATGCTCGCCCAGGTCGGGGTGACCGAGGCCGCCGTGGAGTGGCCGCCGGTGGCCACGGCCGCCCGTGCGAACACGTCGGCCATCTCCTGCTCGGAGAGCAGGCCCGCGCATCCGTCTGCCGGTCCGGCGTCGATGACCCCGATGCCGTCGTGCGTGTCCAGCACCGTGACGGCGTTGGACGGGCGCACCTGCAGCCATTGCGCGAGCCGATCGACCGTGCCGGTGCCGAGGGAGTGCAGCAGCAGCGGCGGCGTCGCGAAGTCGTAGACGAGATCCACGAGGGGAGCGATCGCGCGTTGCTGGTCGATGTGGGCGTGCACCTCGACGAGGACACGGAGACCGCGCGCGCGGATGAGCGCGCTCGCCTGCGCGACGAAGGCCAGCGTGTCGTCGGTCATGAACGAGTCCGTGCCCGGCGTCTTGACCGCGTATCCCACCGCGTCCAGCCGCGCGGTCGAGACGCCGCCGGCGGCGAGGGCGTCGGCGAGGCGCTCGAGGTAGGCGATGCCGGCCGGATGACGCACGTCGATGTCGACCTGCGAGGGCATGAACGTGGTCCACACCAGCCGTCGTGTGCCGTCGTCGCAGCGGTACGGCGTGAACGGGACGCCGGGCCGTGGCCGATAGAAGGCCGTGATGTCCGCTTCGCGGGCTCCATCGGGGAACACCGCGTCGAACGTCAGGAACATCCCCTCGTGCGCAGAGCGCCGGCCGTGACGGATCCAGTCGGTGAACTCGGCCGAGCGGGCGGAGACGTGGTTGACGATGAGATCGGCGGTCACATCGGTGTGCGCGCAGATCGCGCGCACGTCGTCCCAGCCGCCCAGCCGGGGATCCACAGCGCGGTGGTCGACGGGGTCGAATCCGGTGTCGTCGCCGTCGTACGGTGTGAAGAAGGGCAGGATGTGCACGCCGGTGAACGCGTCGAGCTCGTCGCTGAGGAGCCGGTCGAGGCCGGGCAGATCGCCGGCCAGGCGGTCCGCATACGTGAGCAGCGAGACACCGCTCACGGCGTGGTCCCGAGCTCGTCGAGGAAGGCCGTGGCTCCCGATGCGGGCGACGTGAGCACGCGCGGGTCGTCGCCGGCGGCCGGCGCCATGGACGCCTGGGCGAGCACGATCACGTCGGCGTCGGTCGCGCGCAGGGCCGCCGCGATGAGGGCGTCGTGCCCGGCGGCGTCACCGGCGGTGCGGGCGTCGGCGGCGCCGGCGACCACGCTGGCCGTCACGGTGACGGCGCCCGTCTCCGGCGCGAAGCGCTCCACGATGCGCCGCGTGGGCCCGAGCGTCGCGGAGAGGGTGGCCAGCACGGCGATGCGGCCGGGGCGGCCGTGGGCCGTGCCGGCGGCCTGGGCGCGGGTCACGGCGAGGTGCGCCATGGCGGCGTCGACCCGGGTCAGCCGGATCCCCGCCGAGGCGGCGGCATCCTCGGCGGCCTCGCCGATGGACGAGCAGGTCACCAGCACGGCCTGTGCGCCTGCGCGCGTGAGGGCCTCGAGGTGGCCGGCGACGCCCGCGCGCACGGGATCGGTGACCTCGCCGGCGGCCACCGTGTCGGCCAGCAGCGCGGGATCGACCACGTGCACGATGTCCAGGTCAGGCAGGCGGCTGCGCAGCAGGTCGTGGAAGACCACGGCAAGGCCCGGGACCGTGTGCAGGACGCCGACTCTCATGCCGCGCTCCACGGACGGCCGACCGCGTCCACCGTGTCGATCAGGGACTGCAGGCGCGGCACCGAGCGCTCGCGCAATCGACCGCGCACATCGTCGCTGCCGACGATGTCGCTCCACAACGCGCGTCCGGCGAGGAAGCCGCTGGCGCCCTCGAGGCAGGCCGCGCGCACGGCGGCTTCGAACCGGTCTTGCGCCACGCCCTGCGACAGCACGACCCAGGGTCCGGTCATGCACTCGTTGAGAGCCGCGCTGGCGGTGCGTTGCGCGTGCTCGTCGCCCTGACCGGCCAACGGCACCTGCGCCTTGTACAGGTCGGGGTGCAGCGGTGCGAGCTCGCGGGCCGCCTCTCGGATGGCGGCGTCTGCGTCCCAGTCGTCCTCGTCGGGCCTGGCGCGCACGACCGGCTCCAGCACGGAAAGCACACCGCGGTGGCGGGCGAGGGCGATGAACCGCTCGGCGAGGGCGACCCGCTCGTGGCGGCGTCGGTCCCGCCGCCAGATGATCAGCAGCTTCAGCGCGCAGACGCCGTCCAGGGCCGCGCCGGCGACGACCTCGTCGATCTCGGTCTCCTCGACGGGGCCGCCGTCGGCCTGCTCCAGCGCGTCGGCGGCCAGGATCAGACCCGTCGACGGCGGGAGCGTGCGGCGGACGCGGTCCAAGCCGTAGTGACGGTCGATCAGGAAACCCGACGCGAGCGGGCCGAGCTCTGCGGCCACGTCGACCTTGAAGTCGATGAGCACGTCGTCGGCAGGACGTCCGCGCCCGGCGACGTCGAACATGTGGCGCAGGCTCTCGCGCTGATCCATCGCCACCATGGCGAACGTGCCCGTCGGACGGGCGATGGCATCGAGGGTGGTCATTTCTCTCCTTCGGAGGGGGATGCTACGGCTGGAGCGCCGCAGCCAGGAACCGGTCGTACGCGGCCGGAAGGCCGTCGGCTCTGCTCGGGGTGATGGCGACGGACTCGAGCGCGACGGTGTCGGCGGCAAGCCCCGCCCGCACGGCGGCCAGCAGGGCGGCGCCGGCGGCGACCGGCTCGGCCGCCGTGCAGCGGTGCACGGGCGTTCCGCTGGCGGCGGCGGCAAGCCCCGCCCAGGCGGGGATGCGCTCGCTGAGCGAGCCGAGCATGACGATGCGATCCGCGGTGACGCCGGCGTGCCGCTGCATGGCCGTGCGCATCCAGTGAGCGTGCAGCACGAGCGACTGGAGGATGCCGCGCTCCACGTCGTCGGCTCCAGCCGGCGCACCGGACACGCGCAGCCGGGCGTCGGGGTCGGGACACGGACATTGCCGGCCGCGAGGATAGGGCAGCACGGTCACGGGGCTCGTGCGCCAGGTGTCCACACCCTGGGCGGCCAGGACCGGCAGCGGCGAGTCCGGCCACTGCGCGAACAGACCGCCGCAGGCCGCGCTGCCGCCCATCACGGTGGCATGGCGATCGTCGACGGTGCGGCCGATGCTGAAGCCGTCGCGCACGGCGGCGGCATCCACGCGATCGGTGATCGCCATGACGGCCTCGGCGGTGCCCAGCGAGTCGGCCACGTCGCCGACGCTTCGCGCGCCGACCGCCCAGGCGCCCACGGCGTGGTCGTGGCCGGCGATGTACACCGGCACCCCGGCGGGCAGTCCGAGCGCTCCGTCGGTGCGACCGGCGGCCTGCCCGGGCGCGAGGACGAGGGGCATCACGTCCGGTGCCAGGCCGAGCTCGGCCAGCAGGGCGGTGTTCCAGCGTCGCTGCGGCACGTCGGGATCGAGCAGCATCGTGCGGGCGGCCAGCGTGTGATCGGTGGCGTGCGCGCCGGTGAGGGCGGCAGCGGCGAGATCCGCCACGCCCTGCCAGCGCCGGATCCGTGCGAACAACGCGGGCGTCTGCTCGCGCAGAATGTGCAGCCTCACCAGGGCGGGTTTGGGCGTGTCCGGGATGCCGGTGCGCTCGGGCAGCTCCGGATGACGCTCACGCAGCCGTGCGTACGCCGTGTGCGCCTGGGTGCGATCCCAGCGCAGGAGGGGGGTCAGCGGGACGCCGTCCGCGTCCAGCGGCACCCCGGTCTCGGCCATCGAGGCGATGCCCACGGCCGCGAGCTGCGCGTCGCCGACGAGCTCGTGCACAAGACGCGCGACGGTCTCGTGCAGCGCCGGAACGTCGGCAGGTGTCGCGGCACGGCCCACCCGCAGCACGTGGCACCCGTCGGTGACATCGACCAGCGCCGCCTTCGTGGTGGTGCTGCCCAGATCGAGACCGAGGACCGTCGTCACGGCGACTATTCTGTTACAAATCGTACACTTTGGCAATTGTGTTCAAAGATTGACATTGCCCGCGGGACTGGCTTGGATGGGAGCATGCGCTACACCGGTGCTCCCGCGCGCAGGGTGGAACTCGAGCGGCTGCTCGCCTCCGAGGGCTACGTGTCCTCCGCCGACGTCGCCGCGCGGATGGGCGTCTCCGAGATGACGATCCGGCGCGACCTTCAGCTTCTCGAGTCGGAGGGCCGCGTGCGCCGGGTCGCGGGGGGAGCCGCCCCGGCGGGCGTCGGGCTGCCCTTCGAACGACGCGACGCGGTGGACGGTTCGTTCAAACGGCTCGTCGCCGAGGCCGCCGCCGCAGAGATCGCCGGATGCCGCACGATCGCGCTGGATGCCGGCACCACCGTTGCGGCGATGACGCCGCTGCTGCGGGCCGAGACCGTCGTCACGCACTCCCTCCCGGTGATCACCGCGCTGGCCTCCCGCCGCCCGGGAGCGCTCGTGGCGGCGGGCGGGCACTATCAGGCCGACACCCGCGCGTTCGCCGGTCCGCTCGCCGAGGCGACGCTGCGCAACGTCCACACCGACGTGGCGGTCCTGTCCGCGACGGCGCTGACCGCCGACGCCCTGTGGGGGACCAACGCGTTGGACGCCGCCATCAAGCGCATCATGGCGGCGCAGGCCGAGCGTGTCGTCGTGGTCGCCGACGGCGCGAAGCTCGGTGCGGTCGCGCCGCTGCGGATCAGCGACTCGGCCATCGCGAATGTCGTCGTCACCGACGCGCGCGCCGACGCCGAGGTCGTCGCCGCGCTGCGCGGCAGGGGTCTGATCGTGCGGATCGTCGCATGAGCATCGGCGTGATCGCCGACGACATCACCGGCGCGTGCGACGTCGCAGCCGGCGTCACCTCTGCGGGACTGTCTGCCGAGGTCCGGCTGGGCATCCCCGATGCCGCAGAACCGACCGATGCCGCCTGCGTGGTGGTCGCGCTGAAGTCGCGCACGGCACCGTCGGCCGACGCGGTCGCGGCCTCCGTGGCATCGGCGGCGGCGCTGCGGTCGTGGCATGTCCAGACGCTCTATCTCAAGTACTGCTCGACCTTCGACTCGACCGACGAGGGGAACATCGGACCGGTCGCCGACGCGCTGCTGGACCTGGTCGGCCCCACCGCGGCATCCATCGGCACGCCCGCGACCCCACGCGTCGGACGCACCGTGCACCGGGGGCATCTGTTCGTCGGGGATCGGCTGCTCTCGGAATCGTCGCTGGCCCGCCACCCGTTGACACCGATGACCGACCCGGATCTCGTCCGGGTGCTGGGCCGGCAGACCTCGCGACCGGTCGGGTGCATCCCCATCGAGGCCGTGCGGGCCGGCGTCCAGGCCGTCCGCGACCGCATCGACGCCCTGCGATCGGCCGGCGTGCGCCACCTGCTCGCCGACGCGGTCGAGGATGAGGACCTCGATGTGCTGGCCACGGCCACCGCGGGGATGCCCGACGTGGTGCTCGGCGGGGCCGCGGGCCTGGTCGCCGCCGTCGCGCGCCGCGTCGGCACCGCCGCCGACGGGCGTCCGGCTCCGGCTCCCTCCGGTCGCCGCCTGTTGCTGTCCGGCAGCGCGTCCGAGCGCACCCGCGCGCAGGTGGCGGCGTTCGCGGGACGGGTGTTCGTGATCGACGCGGATGCGGCCGTGCGCGACCCGGAGGCGGTGATCGCCGCCGCGCTCGCGTTCGTCGCCGGTGCGGAGCTTCCGCTGGTCAGCGCCACCGCCGACCCGCCGCAGGTGCATCGGGCTCAGGCGGCGTGGGGCGCCGTGCGCGCCGCCGCGGCCGTGGAGCACGTCCTCGGTCGCGTCGCGCAGCGCGCCGTCGCCGATCTGGGCGTGCGCCGCATCCTGGTCGCCGGGGGTGAGACCTCCGGCGCGGTCGCGCAGGCGCTACAGGTACGTCGGCTGCACGTGCGACGGGTCGTGTCCGTCGGCGTGCCCTGGATGACGGCCGCCGATCCTGCCGGGCGCCGCCTGGACCTGTGCTTCAAGTCAGGGAACTTCGGCGAGGTCGACCTGTTCACCCGGGCGTGGGAGGAGGGGTGAGGCGCGGATCTCACCGGCATCCATCCGGACGGTGCGAGTCAGACCGACAGCACGGCGCCGCTCGCGCGCAGCAGGTCCTGCAGTCGCGCGATGTCGATGTCGTGGACGTCGATGCCACGACGCACGGCCTGCGCTGCGGCCGTGCCGGCGGCCTGGCCGAGCATCTGATACTGCGGTTCCATGCGGATCGATGAGAAGGCGACGTGCGACGCCGAGACGCACACGGCGGCCAGCAGGTTCCGGCAGGCGTCCCGAGCCGGCAGCAGCGCACCGTACCCGATGCCGTAGACCGGCACGGGCACAGACAGGTAGCCCTCGGTGAACACCATCGCCACCGGACGCGGGTGCTCGTACACCCAGCGCCAGACCCGCTGCACCTCGCGGATGTCGAGGTGGTACGAGCCGAGCGCCACGACGTCAGCCGGAAGCCGGCCCGCACGCAGGTCGTGCTCGGTCAGGATGGACTCACCGATCATGCGCCGCGCCTCGCGCACGTACAGCTGGTGCGGCAGGGGATCGGTGTCGGCGAACTCGTCGCGCGCGAGCCCCCAACGCTGCATCTGC
>CALKHM010000308.1 GCA_937988695.1 uncultured Microbacterium sp. | reverse complement strand
GCTCGCCCTGCGAGCCCGTGGACATGTAGACGATCTTGTCGTCGGGCAGGTCGCAGGCCTTCTTGTAGTCGATGAGCACGCCCTCGGGGACGTGCAGGTAGCCCAGCTGCTCCGCGATCGTCATGTTGCGCACCATGCTGCGGCCGAGGAACGCCAGCCGGCGCCCGTGTGCGGCCGCGGCATCCAGCACCTGCTGCACCCGGTGCACATGACTGGAGAAGCTCGCCACGATCACCCGGCGCGGCGCCTTGCCGATCACCTGGTCGAGCACCGGTCCGATCGAGCGCTCCAGCGCCGTGAAACCCGGCACGTCGGCGTTGGTGGAGTCGACCATGAACAGGTCGACGCCTTCTTCGCCGAGCCGCGCGAACGCACGCAGGTCGGTGAGCCGTCCGTCCAGGGGCAGCTGATCCATCTTGAAGTCGCCGGTGGCCAGCACGAGACCCGCGGTGGTGCGGATGGCCACGGCCAACGCATCGGGGATGGAGTGGTTGACCGACACGAACTCGAGGTCGAACGGGCCGACCCGCTCGCGCTGCCCCTCGGTGACGGTGAGCGTGTACGCCCTCAGGCGATGCTCCTTGAGCTTCGCCTCGACCAGCGCCAAGGTCAGCCCCGAGCCGATCAGCGGGATGTCGGGACGGTGCTTGAGCAGATACGGCACCGCGCCGATGTGGTCTTCGTGACCGTGCGTGAGCACGATGCCGTCGACGTCGCCGAGGCGGTGCTTGATGGGTTCGAAGTCGGGGAGGATGAGATCTACGCCGGGCTGGTTCTCCTCCGGGAACAGCACCCCGCAGTCGACGACCAGCAGCCGCCCGTCGATCTCGAACACGGTCATGTTGCGACCGACCTCGCCGAGCCCGCCCAGCGGTGTGATGCGCAGCGTGCCCGGCTCCAGCGCAGGCGGCGCCACGACGTCGGCGAAGCTCATCGGGTGGTCCCCGACACCTTCGGCAGTGCGCCGCCGGCGGCCGCGTTGCGGTCGGGGCGGAAGTTCGAGAAGTCCACGCCCTCCACGTCGGTCACCAGCGCCAGCTCGTCCTCGATGATCGCGGCCTCCCACTCCTCCGGCCCGACCAGCGGCAGCCGCACACGAGGGCTGGAGATCCGGCCGAGGCCGTGCAGGATGTACTTGGCCGACACCGTGCCGGGCACGTGCGTCATCACCGCCCGCACCAGCGGCTCGAGCTTCTTGTGCGCGGCGGTGGCCGCGGCAAGGTCGCCTCGGTTCACGGCATCCACGATTGTGCGGTACGGCTGGGCGGCGATGTTGGCGGTCACGCCGACCAGTCCGGTGGCGCCGATCGCCAGGTGCGGCAGTACGTTGGCGTCGTCGCCGGAGAAGTACATCAGGTCGGTCTGGTTGAGCACCCGGGAGACCTCGCTGAAGTTCCCCTTGGCATCCTTCACGGCCAGGATGTTGGGGTGCTTGGCCAGGCGCACCAGCGTCTCGTAGGCGATCGGCACACCGGTGCGCCCGGGGATGTCGTAGAGCATCATCGGCAGGTCGGTGGAATCGGCGATCAACCGGAAGTGGGTGAGGATGCCGGCCTGGGTGGGCTTGTTGTAGTACGGGGTCACCACCAGGATGCCGTCGGCGCCGGCCTTCGCGCTGTCGCGGTACAGCTGGATCGCATGCGCGGTCTCGTTGGAGCCGCCGCCGGTGATGATCTTGGCCCGGCCGGCCGCGACGTCCTTGCCGACCTCGACGAGCCGCACCTTCTCGTGATCGGTGAGCGTGCTGGTCTCACCCGTCGTGCCAGTGACCAGGATGCTGTCGGCGCCGGCGGTGATCACATCATCGATGTGCTTGGCCACGGCGGGCCAGTCGACCTCGCCGTCCGCCGTCATCGGCGTGACGAGCGCCACCATCACCTGTCCGAAGGGGTTGCCCGTATGCGTCATGCATTCAGGGTATCGGTTCACGCTAGCGGCCGCGCCGGCCGAGACCCGCGGTGAGCCGGTCCGGCAGCAGCGGTAGCACGCGGCGCACCAGGCGGTACCGTGCCGACGGCACCGACACCGCGCGGCCGCGGGCGAGATCGCGCAACGATCCGCGCACCACGGTGGGCGCATCCAGCCACATCCAGCCGGCGATGCCCTCCTGCCCGGGTGGCAGCCCGAGCCGCTCGTGGAAGTTCGTGTGCACGAAGCCGGGACACACCACGGTCACCGTCACCCCGCGCGCACGGTAGGTCACGTTGGCCCAGCGACTGAACGAGACCAGCCACTGCTTGGCCGCGCCGTACGTCGACCGCGGCAGGAACGCGGCGATCGAGGCGACATTCAGGATGCGCCCGTGTCCGCGCCCGAGCATCGGCTCGAGCGCCGCGTGCATGAGCCGCAACGGCACCTCGTCGTGCAGCCGCAGGTGACGGACCTCGTCTTCGATGTCGTTGCGCTCGAACGCGAGCGGCATCCCGACGCCGGCGTTGTTGACGAGGATCTCGACCGGGCGCGCCTGGTCGGCCACCCGCGCCGCGACGGCCGCGAGCGCGCCGGGGTCGAGGAGGTCGGCGACGAGCACCTCGGCGTCGCGTCCATGGCCGCGCGCCTGGGCGGCCACCGCCTCCAGGGCGTCGCGGTCGCGACCCACCAGCACGACGTCCGCGCCGCGCCGCGCGAGCTGCCGCGCGTACTCCGCTCCGAGCCCGGAGCTTGCTCCCGTGATCAGCGCCGTCACCATTCCGGCCACACTACGCCGCCCACCGGCCGCCGGCACGCGCTCAGTGCTCGTACCGCAGGAACCGGTAGCGGATGCCGGTGCGCGAGACGTGCCAGCCCTCGGACGGGTCGGATGCCACGACCTGCCAGCCCTGCACGCTCGGCGCGGTCGTGTCACCGGCCACATCGAGATCGAGCTCGGTCACCTCGAGGCGGTCGGCGCGTGCGATGGCCTCGCGATAGACCTGCCCCCCGCCGACGATCCACGCCCAGTCCGCCGGCGCGGCCAGGGCGAGCGCGGCATCCAGCGACGCCGCACGCTGCGCGCCGTCGGCCTGCCATCGGTCGTTGCGCGTGACGACGATGTTGCGCCGGCCGGGCAGCGGACGGAACTGCTCGGGGAACGACTCCCAGGTGCGCCGGCCCATGACCACCGCATGCCCGAGCGTGACGTGCTTGAAGTGCGCCATGTCTTCGGGAACGTGCCACGGCATCCCGCCGCCGGCGCCGATGACCCCGCCACGCGCCTGCGCCCAGACGAGCCCGACCTGCATGTCAGACCGCGACGGCCGCGCGGATCGTCGGGTGGTGCCGGTAGCCCTCCACCACGAAGTCGTCGTACTCGTAGTCGAAGATCGATGCGGGCCGTCGCGCGAACCGCAGCGTCGGGTACGGGTACGGGTCGCGGCTCAGCTGCTCGCGCACCTGCTCGCGGTGATTGTCGTAGACGTGGCAGTCGCCGCCGGTCCAGACGAACTCGCCGGGCTCGAGCCCGGTCTGCTGCGCGACCATCAGCGTGAGCAACGCGTACGAGGCGATGTTGAACGGCACGCCCAGGAACAGATCAGCGCTGCGCTGGTAGAGCTGGCAGGACAGTCGCCCGTCGGCGACGTAGAACTGGAACAGCGCATGACACGGCGCCAGCGCCATCTGCGGGATCTCGCCCACGTTCCACGCCGAGACGATGAGGCGGCGCGAGTCGGGGGTGTCCTTGATCTGCGCGATCACCTGCGAGATCTGGTCCACGCTCTGCCCGTCGGGCGTCGGCCACGACCGCCACTGCACGCCGTAGACCGGCCCCAGCTCGCCCGCGGCATCCGCCCATTCGTCCCAGATCGTCACGCCGTGCTGCTGCAGCCAGCGCACGTTGGACTCGCCGCGCAGGAACCACAGCAGCTCGTAGGCGAGCGATTTGAAGTGCACGCGCTTGGTCGTGATCAGCGGGAACGACTCGGACAGATCGAACCGGATCTGTCGACCGAACACGCTGGTCGTTCCGGTGCCGGTGCGGTCGCTCTTGTGCGTGCCGTGCGCGAGCACATCGCGCAGCAGGTCCTCATAGGGCGTGGGGATGCTCACACCTGCCACGATACCGCCGACATACTCCGTCATCCTGGCCCCGCGCGGGCGCGGCGCGGCTAGCGTGTCATGCATGCCCCTGTGGATCGCCGTGCTCGTGCTGGCCGCCCTGGTCGTGGCCACCGCCGGCGGCGGATGGGCGCTGCGCCGCCGCGAGAGCCGCCCACGGCAGGGCGCTTCCGCATCCTCCGAGGGCTGGGATCCCGGCGTGCACGGCGAGCGCGCGACGCTCGTGCAGTTCAGCACCGAGCTGTGCGCGCGGTGCCCGCAGGTGCGACGGATGCTGCACGCGCTCGCCGACGAGACCGACGGCGTCGCCCTCGCCGAGGTCGACCTCACGCATCGCCGGGAGCTGGCCGCTCGCCTGCACATCCTGCAGACGCCGACCGTGTTCGTGCTCGATGCGAGCGGCGCGGTGCGCTCGCGCTTCGCCGGGGTGCCGCGTCGGAATGCCGTGGCGGCAGAGCTGGATCGTGTGATCGGAGAACCCACCCATGTCTGACGTCCCCGTCGGCATCGACCCGCGCGGCCCGCGGTTCGGTGCCGCGATCACCTCCGTGCTGCTGCTCGTGGTCGTCCTGCTCGCACTGACCGTGCTGCCGCTCACGCCCATCGCCGCGCGCATCCTCGACCCTGCGTTCCTGCTGCTGCTCGTGGTGGCCCTGCTGTTCCTGTGGGCCGTGCTCTCGCCGCGCACGGCGCCGTGGGGTGCGCTGTACCGGCGCCTCGTGCAGCCGCGGCTGGCGCCGCCCGCGGAGCGGGAGGATCCACGGCCCCCGCGCTTCGCGCAGGGCGTGGGGCTGCTGGTGAGCGTCATCGGCCTGGTGCTGCAGCTGGCGGGCGTGCCGTGGGGTCTGCCGATCGCCGCGGCCGCCGCCTTCGTCGCCGCATTCCTGAACGCCGTGTTCGGGCTGTGCCTGGGCTGCCAGCTGTACCTGCTGCTGCAGCGTCTGGGGCTCGTCGGGCGGCACGCCGCCGCGTAGGCTGGAGCCACACCGACCGAGGGAGGACCTCATGAGCGTGACCAGCGAAGCGACGGCCCAGTGGAAGGGCACCCTGTTCGAGGGATCGGGGCAGGTGAGTCTGACCAGCTCGGGTCAGGGGCCGTACCCGGTCAACTGGAAGGCACGCAGCGAGGGCTCCGACTCGGTGACCACTCCCGAGGAGCTCATCGCCGCGGCGCACGCGTCCTGCTATTGCATGGCGCTGTCCAACGCGCTGACCACGCACGGCACCCCGCCGCAGAGCCTGGAGGCCTCGGCATCGGTGACGTTCACCCCCGGCACCGGGATCACCGGCAGCCACCTGAACGTGTCGGCCGTGGTGCCCGGCATCGAAGAGGCCGATTTCGAGCGCCTCGCCGACGAGGCGAAGGCGGGCTGCCCTGTCTCGCAGGCGCTGGCGGGGATCGAGATCACCCTCGAGGCGTCGCTTGGCTGACGCCTCCCCCGCTCCCCGCCGCATCGTCGTGGCGGGGGCGTCCGGCCTCATCGGCCGTGCGCTGGTCGCGGCGCTGCGCGCCGATGGTGTGCAGGTCACTCGCCTGGTGCGCCGGCCGGCCCGCGCGCCCGACGAGGCGACGTGGCTGCTGGACGCGCGTCCGCTCGATCCCGGCGTGCTCGCCGGCGCCGACGCGGTCGTGGGCCTGAACGGCGCGAGTATCGGGCGGATGCCGTGGACGGCCCGTTATCGCAGCACGCTGCTGTGGTCGCGACTGACGCCGACGCGCGTGCTCGCCAAGGCCGTGCGCGCTCTCGGCGCCGCCGCGCCGTCGCTCATCAGCGCCTCAGCGATCGGCTATTACGGCAGTGCTCCCGGCGTCGAGCTGCGCGAGGATGCCGCGCCCGGCGACACCTTCCTCGCGCGGCTGTGCGCACGATGGGAGCAGTCCGCGCTGCACGCCGGCACGCACACCCGCATCGCCCTGCTGCGCACCGCGCCCGTGGTGCACCCCGCGGGCGTGCTCAGGCCGCTGCTCGCGCTGACCCGGCTGGGCGTTGCCGGCCCGATCGGTCGCGGCACCCAGGTCTGGCCGTGGATCTCGCTCGATGACGAGGTGCGGGCGATCCGCCACGTGATCGACGCCGAGGTCGACGGGCCGGTCAACCTCGCCGGTCCCACCCGGGCGACGGCCAACGACCTGGGCCTGGCCCTTGCCATACGCATGAACAAGCCGTACGTGCTGCGCGCCCCGTCGTGGGCACTGCGTCTCGCGCTCGGTCGCGCGGCCGCCGACGCCGTGCTGCTCACCGACGCGCACGTCGCGCCGGCCGTGCTGACGGCGTCCGGCTTCCGCTTCCAGCACACGACCGTCGGCGAGGCGATCGCCGCCGCCGTGCCCGCTCACGACCGGTCGGCCGCCTCCAGCTTGAGCGACTGACGGATCGCGCTGCGAGCGCGCTTACGGTCGCCGGCCGCGTCGTAGGCCAGTCCCAGCCGATACCATGCCCGCCAGTCGCCGGGATGCTGCTGCACGTCATCGCGATAGCGGGGGAAGACCGCATCGGCGTCGTCGCGCACCACCCGCCCGCTGGCATACACCGCCACGTCGTCGGCGGGCAGTCCACCCTCCGACTCCAGCCGTCGTCCGGCACGCTCGGCCCGTATGCCGAACCACAGCTCTCGCGCGATGGCCCACGCCGCGACCACCGGCAGGACGACCAGCGCGGCACCCATCAGGATCCCCACCGGCCGGCCGGTGGCCAGCATCAGCCAGGCGGAGCGGGCGATCGCCACGAGGTACACGACCAGGGCGACCGTGATGACCGCGATGATGATGCGGGTCTTCATGCGTCCGCGCCGGGCGTGCGGATGCCGATGTCCAGAAAGCTGTCCAGGCCCACGATCACGCCGCGGGCACCGACCGCGTGCTGCAGCGCGAGACGGATGCCGGGGGCGTAGGCTGCCGCCGGCTCCACGGTGTCGTGCACGATCGACAGCGACTCTCCGGCACCGGAGAGGATGACCTCCTGCCGGGCGATGACGCCCGGGCGTCGCAACGAGTGCACCGGGACCGAGGCGACCTGCTGCCCGCGAGCGCGCTGGTCGACGTGCGGTGCGAGCACGGGTCCCTGCGCGGCGCGCGCGGCGGCGATGAGCTCGGCCGTGCGCACGGCGGTGCCGCTGGGCGAGTCGACCTTCGTCTCGCGGTGGGCCTCGATGATCTCCGCCGAGGCGAAGAACGGTGCGGCGGCGGCGGCGAGGGCCGTGCCCAGCACCGAGCCGAGGGAGAAGTTCGGGATGAAGACGACGCCGGTGCCGGCGGCCTCGACGAGCGGGCGCACCAGCGCGATGCGCTCGGTCGACCAGCCGGAGGTGCCGACGACGATGTTGATCCCCCGTTCGATCGCGGCGCGCACGACGTCGACGGAGACGGAGGGAGTGGAGGCATCCACCACGAGGTCAGCGCCGGCGATCCGGCCGATGTCGTCGCGGGACGACAGCGTCGCGTGCACGTCGAAGCCGGGTTCGGCCTCGACGACGCCACGGATGACGCCACCGAGCTTGCCGGTGCCGCCCACGATCGCCACGCGTGTCGTCATGCCTCCAGCCTACGGTGCGACGGACCGCCCGGACGCACGGATACGCTCGATGCATGGCGTCCGCACAGCCCGTTCCCGTCGACGATCCCGCTGCCCGCGAGCTGCTCGCGGAGTACGTGGCGATGCGCGCCGAGTCGTTTCCCGGGCAGTACACCCCCGCCCATCCGCCGCGGCAGATGTTCGAGCCGCCGGCGGGGATCTTCCTCGTCGTCCGCGACGACGAGGGCCAGTCCGTGGGCTGCGGCGGCATCCGGCGCCTGCCCGACGGCGACGCCGGCGTCCGCTACGAGGTCAAGCACCTCTACCTGCGGCCCTCGACACGTGGACGCGGCTGGGGCCGGATGCTGCTGGACGAGCTGGAACGGCACGCGCGGGAGTGGGGGGCCGCCGAGCTGGTGCTGGACACCCATCACACGCTGACCGCGGCCGGCGGCCTGTACGCCTCGTCGGGGTTCGTCGAGATCGCGCCGTACAACGACAACCCGAACGCGACGCGCTGGTACGCGAAGGCGCTCAGCGAGCGCGGATGAGCGCGTCGACGGCCGGCGTCACACCGGCAGCGGCTCGGGCAGGCCGGTCTGCAGCTCGAAGGGCAGATGGGCCAGGTCGTTGTGCGTGAGCAGCGTCCACGGCCGGCCCGGCTTCTGTGAGATGACGGTCAGCCCGCAGTGCGCCTGGTTGAGCGTCATCCAGCGCCATTCCGGCATCTGCAGCACTTCACGCACGAACCAGCCGATCACGAAGTTGTGCGTGATGAGCACCTCGTGCACGTTGCCCGGCTTGCGGACCAGGAACGCATTGATCGCATCGTTCATCTGCGCGCGACCCGCCTCGATCTCCTCCTCGGTGACGGCACCGAAGAACGGCTCGTACACCGCCGGCGTCTCATCGGTCATTCCGGTGGGCACGCAGTCGAACAGCAGCGCCGACGGCTGCGGGTCCACGGCGGGCAGCCGGTCGGCCACTGCGCGTGCGGTCTCGGCCGCGCGCTCGAGCGGCGAGTGCCAGACCGCCGACAGCGGCAGCCCGGACAGGCGATCGGCGAGGGCCTCCGCCTGGCGACGGCCGCGCGGCGACAACGGTCCGTCGGCCACCCCCTGCTCCGCATCCTGGTGCTCACCGTGCCGCACGAGGTAAATGTAATGCGTCACGAGGTCTCTCTCTTCATTGCGGGAGGTACTGGGGCTGAGGTCCCGCACTCCAGCCTATTCGACGCGCGACCCGGGGGCGCCGAGCTCGTTGCGCGTGCGCGGTCAGTCGGCCGCGCGCGCGATGTCGGCCAGCTGCGCGCGACTCAGTCGCACCCCGACACCCTGAACGAGCTCTTCGACATGAGCCGGCGCGTACGCGTTCACGATCGGAGCGGCCACGACGCGCTGCGCGAGCAGCCAGGCGACGGCGACGGCAGCCGGGGGCACGCCGAGGTCGCCGCCGACGGTGTCCAGGGCACGCAGCGTGCGCGTCCCGCGGCGGTTCATGTTGCCCGCCAGCTGCGATCCGCGCACCGACCGGCCCACCTGGTCGCGGGAACGGTGCCGGCCGGACAGATAGCCGTGCTCGAGCGCATGCGAGGGCGTGACGGCGATGCCCTGCGCGCCGACCACGAGGCGCAGGTCGTCGTCGAAATCGCGGCGGCGCAGCACGTTGAACGGCACGTCGACGACCGTGAAGCGGGGGTATCCCGCTGAGGCGAGGATCCGCGCCTCCACGAGCTGCTCGGCGGTGAAGCGGTACGCACCGATGCTGCGGGCCTTCCCGGACTCCACCAGCCACTCCGCCGTGGCCAGGGTGTCCTCCATGACGGAGACGCCGGCCGAGGCATCCAGGTACAGCACGTCGATGCGGTCGGTGCCCAGGCGGTTCAAGGATGCCTCCACCGCGCGCACGAGGTTCACGGGGCCCGTTCCGGGATTGTCCGGATGGCCTCCGACGCGGGCCGCCAGCACCATGTCGTCGCGCGTGCCGCGCGTGCGCAGCCACTCGCCGATGATGTGCTCGCTGCGCCCG
>CALKHM010000307.1 GCA_937988695.1 uncultured Microbacterium sp. | reverse complement strand
GCGCTCGCGAACGAGCCCAGCGTGCTGCTGGCCGATGAGCCCACCGGCGAGCTCGACGAGGCCACGAGTGCCGAGGTGCTCGCCGCGATGGAGCGGGCCAACCGCGAGCATGGCGTGACCACGCTCATCGTCACGCACGACGCCACCGTCGCCGAGCACGTCGACCGCACCGTGCGCATCCGCGACGGGCGCACCTCGACCGAGACGCTGCGCACCACGCACACCGACCCGGAGGGGCGCCGCGTGCGGCTGGCCGCCGAGTACGCCGTGCTGGATCGTGCCGGCCGGATGCAGCTGCCCGCCGAGTACGTCGACGCCCTCGAGCTGCGCGACCGGGTGCGGCTCTCGTTGCAGGCCGACCGCATCGAGGTGCGACCGGGGCAGCAGGCGCCGCGCGGGGATGCCGACGCCAGGGTGGGAGCGGATGCGGCAGTCGCTGAGGGGGAGGATGCGGCGGCCACGGAGGCGGAGGATGCGGCAGCCGCTGAGGGGGAGGAGACGCCATGACCGTTCTGCAGGCGATCGGCCTGACCCGCGTGTATCGCACCCCGGCCGGCGATGTGCACGCCGTGCGCGGCGTCGACCTCGAGGTCGGGGCCGGTGAGCTCGTCGCGATCCGTGGGCGCTCCGGTGCGGGCAAGAGCACGCTGCTGACGATGCTCGGCGGCCTCGACCAGCCCTCGGCCGGCCGCGTCGAGGTCGACGGCACCGATCTGTACGGCCCGGAGGGGGCGGCGATGCTCGGCACCCGGGTCGCCAGCGTCTTCCAGGGGTTCGGTCTCGTGCCGATCCTCTCGGCGGCCGAGAACGTCGAGATGCCGCTGCGCATCCGCCGTGCCGATCCGGGCGAGCGTGCACGACGGGTGTCCGAGGCGCTGACCGCCGTCGGGTTGGCCGACCACACCGCGCAGCGGCCGGCCGAGCTGTCCGGCGGCCAGCAGCAGCGGGTCGCGATCGCCCGGGCGCTCGTGGCCGACCCCGCGGTGCTCCTGGCCGACGAGCCGACCGGGCAGCTCGACTCCGAGACCGGCGCGCAGATCATGACCCTCATCGCCCGGCTCGTGCACGAGCGGGGGACCGCGGCCGTCGTGGCCACGCATGATCCGGCGATGCTCGCCCGCGCGGATCGCGTGCTGGAGCTGCACGACGGGCGGCTGCGGGCGCCGGCGGTGCGCTGACCGGGCGGTACGACGCGGGAGGCCGGGCGGCCGCCGGCCGCTCCCCTAGGATCGGCACGTGAGCGTGGACAGCGACGACGTGACCGCGGCTCGGCTGCGGGCGGCGGCCCTGCTGGACACCGCTTTGACGCCGATCGACTGGAGCGTGCTCCCCGACGGCGTCCAGCGCGACACGTTCGATGCCCCCAGCGGCCCGCTCGCACGCGTCGCCCTCGGCCCGACCGGCGGCGAACGCGTCGTGCTGATGCCGGGGATGACCGGGTCGAAAGAGGATTTCGTCCGCGTGATGCCGCTACTGGCGGCATCCGGCTGCCGTGTCGAGGCCTTCGACATGGCCGGGCAGTACGAGTCGCGCGATGCGGGGCCGGAGCGCCTCGACCCGCCCGCCGAGCACTACACGATGTCGTTGTTCGGCGACGACCTGCGCGCCGTGCTGGAAAGCGGCGCGACACCCGCCCATCTGCTCGGATACTCGTTCGCCGGCACCGTCGCGTGCGAGGTGGCCGCGACCCGCCCGGATCTCGTGCGCAGTCTCACCCTGCTGTCCACGACACCGGCGGCAGGGCAGGCGCTGCGCGCCTTCAAGGTGCTGGGACCGATCAGCGGGATGCTGTCGCCGCAGGCCCTGGGCACCTTGTTCATCTGGGTGCTGCGCCACAACGTCCATCGCGCGCCGCGCGATCGCGCCGCATTCGTGACGGCACGCTTCGACAAGACGCGAGCTGACAGCGTGCGCGACATCTTCGGCCTCATGAAGCACACTCCGGATGTCGCGCCCGCGGTGCGGGCTGCCGGCATCCCGGCCCTCGTCGTCGTGGGCGCGCACGACGTCTGGCCGCTGGCCGCGCATCGCGCGTTCGCCACGCGCCTGGGCGGGCGGCTCGTCGTGCTCGACGCCGGCCACAGCCCGTGCGAGACCGCGCCGCACCAGCTCGCCGAGGCCATGACGGACTTCTTCGCGGCCCTCGCGCCGTGACGACGTCGGTCGCCCTCGACGGGCGCCGTTCGGCCGTCACATATGACGGGTGCTCCACCGACGGAGCCGTCATACGCGCCTGTTGAAGAGAGGGGATGCCGCGGACCAGGGGGCTCAGCGTGCGGCTCTGCGCCGATCCCGGCGCGCGCGCCGGCGACGACGCCGGCGCTCCCACCAGCCGACGTCGTGCCAGGCCAGCGCGATGTTGTGGAACGCCCACGATGCACGACGCTGAAACCCGGCGACGTTCTCGAACGGCCGCGCCGAGACGCCCACGTGCAGCGCCGTGTCGTATTCCACCCGCATGCCGGCGTCGAGCGCGAACGTGATGTCGAGGTCGTCGTGCACGCGCGGATCGTCAAGGTGCACCCGCTCGCGCACGGCCTGCCACACCTCGCGGCGGATCGCGAAGTTCGAGCCGAACAGCGGCTGCTGCCCCGCCATCATCCGAATGAACCAGAAGTAGCCGGCCAGATACGCGTGCCGTCCCACCCAGCGCCAGAATCGGCCCGCGCCATAGAACTCGCCGGTGCCGGTCACGCCCGCAAGGCCCGGGTCGGCATCGAATCGCGCGGCGATCCGCGCCGTCCAGTCCGGCGCGGGCCGGGAGTCGGCATCCAGCCGTCCGATCACCTCGCCGCGGGCGGCGTCGAATCCGCGCGCGGTCGCCCGAAGAACACCGCGGCGCGGCTCGGTGATCACGCGCGCGCCGGCAGCGTGCGCGATGGCGGCGGTGTCGTCGGTCGACCCGTTGTCGACGACGATGATCTCGTCGGGCGCACGCGTCTGCCGCGCGAGATCCTGCAGACAGCGCCGCAGCATGTCGGCGTCGTTCAGCGACGGGACGACGACGCTCACGGTGCACATCGTGCGTCAGCCTACGACCATCCGTGCCGCGGCAGCAGGCTCGGCCGCCCATGTCGTCCGGCTCGGCGTGTCGGCTCGTGCACCTGACGCGGCCTTCCTGCCGGTGCTGCCGCCGGCCACGCCGGTCTGCGCCCGGCGGCAGGTCAGTGCGCGGCGTCGGACAGGTGCCGGCTGTTGTGGCTGAGCACCTTCACCATGACGCCGCGGCGTCGCAGTTCGGCGAGCGTCCGGTTCTCCTCGTCGACCGAGCGGCCCAGGGCATGGATGCTGGCCACCACGAGCACGTCGCCGTCCTGCAGCGTGCCGAACAGCCGGACCAGCCGCTCCTCCCAGCTCTCCAGCGTCTCCGGCGCGGGATGCCGGAAGCCCTCGATCGGCACGCCGAAGCGGGTGAGGTCGTCCCGCTGCTCCTTGATCGTGGGCATGTCGTCGCGCGCCACCACCAGACCCACCAGCCGTGATCCGGTCGGTCGAGCCTGCCACCAGCCGCGGTCCTGCTGCAGCTGCTCGAAGCACTCCGGGCATTCTGCTGCCACGTGCGGCAGGGGACCGGTCTCGCTCATGCCTCTATTGTGACCCCTGCACGTCTCATTCATCATCCAGCCGCAGCCGCAGGCTCATCTCGTCGGCGTCGAGCTCGGCCAGGGCATGCCGCAGCGTCGCCGAGCTGTACGTGCCGCCGTGTGAGAGTGTTGCCAGCTTCCGGCGCATCGCGGTGATCGAGATGAGCCGCAGCTCGAGCATCTCGCGCGCGATGACCGAGCGATGGTCGTCGGGCGGCACGCTCAGCTGTGCGCGGATGCGCTCGGTGACCTTCTCGGTGAACGGGGTCCCGTCGTGCTTGCGCAGGTCGTCCGCGCTCAGCGCCTGCGCGCTGGCCGTGCGCAGCTCGGCATCCAGGCGCGCCTTCTCCCCGCTGGTCCCGGAGTCCTCGCCCTCGTCGTGCAGCCCCAGCAGCCGGACGAGCC
This sequence comes from uncultured Microbacterium sp., assembly GCA_937988695.1. Lineage (GTDB taxonomy): Bacteria > Actinomycetota > Actinomycetes > Actinomycetales > Microbacteriaceae > Microbacterium. The sequence goes on along the minus strand of CALKHM010000307.1, from coordinate 642 downwards.
AGGGCAGCGTGAACCCCTGCAGCATCAGGCTGATCAGCGCCACGAGGAACGCCACGAAGATCAGCAGCGCGCGGTGGTCGACGCCCTCGCGCGGCAGCGTCTGCGCCGCAGCGAGCGTGACGACACCACGCATCCCGGCCCAGACGATGACGGCGCCGTTCTTCCAGCCCAGCGGCGACGACTGGTAGTAGTCGATGTCGGCGATGCTGCGCGTGATCCGCGTGCGCATCGAGTCCAGACGCCGCTGCCGGCGTCTCGGATCGTTCGGGATGCCACGGCCATCGGGGTACGCGACGCGCCCGTCGGCGACCGCGTCGAGCCGCTCGCCGAACTGCTCCAGCCGGTCGCGGTCGAAGCGAGGGCGCCGGCGTCCCTGCGCGCCGACCACGACGGACACGTATCCCGTGCGCACGACGAGGACGATCGCCAGGGCGACCAGCGCGAGCCACATGCCTTGCCACAGCCCGCCGGTGTCGGCGATGTTCTGCTCGACGATGTCACGCAGCTCCAGGCCCATCACCAGGAACACCGCGCCTTCGAGCACCTGCTCGATCGTGCGCCAGTTCAGGGTGTCGCTCAGCCGCTGTTCGGGGGTCAGGCGCCGGCGAGCGCCCTGACCGGCGACGATGCCCGCGACCACGG
>CALKHM010000306.1 GCA_937988695.1 uncultured Microbacterium sp. | reverse complement strand
CGGTCGCTGCAATGCGTACCAGCCTCAAACTTGGCGGTGGCGGCGGGTGGCGGGGCGGTGTCGGTGGGTGTGCCGTCGGTCGGCGAGGATGCGGTGTCGGTGGGTGTGGCGGTGCCGGTGGGTGTGGTGTCGGTGGGGACGGACTCGGACGGCGTGCTGGAGCCCTCGGAGCCGGAGGTCGGTGCCGTCGTGGATGTGGTGGTGCTCGCATCACCCTCGCTCGTCGACGTCGATGGTGCTGCAGAGGCGGCGGTGCCGGAGGCGTCGGTGGGCGGTGGGGCGGACTCGTCCACCGGAGCGTCGGACGAGGACGTGTCAGGAGCTGTCGGCGTCACCTCGGCCGGTTCGGCCGGCTCGGTGGGCGCCGGTGCGGGTGCGGCTGGTGCCTGCGGCGCGGGTGCGGCCTGTACGGGGGGCACCGCCTTCTTCGGCGCGGGAGCCGGCGTCGTGGACTTCGGCGCGGGCGTGCGCGGAGCCACCGGCGGCTCGGGAGGTGCCGGGGGAACCTCGTCGGGCTTCGATTCCTGGCCGACGATGTCGGCGCTGGGCATCCCGGTCCCGGGAACCGCGCCCCGCTCATACGATTGTGCGTCGGGTGATGACGGTGGTGTCAGAGCGCGCGGAAGCAGCACCGCTCCGACGGCGAGGGTTGCGGCCACCAGCACACCGGCGGTGACCAGGCCCGCGACGGCGCCGACGCCAGTGAACGTGCCGGCGGCACTACCGCCTGCCCCGCCGACTCCGGCCGTGCCTGCACCACCCGCACCCCCGGCGCCCCCGGCGGTCCCGGTCACGCCCGGCACCGAGCCCGCGGCCGCCGCGGCGGGTGCCCCGCCGGCGACGACCGCCCCCTGCACGATGGCCGACGGCATCGCCGCGACGGCAGTGACGGGAGTTGCCAGCTGCAGCCACGCGGCGTAGCCCGCGGCGCCGGCTCCGAGCGTCAGCGGCAGCAACACGAGAGCCAGCCGGTCTGAGACGTCCTTGGCCTCTCCCGCGACGATCGCGCACCGCGCGCACTCGTGCAGGTGCGCATCGACCTTTCCTCGGTCGCGCTTGCCGAGGGTTCCTCGTGCGTACGCGCCCAGCCGCTGGATCGTCCACTGGCAGTCCGATCCGTCGGCCACCGACCGCAGATGCGCCTGCACCCACGCCGCGCGCAACCCCTCGCGTGCACGTACGGCCAGCTGCGCGACGGCGTTCGCCTTCATCCCGAGCAGCGGTGCCACCTCCGCCGGCTTCATCTGCTCGATCTCGGTGTACCAGAGCACCTCCTGCCAGCGCGCGGGCAGGCTGCGGAACGCCTGATGCGTGAGCCCGCGATCGAGCGCGTCGTTCGTGGCCGCATCCTCGGTCTCGGGGTCGGGCACCGCATCCAGCTCGTCGATCGCTGTCTCGCGCCGCGTGCGCCCCCAGGCGGCCGCGGTGTTGCGGATGCTGGTGAACAAGTAGGCGCGGAAGGAGCCCGTCGGCCCGCCTCCGCGCTGGATCGAACGGAAGATGCGGGTGTACGCCTCCTGGACGAGATCGTCGGGTTCCAGAGACGACGTGATCGACCGCGCTACGGCGATTCCCGAAGGATAGTGCCGTCGCCACAGCTCGCCGAAGGCGTCGGTGTCGCCCGCGCGCGACTGCTCGACGAGATCGGCGTCGGCCGTCTCGTCGAAGACACGGCGCTGCTGGCCGCGACGATTCCTCATCGTCTCTCCTGGGCTGGGCGCCGGCTCGGGCCGCCGGACGCAATCCCCCTATTCTTGCCGATCGCTCCTGGACATGCCATCCCCGCGCACACAGATTCGGCCGCCCACCGGCGATTCTCAGACGCGCCAGATCTTTTTCGGGGAAGTCGCGTCATGAATCGCGTCGCTGGCCGTCTCATCAAATGACGAGCCGGTGCTCCTCCGGGGGGATGGAGCACCGGCCGACTGTCGCCCGAGACAGTCGGCGAGAAGGAGCGCAACTGGGGACAGCTTCCGTTCTCGCAGCCTGTGTTTTGCCGGGGGGAGAAGCACGGGGTCGATCGCACCCGCGATCGGCAGTGACGGGACCGGAGGTCCGCTGGGGAAAGGACCGCCGGCCCCGTCACCGACGAACGCGCGGGGACACGCGTTCGCCGGGCGCGCGTTCGACAGGCACGCCTGCGGGGCACGTCGTCGGGTGACCGATCACGGGAATGGATGCCGCACCCGGCGCCTGTGCGTCAGACCAGCGCGCCGTCGACCCACACCCGCCGCACGGTCAGCCGGTCATCCAGCAGCACGGCGTCGGCGGCATGGCCGGGCGTCAACGAGCCGAAACGGTCGCCCACGCCGATGGCGGCTGCGGGCAGGGTGGTGGCGGCGGCGACCGCCGCCGGCAGCGGCATCCCGACCTCGTGCACCATCAGCCGGATCGCGGCGTCCTGTGTGAGCGTGGATCCCGCGATCGCGCCGCCCTCGGCCAGGCGTGCGACGCCGCCGTCGACCCTGACCGCGAGTCCGCCGAGCAGGTAGTCGCCGTCGGCCGCGCCGGCCGCGGCCATCGCGTCGGTGACGAGCGCGATGCGGTCCGGGGCCGCGGCCAGCAGCATCCGGATGACATCGGGATGCACGTGGGTTCCGTCGGCGATGACCTCGAGCGTCACCCGCGGGTCGCCGAGCGCGGCGACGACCGGGCCGGGCGCCCGATGATGGATGCCGTTCATGGCGTTGAAGGCATGCGTCAGGATCGTTGCTCCGGCGTCGAACGCCGCGCGGGCGGCCTGCGCGTCGGCATCGGTGTGGCCGACGGCGACAGCGACTCCGGCGGTCGCGAGCAGTCGTACGGCGTCCATGCCGCCGGGAAGCTCGGGGGCGAGGGTGACCTGACGGATCGTGCCGGCTCCCGCATCGAGCAGGCGGTCGATGGATGCCGCATCCGGCATACGCAGCAGCGACGGGGCGTGGGCGCCCTTGTGCGCGATGTCCAGGAACGGGCCCTCCAGGTGCGAGCCGAGGATCGTGGCGTCACCGGCGGCGAGGTCGGCGACCACGGCAGCGCGCGCGGCGAGGTCGTCGATCGTCGCCGTGACCAGCGAGAGCACCGCACGGGTCGTGCCGTGTGCGCGGTGCACGGCACGGGCGCGGGCGATGGCGTCGGCACCGTCGTCGTACGACGCGCCGCCGCCGCCGTGTCCGTGGATGTCGACGAACCCCGGGGTGAGCCACCCCTCGGCCGCATCGTCCACGTGCCGCGGTGACAGCGCGCGCCAGTCGTCGCCGGTGCCGAGCCCGGCCACCACGCCGCCCTGGAATGCCACCCATGCGTCTGGGGTGACCTCGTGCTCGTCGACGAGCCGCGCGGAATGGATGACCCGGTCGACGCTCATGCTCAGGACCAGTCGATCTCGGCTGCCCGGGTGAAGGCGATGCCCTGGCGGCGCCAGAGCGCTGCGAGCCCACCGACTCGGGAACGGAACGACTCCCACGTCCGCTGCTCGTGGCGAGCCGGCGACCATCCGATCTCGGCCGCGGAGGCGATGCGGGGAAAGGCCTGGCTGTCCAGATCGGCGGCGGTGCGCAGCGTCTCGCTCCACATCGGCGCCTCGATGCCGAGGATGTCGCGCTCGTCGATCCCGTGGATCAGCTCGGCGGGCTCCCACGCGTAGGAGTCGCGCACGCTGGTCGGTCCGTCGGCCCAGGTCAGCCCGAGCGGGCTGTCCGGGTCGAGTTTCATGTCCAGGTAGATCGCATCGGCCGGGGAGAGGATCACGCGGGAGCCTCGCTGCGTGAACGCGCGTGCCTTCTCGTCCATCCCGTCGGCCGGGGCGACGTATCCCCAGTACTGTCCGATCGTGTCGGGGGACAGGTCGGCCACAGCCCCCGCCTCGTGCCAGGCGATCGGCGTCTTGCCGAGGTCTGTGACCATCCTGGTCGCCCGCGACATGAACACGGCGAAGTCGGCGGGATCGGTGCCCAGTGCTTCGTCGCCGCCGACGTGCAGGTACGGGCCCGGCGTCATCTCCGCCAGTTCGCGGTACACGTCGCCGAGGAACGCATACGTGGCCTCGTCGTGGATCCGCAGCGACGAAAAGCCGACGGCCAGCCCTGTGTAGGGCCGGCCGGACTGCGGCATCCCGCCGCCGTAGGCCTCGATGACGTCGGTGATGTGCTCCGTGATGACCGGCGCTTCGACGAGCTCCGGGTGGGACAGGCCCACCGCGTGCGTGTGCCCGGGGCCGTCGACCTCGGGAACCACGATCATGTGCCGCGCGGCGGCGTGGGCGATGATGCGGGCGTAGTCGTCCTTCGTGAAGAATCCGCCGGGGTCGCCGCCGATGGCTGTGGCGCTGGCCGTTCGGGTGAGCTCGGGATGGGTGGCCAGCTCGATGCGCCAGCCCTGGTCGTCGGTCAGGTGCAGGTGCAGCGCGTTGAACTTCAACGCGGCGGCGCGGTCGATGTAACCGGTCACGGTCTCGAGCGGGAAGAAGTGCCGCGCGACGTCGAGCATCACCCCGCGGTACGCGAAGCGTGGCGCATCGTCGATGACGGTGGCCTGGATCGTGGCGGATGCCGCCACCAGCTGCACGAGGGTCTGCACGCCGTAGAAGACCCCTGCCTGGCCGCCGCCGGCGATGCGCACCCCGTCGGCGCTCGCGGTCAGGCGATATGCCTCGGGGCCCCCCTCGGCGACCTCTTCCAGCACGATGTCACTGCCTGTTGCGGGCAGATCGTCGATGATCTCGAGGGTGCGGCCGATGAGGGGAGCCAGCGCCGCGGCGGCCAGGACCGCCGTGGCGTGCGAGCTCGGCGCTGCCACCAGTCGCGTCGACGCGGTGAGGGTGAAGGGGGCGGCCGTGGCATCCGTCGTCTGCGACGCGGGGACGGGGACCAGTGCTGTCATGTAAGGGACACTAACAAACCCGGGAGGTGAGCGCCAGAGCCGGGATCGGGTATGCTCGAAACGTCGCGACTGGCGTTGAGGTGGACCACCACCGGGAAGCGACCGACCGGCATTCGACCGCACGCCTGGGCCGATGTGAATCTCTTTCCGTGCAGGTGCCGAGTCGAGGAGAATGCCCGTGACCGACCGTTATTTCAACGCCCCTCTCTCCGAGGTCGATCCCGAGATCGCCGAGGTGCTCGAGCGAGAGCTCGATCGCCAGCGCTCGTATCTCGAGATGATCGCCTCTGAGAACTTCGTTCCCGTCTCCGTGCTGCAGTCGCAGGGGTCGGTGCTCACGAACAAGTACGCGGAGGGGTACCCGGGCAAGCGGTATTACGGCGGCTGCGAAGAGGTCGACGTCGCCGAGGAGCTTGCGATCTCCCGGGCCAAGGAACTCTTCGGCGCCGGCTACGCCAACGTGCAGCCGCACTCCGGCGCGACCGCGAACGCGGCCGTCCTGCACGCGCTCGCGCGTCCGGGCGACACGCTGCTCGGTCTGTCGCTTGACCAGGGTGGTCATCTCACCCACGGCATGAAGATCAACTTCTCGGGGCGCCTGTACAACGTGGTCGCCTACGGCGTCGACCCGGCAACGTCTCTGATCGACATGGACGAGGTGCGTCGCCTCGCCGTCGAGCACAAGCCCAAGGTCATCATCGCCGGCTGGTCAGCATACCCGCGGCAGCTCGACTTCCAGCGCTTCCGCGAGATCGCCGACGAGGTGGGCGCCTACCTGTGGGTGGACATGGCGCACTTCGCCGGGCTCGTGGCCGCGGGTCTGCACCCGTCGCCGGTGCCGTACGCGCACGTCGTGTCCTCGACCGTGCACAAGACGATCGGGGGCCCGCGCTCGGGCTTCATCCTCACCAACGACGCGGACCTCGCGAAGAAGATCAACACCGCCGTCTTCCCCGGGCAGCAGGGCGGTCCGCTCATGCACGTGATCGCCGCGAAGGCCACGGCGTTCAAGATCGCGGGCTCTCCCGAGTTCAAGGAGCGCCAGGAACGGGTCGTCTCCGGCGCGAAGATCCTCGCCGACCGGCTCGCGCGGGCCGACGTCGCCGAGGCCGGGGTGAAGGTGCGCTCCGGCGGCACCGACGTGCATCTCGTGCTGGTCGATCTGCGTGACGCCGAGATCGACGGCAAGCAGGCCGAGGACCTGCTGCACGAGATCCACATCACGGTCAACCGCAATGCCGTGCCGAACGATCCGCGGCCGCCGATGATCACGTCGGGCCTGCGCATCGGCACGCCGGCGCTGGCGACCCGCGGATTCGGCGATGCTGAGTTCGCCGAGATCGCCGACGTGATCGCCGAGGCGCTGAAGCCGAACCCCGACCTGCCCGCGTTGCGCGCCCGGGTCGCGGCGCTGACCGCCGCGTTCCCGCTGTATCCCGACCTGCACCAGTAGCGACATCCGCCCCTCCCGCGTCTCGTGAGAGTGCATCTGACGGACGAGGGAGCGGGTAACACCCATACTCTCGTCCGTCAGATGCACTCTCGCGGGCGGTGACCAGCGACAGGAGACGAACGATGACAGCAGCGAGGCTGGATGGCAAGGCCGCATCGGCGGCGATCAAGGCGGAGCTGACCGAGCGGGTGGCGGCCTTGAAGGCGCGGGGGATCACCCCGGGGATCGCGACGGTGCTGGTGGGTGCGGATCCCGCGTCGCAGCTGTATGTGGGAATGAAGCACCGGCAGTCGGAGGCGATCGGGATGAACTCGATCCAGGTCGAGCTGCCTGCCGAGTCGACGCAGGCCGAGGTGGAGGCAGAGATCGACCGGCTCAACGCCGATCCGGCGTGTCATGGGTACATCGTGCAGTTGCCGCTGCCGAAGCATCTGGACACCGATGCGATCCTCGAGCGGATCGATCCGGCCAAGGATGCTGATGGGCTGCATCCGACGAACCTCGGCCGACTGGTGTTGAACGTGAACGCTCCGATCACCACGCCGTTGCCGTGCACGCCGCGGGGTGTGATCGAGCTGCTGCTGCGCAATGACTACGACCTGAAGGGCAAGCACGTGGTGGTGGTCGGCCGCGGCGTGACGATCGGGCGGTCGATCGGGCTGCTGCTCACGCGGCGGGAGATCAATGCCACGGTCACGCTCACGCACACCGGCACAGTGGATCTGCCGTCGTATCTGCGGCAGGCGGATGTGATCGTGGCCGCGGCGGGAGTCAAGCACATCGTGCGGGCCGAGGACGTGAAGCCGGGCGCTGCGGTGCTCGACGTGGGCGTGACGCGGCAGACCGACCCCGAGACCGGGAAGGACAAGGTATACGGCGACGTGGACCCGGCGGTGGCCGAGGTCGCCGGATGGCTGTCGCCGAATCCCGGCGGCGTGGGCCCGATGACCGTCGCCCTGCTCATGACCAATGTCGTCGAGGCCGCCGAACGCGCCGCAGGCTGACCGCGGCATGCTCGCACGAGTGCGCGTTCTGCGCACAGAATCCCGCGATTCGTGCGAGGAACGTGCCATTGTGCGCAGCTGTGACCGAGGCGTCACCGCGGTCCGACGTAGCGCGAGCCACGGCATCCGTCGTCACTCGACGCCGCCGGCCGGTGCGCTCCAACTGCGTGCGACGGTGTCGAGGACGCAGTCGTAGGCGGCGTCCCAGTCGAGCCCGGTGGGGGAGATGCCGGCCAGTTGCAGGCTGACCAGCCCGTGCACCTGTCCCCAGATGGCGGCGGCGGCGATCTCCAGCGGCACGTCGGTCATCACGCCCGCCCGTTGCGCGGCGGCGACGGCCTCGCGCAAGGGGACCATGGCGAGCTCCCCGACGTCGGGTTGGCCGTCCGGGGTGCAGGTCGCCTGCGCGGATGTGCTCGCCGAGCCGAACATCATGCCGTATAGCGTCGGGTGCGTGAGCGCCCACGCACGGTAGGCGATGCCGAGTGCACGCAGCCCCTGCGGTGCCGCGTCGCGCTGGGCAGACCCGAATGAGGCTAACGCGTGGGCCACGCCCGCGGCCAGCAGCTGTGGTTTGCCCCCGAACAGGGCGTAGACCGCCGATGTCGAGGTGCCGCATTCCGCCGCGAGCTCGCGGAGCACGAGTCCCTCAGCGCCGTCGCGCTCGATCGCCGAGGTCGCGGCATCCATCAGCCGATCGCGCAGGGCGGCGTCATGCACAACGGGTCTTGCCATGCCGAGCATCATATCGTAACGTTGTTTTATAACAGTGTTACGAAGGATGCGAGCAGGTCATGGCACAGGTGTTCCCCGGGCGGTTCACCGCCCGTCCCGAGAGCGAGACGGTGACGGTGTTCCTCATCGGGATGCGCGCGAACAAGTGGTGGCAGCTCGGCCGTCTCGCGCGCGTGTTCCTCGCGATGCCGAGGATGCTGATCCACCTGTCGAAGAATCCCGAGGCGGGCATGCTGGGTTTCCACAACTGGTTCGGGCGCACGACGCTGCTGCTGTCATACTGGCAGAGCCCCGAGCACCTGCAGCGGTTCGCCGCGGACCCGGCGGCTCCTCACCTGGCGGCATGGCG
>CALKHM010000305.1 GCA_937988695.1 uncultured Microbacterium sp. | reverse complement strand
AGATATTGGCGTGACTGGAGTTCAGACGTGTGCTCTTCCGATCTCGACGACACGATCACGCATGCCGTGGTCCCCGTCGTCGACGCGCCCACCGGCGACTTCTTCGACGAGGCGTGGGTGAACCGGATGGCCGCGCTGTCGCCCGACGAGCGGCTGGAGGCGTTCTCCCGCAAGCCGCAGCGCTGAGCGCAGACCAGACGTGGCGGCGGGGTGGGCCGGAGCGAGTGGACGCGGCGTCCAGCAGAAGGGGCGCTGCGGACCGGTAGGCTCGAAGCAACCCGATCCGCCGTGACCCACAAGGACGCACAATGGCACAGGACGCAATGTCGCGCACCCGCACCGAGACCGACTCGCTCGGCTCCCTGGAGATCCCCGCCGATGCCTACTGGGGCATCCACACCGAGCGGGCCCTGGAGAACTTCCCCATCGCGAAACGGCCCATCTCGGTCTACAGCGACTTCGTGCGAGCCCTTGCCATGGTCAAGCAGGCCTCGGCGCGCGCGAACAACGAGATCGGCGTGCTCTCAGACGCGAAGGCCGATCTCATCGACCGTGCCGCGCAGCTGGTCATCGAGGGCAAGTACCATGATCAGTTCGTGGTGGGCGTGATCCAGGGCGGTGCAGGCACGTCGACGAACATGAACGCGAACGAGGTCATCACCAACATCGCGCTGGAGCTCGCCGGCCGCGAGAAGGGCGACTACGCGTTCCTCGCCCCGATCGACGACACCAACCGCAGCCAGTCCACGAACGACGTCTACCCGACCGCGATCAAGATCGGCCTGTCGCTCCTGCTGCAGAGCCTGCTCGAAGAGCTCGACCTGCTGCGTTCGTCGTTCCTGGCCAAGGCCGTCGAGTTCCACGACGTGCTCAAAGTCGGACGCACTCAGCTGCAGGATGCCGTGCCCATGACGCTCGGGCAGGAGTTCCACGGCTTCGCCACCACCCTGGGCGAGGACTTCAAACGCCTCACCGAGAACGCGAGCCTGCTGACCGAGATCAACATGGGCGCCACCGCGATCGGCACGGGGATCACGACCCACCCCGGATACGCGCCGGCGGTGCTGCATCATCTGCGGGAGATCTCCGGGATCGACCTGTCGACGGCGACCGACCTGGTGGAGGCCACCAGCGACACCGGCGCGTTCATGTCGTTCTCGTCGTCGCTCAAGCGCAGCGCGATCAAGCTGTCGAAGATCTGCAACGACCTGCGACTGCTCTCCAGCGGGCCGCAGGCGGGTCTGGGCGAGATCAATCTGCCCGCACGGGCCGCGGGCTCCTCGATCATGCCGGGGAAGGTCAACCCGATCATCCCCGAGGTCGTCAACCAGGTCGCCTTCTCGGTGGCCGGAGCCGATCTGACCGTCACGATGGCCGCCGAGGGCGGGCAGCTGCAGCTGAACGCGTTCGAACCGGTCATCGCGCACTCGATCTTCCAGTCGATCACCTGGATGCGGCAGGCGATGTGGACGCTGCGGGTCAACTGCGTGGACGGCATCACCGCGAACCGCGCGCGGCTGGGCGCGATGGTCGGGTCGTCGGTCGGCGTCGTGACGGCGCTGACCCCCTTCATCGGATACGCCGCCTCGGCGGCCCTGGCCAAGACCGCGCTGCTGACCGGTCGCAACGTCGCCGACCTCGTGGTCGAGGCGGGGCTGATGACTCGCGACGACGTCACGAAGCAGCTCTCGCCGGCGCGGCTGTCGGGTCTGGAGACCGTGACGGCGGCCATCCCGGTCGTCCAGGCGGCGGAGAACGTCGTCGTCGACGACCGGGCCTGATCGCCGACACCGTCGCGGGCGGGTGTTGCGGGCGCGTCCCGGCCAGTAGCGTGGAAGACACGGAACGTGTCGTCCGATATCGGAGGTAACCCCATGACCAACGTGCCCGATCCCCAGAGCCCCGAGAATCCGCCGCAGCAGCCCGCCGCACCCGAGCAGCCCGCCGCGCCGGAACAGCCCGCCGCACCACAGCAGCCGACGGCACCGCAGCAGCCTCCTGCCTACGCGCAGGCTCCCACGTACGCGCAGGCCCCCGCGTACGGTCAGGCCCCCGCCTACGGTCAGGCCCCGGCCTACCCGCAAGCGCCCGCCTATGGACAGCCCGCCGCACCGACGGCCTACCCCGGCAAGACCATGGGCATCGTCGCGTTCATCCTGTCGTTGGTGGGCCTTGTCACCAGCGGCCTCGGTGCCCTGATCGGTCTGATCCTGGGCATCGTCGCGCTCTCGCAGAGCAGGAAGGCCGGTCACAAGAACGGGCTGGCGCTTGCGGCTGTCATCATCGGCGCGATCATCCTCGTGCTCACGATCATCGGCTGGATCATCGCCATCGCGTTCTTCGCGTCGATGGCGGCGGCCCTCCAGCAGTGCGTCACCGACCCCAACGCGCTGGTGCACGTCTGGGGGATCCCGCTGAACTGCGCCGCCCTGAACAGGTAGAGCTCCACCGAACGACGCAGGGCAGCGGATGCCTCGGCTCCGCCGCCCTGCGTCGTTCGTGGTTCAGTCGACGATGCGGCAGTGCGTGGTCAGCTCGCCGATCCCGTCGATGCCCACCGTCACCGTCGAGCGGTCACGCAGGAAGAGCTGCGGCTCGCGGGAGTATCCTGCCCCGCCCGGGGAACCGGTCGAGATGAGCGTGCCGGGCAACAGCGTCGAGGACTGCGACAGATGCGCGACCAGCGTGCTGACCGGACGGATCATCTGCGCGGTCGAGGCATCCTGCACGGTGTGCCCGTCGACCACGGTCCAGATGTGCAGCGCCTGCGGATCGGGGATCTCGTCGGCGGTCACCACGACCGGGCCGGTCGGGGTGAATCCGTCGAACGACTTGCAGCGGCACCATTGCGCTTCGGAGAACTGGATGTCGCGTGCGGTGATGTCGTTGACGACCGTGTAGCCCCAGACGTGGTCGAGGGCATCGTCTGCCGTGACGTTGCGGGCGGGCCTTCCGATGATGACGCCCAGCTCGGCCTCGTAGTCCACCGACTCGCTGAGCCCTCGCGGCCATGACGTCGTCGTCTGGTGGCCGGTCAGCGAGTTCGGCCACAGCGTGAAGACCGTCGGAGCACTGTCCGCCTTCAGTGCCAGCTCGCTCGCGTGTGCCGCGTAGTTCAGTCCGATCGCGAGCACGACCGGCGGACGCAACGACGCCGAAGCGTATGCCAGGTCGTCGACGGGATGCCCGGCGCCGGCGGACTGCGCCGCGTCGCGCACGCGGGCCAGCAGCTCGTCGCCGCCGGCGATCAGCTGCTCGAGCGTGGCGGGGCCGCCGGAGAGAAGATCGGGTACCAGGTGCGCGCCGCCCTCGGTGATCGCCGCCAGGGTCGGATCGGGGCGGCCGGGAACCTGGACATGGGCGAAACGCATCCCTCCACGCTACCCTGCGCAGCAGAGCGGGCGAGCGAACGGGGCATCGGGGCAGTCGTCAGGTCACCCGTATGCTTTCGTCATGTCGTTCCCCTCACCGCTCGCGCGCGGCTACGACGGCTCGCCCACTCCGACCGCGGCCGGTCCCGCGCCAGCGCCCGCCGCGCTGCCGCCGCTGCCCACCCTGGCGGCGAAGGGACGTCGGGCCGCGCCGTGGCTGCTGGGCGTGCTCGTGGTGGTGTTGCTGGGCGTCGTGGCGTACTTCCTGGAGGCGCTCGGACCCGCGGCATCCGCAATCGGGCTGGTCGTCGCGCTGCTGCCGCTTGCCGCCGTGCTGGTGGCCGTGCGGTACGTCGACCGTTGGGAGCCCGAGCCGCGCAGCCTCGTCGTGCTCGCGGTGGCGTGGGGCGCGATCGCCGCCGTGGCCATCGCCCTGGGCATCGACCTGCTGCTTGCCCGCGCACTGGGCCCGGGCGATCCGCCGGTGCACGCCGCGCTGCAGAGCGTGGTGCAGGCGCCGATCGTCGAGGAGTTCGCCAAGGGACTGGGTGTGCTCGTGATCTTCGCGACCGCCCGCCGCGCGTTCGACGGCCCGGTGGACGGCGTCGTGTACGGAGCGCTGACGGCGGCCGGGTTCGCGTTCACCGAGAACATCCAGTACTTCGCCGTGAGCATGATCGAGGGCGGCACGGCGCAGCTGACGATGACGTTCTTCCTGCGCGGCATCCTCTCGCCGTTCGCGCACGTCATGTTCACGAGCGTCACCGGCTTCGCACTGGGGCTGGCCGCGCGTCGCGGGGTGAAGACGCGGGCGGCACTGGGCACGTGGGTGCTCGCAGTGGCGGGAGCGGCAGCGCTGCACGCGCTGTGGAACGCGTCGGCGCAGTTCTTCGACTTCTTCGCGCTCTACGCGACGCTGCAGGTGCCGCTGTTCGTGCTGTTCATCGTCGGCGTGCTGATGCTGCGCCGCGAGGAGCGGCGCCTGACCGCCGAGCGGCTGGGGGAGTACGCGGCTGTCGGCTGGTTCACCCCGCAGGAGGTCACGATGCTCGCCACACCGCACGGCCGGCGTTCGGCCTTGGACTGGGCGCGCACCCTGCGCGGCGATCGCACCGGGATCATGAAGGGGTTCATCGCGGATGCCACGACCCTGGCAGCCGTGCGGCAGCGCATCGTGACCGGTCGCGATGCCCGTGCGGCCTCCGACGAGAGCGTGTTGCTCGCGCGCACGGTCGCCGCGCGCCGTGCCCTGTTCGCCCCGTGATGCTTGACGGTCTTGGTGGGTCATGTCATCCTGGTGACAGGTCAACTCAGCGCTCGGTAGACACGCAGGCATCGCCGCGGCACCGGGCGCTGAGTCTTGTCGCCGGCCCGTATCGCGAGTGCCGGGTCTTGTCGCGGGCTTTGACCGCACCGGCCGCGTCGGGTTGGATGGATGTCATGACTGACAACCGCACGAAGCCCGAGATCGACGCTCCTGAGGGGCCCGCACCGACCGACCTGGTCGTGCGCGACCTCATCGTCGGCGACGGCGCCGAGGCCAAGGCCGGCGACACCGTCACCGTGCACTACGCCGGCGTCGAGTACGACACCGGCGAGGAGTTCGACTCGTCGTGGAACCGTGGCGAGTCCATCCAGTTCCCGCTGCGCGGCCTCATCCAGGGCTGGCAGGACGGCATCCCCGGCATGAAGGTCGGCGGTCGTCGTGAGCTGGTGATCCCGCCGCACCTGGCGTATGGCCCCGCCGGCGGCCACTTCCTGGGCGGCAAGACCCTCATCTTCGTGATCGATCTCATCGCCGTCTCCTGATCCGACGCCGACGAAGCGGATGCCTCGACAAGAGGCATCCGCTTCTTTTTGCATTCACGGGAATAGATGCCGGAGAGGCCCGGTTGTATTCACACGTATGCGTCTCACCAGGCGCTTCGCACACATCGACCAGAAGGACCGAGAATGACCGACACCACGACCACCGCTCCCGAGATCGCCGGCTACAAGGCGGGCACCTGGGTGCTCGACGCCGCGCACAGCGACGTGCAGTTCACCGTCCGCCACATGATGATCTCGAAGGTGCGCGGCACCTTCGGCGTGAAGAGCGCGACGATCGTCGCTCCGGAGAACCCGCTCGAGGCGAAGATCGAGGCCAGCGTCGACGTGTCGTCGGTGAACACCCGCGACGACGGCCGCGATGCGCACCTGCGCTCGGCGGACTTCTTCGACGCCGAGCAGTACCCCACGATGGACTTCCGATCGACCGGAGTGCGTCTGGACAGCGGCGACTTCCTCGTCGACGGCGACCTGACCCTGCGTGGCGTCACCAAGCCGATCACGCTCACCGTCGACTTCGGGGGCTTCGGCACCGACCCGTACGGCAACTACAAGGCCGGGGCGACGGCGAAGGGCGTCATCAACCGCGAAGACTTCGGCCTGACCTGGAATGCCGCCCTGGAGACCGGCGGCGTGCTGGTCGGCAAGGAGGTCACCATCGAACTCGACCTGCAGGGCGGCCTGCAGGCCTGACCAGCTTCCATTCGAACGACCTCGGCCTGCGGGCCGAGGTCGTTCGGCATCTGCGTCCACGAGTGCGGTTGCAGGATGCCGGGTCCTGGTCGGCGCGCGGTCACGGCTCCGGGTGCAGCGCGTCGTATGCGCGGAACCGCGGGTGCAGGCGCACGAGGAACGCGACCAGACCCATGATGATGACCCCGCCCAGCAGCGGCGGGAACCACAGGGCCGTGACCGTGGCGAGGGCCCCGGCGTAGAGCGCGCCCACGCGCGGGCCACCGGCGACCACGACGATGAAGATGCCCTGCAAGCGCCCCCGGATCGCGTCGGGGACGGCCGATTGCATCATGGTCGAGCGGTAGATCGCGCTGATGTTGTCGGCGGCGCCCGAGACGGCCAGCAGCAGCGCCGCCACGACGATCAGCACGATGTTCGCGGAGTGCTCGTCCAGCTGCGCGGGAGCGAACCAGCCCAGCGCCGCTGCGGTCAGCACGAGCCCGAACGCGAGGATCGCCGCGCCATACGCGATGACGGCGCGTTCGATGCCCAGGCCATGCCGGCGCACCCGCCCGATCGGGCCGGAGAACAGGCTCGACAGGAAGGCGCCGACGGCCACGGCCGCCGTGAGCACGCCGGTGGTGATGGCGCCGCCGCCCAGCAGCACCGCCCCGATCGCGGGGAACAGCGTCAGCGGCTGCCCGAACGTCATCGCGGTGATGTCGACGAGATACTGCACGCGGATGTTCGACGCGCGCCTGAGAAACCGCCAGCCGTCTTTGAGGGACTCGAGGCCCGGCCGCACGATGGCACCCTCCGGGCGGATCGACGGCAGCGTCCACAGCCCGAGGAACAGCGACGTCATCATGATCACGTCGATCGTGTATGTCCAGCCGTAGCCCGAGATCGCCACCAGCACGCCGGCCAGGGCGGGGCCGGCCATGACCATGAGACCCGCCGAGATGCCGTTGAGGGCGGATGCTGCCGGCAGCAGCTCGATCGGGATGAGCCGGGGGACGATGGCCGAGCGTGCCGCCTGCACGATCGAGTTCGCGGCGGAGTTCACGATGGACAGGGCGTACAGCCACCACTGCGTCTCCCATCCGCCCCAGGTGAGCACGGACAGCAGCAGCGTCGAGGCGAAGGTGATGGTGGCGGCGATGAGGGCCACCATGCGGCGGTCGAACGCGTCGGCGAGCATGCCACCGTACAGGCCCGCCACGATCATCGGCAGGAGCCCGGCGACGGCGATCATCGACACGGCGAAGGTGTCGTGCGTGATCGCGTACATCTGCAGCATCACGGCGACGATCGTGAGCTGGCCGCCGAGCCCGGACAGGGTCGATCCTGCCCACAGGCGTGCGAACGCCGGCGAGGTGGTCAGGGGTCGCAGGTCGATGAAATGCTCGCGCGACAGCCTCGCCATCACCGGGTCGTCTCGAACGTGTGTCGCACGGAATGAGAGTATCGGTTCCGGCTGCCTGTCGATCTCGATGCGCGCGACGTGCGATGCGCTCCGGTGGATGAGGAGTCAGCACGCGTCGGGCGCAGCGAGGGATCGAGCACCGCATGCTTCGTTCATGCATACGAGAATGCAGAAGCAAATTGGGCCTTGCATAACGTAGAGATATTCGATAGTATGTCGATAACGATTCATACCATGACGGGAGGCGCGGTGTCAGGGCCGACGGATGCGTCTCCGGTGCTCTCGGAGGTGGACGAGCTGCTTGATGACCTCGTGCAGTCGCGGTCTCTGGCGGGCCGGGCGTTCGCCGCGGAGATGTTCTTCTTCGCGCGCGTGGCTGGTCTCGTGGATCGGCGGGAGGTCGAGCGCGCTGCTCGTGATGGGCGGGGCGCGGTCACGCACTCAACACAGCTGGGGATGCGTGAGCTGTATGCGGAGGTCGGCGCCGGACTGCACATGAGCGAATGGCAGGTCGCGCGGAAGGTGTCGTTGGCGTCGGTGCTGACGGGCATGTTCTCGGAGACGTTGTGCGCGGTCAGCGCGGGCGAGATCTCGGCGGAGCACGCGACGCGGATCGCTGAGGCCGGCGTCTCGATCGCGGACGAGACGGTTCGGGCGGAGTTCGAGACGGTGGCGCTCGACATGGCGCGCGAGATGACTCCGGGCCAACTGAAGGCGGCGTTGTCGGGGCTGGTGGTGCGTCTTGATCCTGAGGGGACGCAGGAGCGCGTACGGGATGCCGTAGAGCGTCGCAAGGTCACCGTGCGCGAGCTGGAACCGGGAATCGCCCGGGTCGCGGCGGACGTGCCCACGGCGCAGGGCGTGGGTGCGGTGGACCGGCTACGCCAGATGGCCGTAGAGGCATTCGATCAGAACACGGCCGGCAGGAGAGAGGCGGAGCCGGTCGATTCGGAGCCCGACGAGCGCACGGTCACACAGATCATGGCGGACATGCTCTGCGACCTGCTGCTGACCGCGGGACTGTCCGGGCACGGAGCCACCGACGAAGCTCGTGACGCCCTGTCCGCGATCCGGCCGAGCGTGCAGGTCACCATCCCGGCGGCGACGGTGACCGGAGCCCGGGTGGGAGGTGCTGTCGTAGACGGGTTCGGTCCGATCGACGACGACACGGCGAGGCGGTTGGCCGGGAATGCGCGGGCGTGGACGCGAGTGTTCACTGACCCCGTGCACAGGAGTGCCGGTCTGCGTGGACCGCTACCGACCGTCGAAGCAGCAGAGGCGGTTCCTGCGAGCGAGAGATCAGCAGTGCCGATTCCCAGGATGCCGGCGCCCTGCACGCTCGTGCGACATCGACCACGCGATCCCGCGTGTCGAAGGTGGGCCGACCTGCCTGTGCAACCTGGAACATCTGTGCAAGCGTCATCATGTGGTCAGGCACGACACGGCGTGGCAGGTGGAGCAGCTGTCCGGCGGCGTGCTGCGCTGGAGAGCGCCGACCGGTCGTATCCGTATCACCAGGCCGTCCGGCACGGTCAGGTTCGACCCCATCGCTCTGATCGCGTCCGACCTTCACGCCGGGCACGCGTATGTCCGCGATCGCGCACCCTTCTGAGCGTAGCGACGGCTCGCGATGCTGTAGACTGATGCGGTTGCCGTTTGATCGGCCGCGGATGAAGAGAGCTCACGCAACGGGCGTCGGGCACCGCGCAACGACGAGGAAGGGGACCGCTTTATGGCACTGGATGCAGAAGTCAAGAAGGCGATCATCGAAGAGTACGCGACGCACCCCGGTGACACCGGATCC